>JAFGIR010000068.1 GCA_016929515.1 Pirellulales bacterium | reverse complement strand
GCCAACGGTGTCGCCCAGCCGATAGAGCAACTCGGCCAGTTGGAAGCACAATTCGGCCGTGGGGCCACCCGCGGCCATGGCCGCGCGATAGATCTCGGCGGCTTCGGTCAACTGTCCGGCCTCCTCCATCTCGGCGGCCAGGGCAGCGAGATCGGTCGGCGATTGGGCAAGTTGCGCGGCTTCGGCGACATCGTCAGGCGAGCCAAGTGGCAGGAGTTGCTCGTCGTCGCAAGCCGTTCGCGGTCGTACCGGCTCGGTCGAGTCGAAATCGAATCGCAATTGTCCGCCCGGCTCGACCAGACCATCGCCTTGCCGCAACAGAATCTGCTTGCCTTCGATGATGACCGACAACTGGGCCAAGGGGCGTTCGATTCCCGGCAGAAGCCCTCGCAGAGCTTCCAGCTTTCGCTCGATCGCGCGGGGTGAAACACCGGCGGAAAGCAACTCGGCCAACCGCCGCGCGGTGGCCACTTCTTGAAAATCGAAGTAGGGAAGCCGGCGCACCTCGCGAGCCGGTTCGATCAGCCCGCGACGGTGCCAGCGCCGCACGATGGCCACTGGCACACCCAACAACTCGGCCAACATGGCGGGCGTGTACAGACGTTGGATCTCACGATCGGCTTCGACCAAACCCAGCCGCTGCCAGAGTCGGGTCTCGGGCAACAACTCGATCCGACCTCGGCGAATCGCCTCGTGGGTTTCAGGATCGAGATCCTCCTCCAAGTCGGCTTCGTCGATCAATGGGAGCCCTTGCTCGCCCACAACGATCAGGTCGACCGCCGGATGGGGCTTCTCGCTGACCGTGGCTCCCTGACCGCGAAGAAGCTTGGCCACTTCACGCTTGGACATGCTGGCAAACCGGCCCGCCAGCGCAACGCGTTTGCCCTGAAACGAGTCAGCGGAAACCGAGTCGGAAGACGGCGTATCGGACATCATGGTCCCCAGTGTGGCGGCTCGGGACACGTCTGTCAATGCATCCGTTGGCCCCTCCTGGGTACCTGCGCAACCAGCAATTCTTATATCGCTAGCCGCCCGTTGAAGAGGCGGGCGTGGCTAGGTGCCTTGCTCTTTCGCAGCGTCGTAAGGATCGGTTCCTAAAGCCGGTTGCGACGGATCGGGCTGGTTCGGCTCGGCCGGTGGGTCTTGAGGCGTCTTGGATTGGGCCGGTTGCCACGTGGAATCCAGACGCGGTTTTTCGTCCGCTGCGTCGATCTTCTTGGGTGGGGCAAGCGTTGGTTGTTGCTTCTCAATCAAAGTCGTCGAACCGGCCGGCCCACAGACCTCGACTGGCACGCCGCACGGATCCAGCGGCACTCGACAGCATACGACCCGAGGGATAGAACACGTGTAGGTCACGGGAATCCGCTTCTCGACACGGCGAGGCACCCGAATCGTCTCCACAACCGCCTCGGTACGACAGATCCGAACCGGGATCTGCTCGACCCGTTCTTCATACTCCGTCCGGCAGGTCGTTACCGGGATCCTGCGAACACGCTGTTCGGTAACCATCCGGCAGACCTGAACCGGCACTTGGCGCTCAATACGCTCAGTGACGGGCCGCAACACCGTGTAGGGAACCTTGCGAACCTGCTGCTCGGCCACCATGCGGCACGTCTGCACCGGCACCTTGCGGCAAACTTGCTCGGTTTGATACGAGACCGTTTCGACCGGCACCTGACGTTGGACTGTTTGGGGCACGAACGTGGTTTGGGGCACCTGTTGCGAGACGACGTTGGGCTGCCACACCCGTTGCACTTCGTATCGGCCTGTCTGGGTCGGCGTCCAGTATAATCCGGCACGCTGGTAAACCACCTGGCCCGAGAGCGGATCGACCGAGGTCGTGGCCGGTTGCCATCGAAGCCGGTTGCGCGGCCAACTCGGCTTGAGAACCGTCTGTGTCGCATAACAACCCTGATCGACGTATTGGGTTTGATAGGATGTGACCGGTTGCATCACCGTGTAGGTCTCGGTGCGATAGGTCGTCTGGCGGACAGGCCGCTGAACGGTGTACCACTCTTCTCGCTCGCTGGTCTCCGTGACAGGTCGCCAGACCGTATAATGCTCTTCGCGCTCAGCCGTTTCCTGCACGTATCGCGTGCGGTCATAACTGGCATCTCGCAGTTGCGTTTCCCAGATGGGCCGTTGGACCGTGTATTGTTCTTCGCGATAGCTCGTTTCGGTCACTGGTCGTGCGACCGTGTAGCGACGTTCCTGCATCTGGGTTTCCCAGACGGGGCGATAGGACGTGACCTGCCGCGTTTCGTATTCGGTTTCGCACACGACGCGGTAGGCTGTCACTTCGTGCTGATCGTAGACCGTCTGGTAAACCAAGCGATAGGTCTGCCCATCGGCGCACGGCAGACAGGCCATCGTGGGCGACCAGACCTGCCCCGGGGCGGACGCGGTGCAAATCAACTCGATCATCAGAACACCGACGGCAAACGCCAATAGGTTTTTTACCGGAACGTGCATTTGGAAATCACCTCGCCGGTTCTTGCGCCGGCCATGAAAGAAACCTATCGAAACTTGCCCAGTGCCCACACGGCTCAACCGCCGAGTGGCGCTGAGAAAACAGACTTCACCAACGCAGTTTGGCTTATGTCTCGGTCCGAGGCAAACGCCTTTTTGCGAGAGACCTTAAGAAATTCTACGTTAATTGAAACAAGACAAGGGCTTAAAAATTTCAAGAATTTTTCAAGTTTCCGCGACTCCCGACCGACGGCAGAATTCTCCTCGATTTCCCAAGCTGCGCACAAAAAACAACTTCTGGCGCAACTTTGCCTAACCGTTAAAACCACACCGTGATGGGTGGGGTCCTTGAATCGGGTGGCCTTCTCGTTTAGGCTGCATAGCCTAGCTAGACTTTGCGGATATCCAGTGCATCCGGCATGAAGGTTTGCCGGCCCGCCGCAGGCGGCTTGCCCCCGTCCGTACGGATGCGGTCTCATCGCGTCGGACAGGGATCGGCTCGCGTTTCCCGACCGCGCTGGGTAATCCATTGCAGGCACCACACGCAATGTGAGGAGTTGACGATGAATGGAATCCCCGTCTTGTTCGCCCAGGGTAATTGCATCGCTCGGGCATGGGAAAACGCGCTCCTGGAACTCTATCACCACGGCCGCGACGTCTTGACGCAGTACGACAAGCCGGGCGATCCGCCCAGCAAGGACGCGACCATGATGCTCGTGGTCGAAGAGCCGCTGTCCGAGCCGATGATCCATCGCGATCTGCCGGGCGGGTTCGAAGACCTTCAAGAATACGTTATGGAGGTATGCGAGGGAATCAAAGACCATTGCGTCCGCGATCCGGACAATCCCGACGACACCCGCTGGGAATACACCTATCACCAGCGACTTTTCGGATATGACGTGCCCACGCACGGCTGTGTCGACCAGATCGAGCATGTTTGCCGTCAACTGGTCGAGACGCCGCACACGCGGCGGGCGCAGGCCGTCACGTGGAAGGTCTGGGAAGATCAAGCGTGTTACGACCCGGCGTGCCTGCAGAGCGTCTGGTGCCGGATCACCGAGGAAGCCGGCCGCGAAATACTCAGCATGAACGTCCGCTTCCGCAGCAACGACGCCTACAAGGCAGCCTTCATGAATATCTTCGCGCTGGTTCAACTTCAGCGGAACATCGCCCGGCGCGTCGCGGAACTCTCGGGCAGACCGATCGAAGTGGGTCGTTACTGCCACATGGCCGACAGCTTCCACGTCTACGGCTCGAACCTGGCCGAGTTCGAAGGCCGTTTTCTAGGCGCCGTTGAGAAGCGGTCGTTCGAGCAAAGGACGATTCGGTACGAGGACGTCCGCGACATGATGGAGCAGGCACGGCCCAGCATTCTTGAGAAAGCTCAGAAAATGGGGCGGTGAAGGACGAATCTCGCGGCCTGGGCGGTTCTCGATGCCCACGATTTGCCCCCACCTGGGCTGGACGCGGGAACAGAAGATGGTAGGATGGATTATCGAAAGCAAGCTGTTTTTTTCGATTGCTGTGGGTAAAAGCGAAGATGCCAAAAAAAGAAGAAGCTCTTGAAGTCGAAGGGGTTGTCACCGAGGCGCTGGCCAATACGCGGTTTCGCGTCCAGTTGGACGGGGGTCACACGATGATCGCCCATGTGGCTGGGAAAATGCGAAAACACTTCATCCGCATCGTGCCGGGCGATCGGGTCCACGTGGAACTCTCGCCCTACGACTTGACCAAGGGCCGTATCACCTATCGCGAACGGTAGTTCGCCATACCCATCCGTTGGGTGCCGGAACTGCTGTGCTTGATCGCTGAAGCACCAGCCCCTTGCTTTTCTATGCTGTCCGGCATTTTTCTTAAACGGTCCACCCGGTTGGGGCGAATAACCCCACGGTGTTTGGAAGATGCTTCATGTATCAGAGCAGACGGAGCGGTGCGCAAGTGCCGCATACGACCTGCTGCACTGAGTTCCCATGGGCTTTGCTTGCCCCGGATTCGCCGCCCCCGATCGATGCCTTGGTCAGTGGACCGCAGACCGGCCCACGACCGGGGCGTCCTTCTTTCCCCGAATCGCCCCCTTTCTCCAGCAAGCCAGAGATGGTAAACCATCGTTCACCGTTGGTGGGTTGACCGAAACCGACGGCCGTGACGCATCGTCTCCAGCGGAATCCTCATGCTCCTTGCCTGACTGGAACCCTTTTATGTCAAAGTTGCTTGCGTTCATCAGAAAGTCCGCCGTCATGTTGATTCTCCTGAGTCTCTTCGTGACGCCATCGGTCGCGGCCGATACTCCTGGACCGGCCAAACCAATTCTGGTGGTTTCCAGCGTTAGCTACGACCAGTGGTATGAGAACGTGGCATTGATCGGGGGCCTTTCCGGTAGCCCCGATTTGGCCCGGGGCTTGGAAGCCATGCTCAACCTGGCCACCGGCAACCGCGGTCTGGCCGGGTTGGACAAGAGTCGTCCTTGGGCCGGGATCGTAATACCCCGTGAACCCAGTCCGGACCAGGGATTCGACGCCTATGCGTGCTTGCCTGTCGACGACCTGACCGCACTGCTTGAAGTGGTCCGACCGTTCACGAAGAACATACACCACTACGAAGGCCACGGGGACGGTACTCACCAGATTGACTTGCGCAACGGCTTCGAGCTCGTTGCGATTCAAAAAGGCAACTGGGCCATGGTGGCCATGGGGCTGGAGACGGCGGGCATGCGCTCGGTCGACAACCCGATGCGGCTTTTGGGTGATCTGCCCAAACGGTACGATCTGGCGGCTCGGCTGTTCGTTTCCCAGTGGCCCAAGGCGTTTGAAACGCTCAACGACGCCGAGATCGACCGGCTCATTCAAGAGATGCGACGCCGGCCGGACGAGACGGCGGCCGACTACGCGGTTCGTCGATACGCGGCGCAACTGGGCAACCAAGCGGCTGCCAGGGCCCTTGAGAAGTTGGACCGAGTTACGGTCGGCTTGGCTCTCGATCATCAGGCCCGACAGCTGTCGGCCGAAGTGACACTCATCGCAAAAGAAGGAACCCCGTTGGCACGGCAATGGAGCGAGTGCGGGAAAAATGAGTCCCACTTGGCCGGCTTCCGTTTGCCCAACGCTGCAGCGACAGCTACCTGGTCGGGCACGTTGTCCAAGGTCGCAAGCGACACGTTGGTTTCCATCGTTGGCACAGCGAAGCAGAGAGCCTTTCGGGACATCAACCGTTCGACCCGACCCGAGCGGGTAGAACTCGAAAGAGAAATAGCGTCCAGTGTCCTTGACGTGATCCAAGGTCTAACGACTAACCAATCTCTAGAGGGAACTGCCAGTGTGGTGCTGCAACCGGACGCCACTGCGCTGATTGCGGCCATGCGTCTTCCGGCCGGCGGGCAGTGGCCTGAGAAGATCGAGCACCTTATTGCGATGGTCCGACGTTATCCAGACGTGCGCAGCGGAGTTCAGCACGAAACGGATCGTGGCGGCGAGGTTCGTCTCCATACACTCTCGACGCCTATTCCCGACAATGCCGAAGGTCGCCAAACGTTGGTGCGGCTCTTCGGAGAAGAAATCGAGATCGTCATCGGTGCCGGCAAGGAGACTCTCTACGTAGCCACCGGCCGCGACGCACGGGCAGCACTCAAACAGGCCCTTGCCGCGTCGCGATCAACTCCGGCGGCGCCCACGGCGCCGTTGGAGTGCTCGTTGGCGATTGTGCCAGTGGCCGAGTTGGCCGCCGAGTTGGCCGAAGGACGCGACAGAATCAACGCGACCAGGATCGTCGCCGCCTTGAATCGGTCGCCCGGCAGAGACCATGTTCGGTTAACGGTCGGTCCGATTGACGGGGGTATTCGGATTCGCGCCGAGTTCGAGGAGGGAATTCTCCGGATGGCGGGCCTGGCCGCCGGCATGTTGGCCACGGGGCAGGAGGGGACCGACCCAACGGTCATCCCATAGACAGAAAAACGTCGGTGGCAAGCCACCCCCCGGTCAGCCGGTTTCGGCCGATCCCATGCTGGCTACTGGCCACGGTCGAGACGCGCAGCTATTATTTCCGTAGTTGTTATGCCAACCCACGGTTGGGGTTCCGTCACACGGAACCACAGCGTGGTCGAGATCTGTTTCGATAGGCGAGTTTCGCGGGCAGGGGAAGTAGGCCACCGGCTTGGTGCGAACGCGCCGACCGATTGACGCCCCACCGCCCATATGTCTTCCACAAAGGAGATTGAATCGTGAGAAAGACCAGTTTGTTGACTTTGCTCAGTGCCTTGTTGTTGGGTGCTGCTCTATTCTGCCCGGCCCGTCAAGCGACGGCCGCGGACGCCAAGCCGTTTGCTACGGTTTCGTTTTCCGGCTACGACGCGTTGATGTCGGACGCCGACTATATCGGCAAGTTGGGCGATAACGCGGAGTTGCCCAAATTCTTGGAGTCCACGCTCCAGGCCCAACTGCAGGGCAAGAGCTTGGAAGGTCTGGACAAGACGCGTCCGTGGGGCATGGTGTATTTTCCCAATCCAGAAAATGCGACGGGCGAGCCCAACGCTGCCGCCTTTGTGCCCGTGACCGACATGGACAAGATGCTGGCACTGCTCGCGACCCTCGGCCAACCCGCCGAAGAAGGCCCCAACGGCACCAAGAAAATTGGCCCCGAAGCCTTTGTTAAGCAAGTCGGTAATTGGGCTTTCGTGTCCAACAAGCCGGAGTTCATTAGCGACATGCCGGCCGACCCGCTCACGCTCCTCGGTGGCACCGACAAGAAGTACGACGTGGCGTGGCGCTTGCTGGTCGGCAATCTGACGGACGAAATGCGGACCGCTTTTCTCGGGCAGGTGGACATGTTTTCGCAGATGTTCATCATGCAAGCTCAGAACGAAGCCTCCGCGGCCCAATTCAAGCAACTGGTCGATCAAATCAAACAATTGGCCAACGAGTTGGATACGATCACTGTCGGCCTTGTTATTAACGACGCGGCCGGCAAGACGTACGTGGACATCGAGGTCACCGCGAAGCCCGGCACTCAAACCGCCGCGCAGATGGCCGACGTGAAGAAGGCCCCCAGTGAATTCGCCGGCTTCTACATGCCCGAGGCGACACTGACCGCCAATTGGGTCGGGACCATGGCGGACGCGGACATCGCCCGGGCCAACACGCAAATCAAGGCCATGCACAAAGAGTTCATCCAGGCTTTGGGACGTCAGGGTCTCAGCGACGATCAGCTTGAAAAAGCGAAGCAGTACGCCGGAGATCTGGTTGACGTTTTGACCAAGACAATTGCGGCCGGCAAGACGGACGGCGGCGTGGCGATTTGGCTCGACGCCAGCACGGCCGCAATCGTCGCCGGCGGCGTGGTGGTCGACAGCAAGAAGCTGGAGACGACGTTGAAGGAAATCGTCGCCATGGGCACGGCCGAAACACCCGAGTTGGGACAATTCATCAAACTCGACGCGGAAACCTATGAAGGCGTCAACCTGCACACGTTCACCATGCCCGTCCCGCCGATTCCCAACCACGATCAGGTCGTCGACATGGTCGGCGAGAATCTCGAAGTCGTGGTCGGAATCGCACCAACGGGCATGTGCATAGCAGCGGGGCGCGATGCGATGACCAAGCTCAAGGCGGCACTCGATGCGTCCAAATCGGCCGCCACCACAGAAGTCTTGCCGATGCGATTCTCGCTGGCCGTCACCCCGTTGGTTCAATTCGTCGGCAAGGTTGTCGACGACGACGACGTCAAGCAGAAAACAGCCATGATCGCGAACGTCCTGGCCCAAGCCGGCAGCGACAACCATGTCCTCGTCACCTCCGAGCCCATTCCGGACGGTGTTCGCCAACGCATCGAAATCGAGCAAGGCCTGCTCAAGGTACTCGGTTCGATGTCGAAAATGGCGACCGCCATGATGCCGATGCCGTAGAACGACTGGTCTCGTAACCATCCCACGCGGCACCGCGCCCCGGGCAACGGTGCCGCGTTTTTTGTTTCTTGAACGGGCGTGTCTGGCTCGACAGTCGATTGGGGCCCTTTTCGCTGGCCCGTCGATTCGCTATGGTAGAGAACACTACCCTAGGGGTGGACGACAACCAGACGCTGGCGAACCAAGGACGGGACGGCTCGCGAACCCCGGTTTGCTTCTCGTGTCATTCCTTCTTGCGATTCCCTTGTTTTCTATCTGTGGAGCAATCAATGCCCCCCCTTTCCACTTCACGAATTGAAATAGCCGGTATCCCGGTTGCCGAGTTGGCCCGGCAGTTTGGTACGCCCGCGTTTGTTTACGACGCGGCGATGATTCGACGACGGCTGGCCGATCTGCGGCAATTCGATCACGTCCGCTATGCCGAGAAGGCCTGCTCGAATTTGGCCATTCTTGTTCTGTTGCGCCGAGCCGGAGCGCTGGTCGACACGGTTAGCGGTTTCGAGATCCGCCGGGCGCTGGCCGCGGGCTACAAGGCCGAAGGCAAGGTGCCGCCGATCGTCTATACGGCCGACATCTTCGACACGCACGCGCTGGAGTTGGTCGTCGCACACAATATCCTCGTCAACTGCGGCTCGCCCGACATGATCGACCAGTACGGCGACCTCGCGCCGGGTCGGGAGATCACGCTCCGGATCAATCCGGGCTTCGGCCATGGCCACAGCCAGAAAACGAACACGGGCGGCCCTCAGTCGAAGCACGGCATCTGGCACGAACAGTTGCCTGATTGCCTACTGAAAGCCGGACAGCACGATTTGAGCGTGACGGGACTTCACATGCACATCGGCTCGGGCACCAACATGGAGCACTTGGCCCAAGTCTGTGGCGCGATGGAGACGGCTGCCCGCCAGGCAGGTCCTTCGATCCGGTCGATCAGCGTGGGCGGGGGTCTGCCGGTCGTCTATCGAGAAGACGACCCAACCGTCGATCTGGAGGCTTATTTCGAACTGTGCGACGCGATGCGCAAAAGACTGGAAAACACGTTTGGGCACCAAGTCTCGCTCGAAATCGAGCCGGGCCGTTATCTGGTGGCCGAGAGCGGTTATCTGATCACGGAAATCCGCGCCGTAAAGCACCAAGGCGCGAATCTCTTCTATCTGGTTGACGCGGGCTTCAATAACCTGCCCCGGCCTATTCTTTACGGAGCCTATCATCCCATTTCGATCGTTCCGGCCGACGGAGACACCAACCGGCCCGAGACGGACGTGATCGTGGGCGGCCCCCTGTGTGAGTCGGGCGACATTTTCACGCAGAAGGACGGCGGCTTCGTGGCCACCCGGCGATTACCCCGCGCCACGGTTGGCGAATTGCTGGTGATCGAGTGTGCCGGCGCCTATTGCTCGGTGATGGGCTCAAACTACAATTCCAGGCCAATGGCGCCCGAGGTGCTCATCGACGAGGGCCAGGCGAAACTGATCCGGCGGCGCCAGACATTCGAGGAACTCACGGCCGGCGAGTCGATGCCCGACGCGTGAAAGACCACGGAGACACAGAGCCTCTTGCCGAGGATTGTCTGCGATCAATTCGAGTCGGCAATCTCGGCGCACGGATCGGCTGATACCATTGGCTTCGCGAATGGTGGGTGGGGCATAGCCAACGACCCTCCGCGTAAAACGAGGTTATCAGCAGAACACAGATGAACGCAGATGGAAAGACTAGGTTAGGCAGCTCGTAGAGCAAGAGTGAAGAAGAAACTCATCCCCAATACTGTTGCAGGGCTTTGTTTATTTCCCGGCCTGCCGCGATCAAGTGTTCAAGAGTCGTCTTAAGCTGCTTCTCTGATGTAGGGACGCTCAGTTTCGTGCACAAGATCGGGCGATCTGGAAAAGCTCTTTGACCGAGGACCTGTGTGAAGTGAAACGACACACCATTCGGGCACACCGCATTGACGTTAGCTTGCACTACTTCAACATTGTATTCCATCGTGGCAGACTGCGGAACTGGATAGTCCTTGAGGTCCATCCAAACGGACCATGTTCCTGATTATCTATCGAGGTCCAAGTCGAAGGCGTGTCCCGCCGACACGACATGCAGAACGCCCCACTTGCAGATTTCCGTGAATGACTCGACGAAGTCTTGCTCTTTCAGCGTTTCAAGAAACCTCAATAGTCGGTCGACACACATCGTTCCCAACCCTCTCTTCCACAAGACGTCTCTCTGTGCCCTCCGTGTCTCTGTGGTAAAAAACAAGAGAGGACTACCCGACGTTGATCTTCTCGATCTTCACCCGAGTGTACATCTGCCGGTGGCCGGTCTTCTTTCGGAAGTTCTTGCGGCGGCGGAGTTTCTGAACGACCAATTTCGGGCCTTGCTCGGGACCAAGCACCTCGGCCGTCACCGTGCCGGATTCCAGCGTGGGCCGACCGAGTTGCAGACCGTCGTCGTCGCGGTAGGCCAACACTCGATCGAAGGTGAGCTTCTCCCCGGTTGTTACCTCGCGGTAATCGACTCGCAGTTCCTGACCCTCTTCGACTTTCCACTGTTGGCCGCTGTCTTCGATAATTGCGTACATCGTCTTGTCCTGAGTTCTTGCCGCCGTGGGCCACGGTGCTCTGCCCACGACGGGAGGGGGCGTCTTCTTCATGGTCGGCCACTTCATGGCGGCGAACCGCGTGGCCAGAACCTCATATTTTAACAGATTGTTAAGCAATCGTTCAAGGGGCAGATCGTTGCCAGGATCTCTGAATCGAGAGCCGCCGAGAAAGTTCAGTACGGTGTGAACTTGACCTCCCGACCTTCTTTATCCCAAGACTCGATGACCAGATTTTCGGGCGAAACTCCTTTGACACCAAGCACTTGCACCGTCATTTCGCCTTCGTCTTCCAGGCGTGCCAACTCCCGACGCTTCTTGT
The DNA here is from genome assembly GCA_016929515.1 of Pirellulales bacterium. GTDB lineage: Bacteria > Planctomycetota > Planctomycetia > Pirellulales > Thermoguttaceae > UBA11386. Next base: position 7,650 of record JAFGIR010000068.1, on the reverse strand, counting down.
TGCTCAAATAGGCAGCCACTTCGTCGGCAACGCTGACCGAGATTCTGGTGATTTCGGGCCGCTGGCTCGCCAGCATCAAGTAACGAACGACTTCGATTGCCATGCTCTCGGGCGTCTTCACGAGGCCCGTGCCGCGGCACGCGGGGCAGTCGGAATAGACGTTTCGTTTGAGCCCTGGGCGAATTCGCTGACGCGTCATTTCGACCAGCCCAAAGGGGCTCGTGCGCAGGATTTTTGTTCTCGCCCGGTCCCGTTTCACCGCGTCGCGCAATGCTCGCTCGACACCGCGCCGGTGTCGCTCTTGGCGCATATCGATGAAGTCGTTGACGACCACTCCGCCCAGGTCGCGAAGGCGGATCTGCCGGGCAATTTCCTTGGCCGCGATCAGGTTGATCTGATAGGCGGTCTCTTCGGCGGAGTCCTCGGCCCGGAAAGTGCCACTGTTGACATCAATGGCCACCAGCGCTTCGGTCTGATCGATAACGATCGACCCACCTTGTCGTAGCGGAACGGTGCGCCGCTGAATCTTGGCGATCTCCTCGTCGAGATGATATCGGTGGAAGAGCGGTTCCTTGCCTTCGTAGAACTGCAGCCGGTGGACGTATCGCGGCATGACGAGTTGGAGGAATTCGCGAGCTCGTTCGTAGGCCGACTTCTCGTCGATATAGATGGTGTCGACGTCATTGTTGAAGATATCGCGAATCGTCCGGATAATCATATCGCTTTCTTCATAGATGTCGGTGGGCGCTTCCGACTTCCTGATTCGGCGCACAATCACCTTCCATAGCCGCAACAAATAGGCCAAGTCGCGGGAAAGCTCTTTCTTCGTCCGATCGATGCCCGCCGTGCGAACGATGAAGCCAAGGCCCCTCGGCGGGTTCAACTCGAGCATGACGTCGCGGAGTTTCATGCGGACGGCTTCATCCTCGATTTTTCGAGAGACACCGACTCGTCCCAACGCGGGCATGAGGACGAGATACCGCCCGGGAATGCTGATATAGGTGGAGAGGGTTGGCCCCTTGGTCCCGATTCCCTCCTTGGTGACTTGGACGATCACCTGATCTCCTCGGCGGAGGATGTCCTGGATGGGCGGTTTGACGCGCGGTCGCGCGCCGGTTCGGCGCGCACGGCCACGGTTCCGTTCGTTGGTGGCCCCATTGCCCGACGGTTCGCTCAGTCTGGCCGGATCGAAACCGCCTTGCCGGAAATACTGAGGTTCGATATCGCTGATGTGGAGGAATCCGTTGCGACCAACGCCGAAATCGACAAAGGCCGCTTGGATGCTCGGCTCCAGATTGATGACCACGCCTTTGTAGATATTGCCTACATAGTTGTCTTGCGCGGCTCGTTCGACATAAAGTTCTTCGAGGACGTTGTCCTCAACGATTGCGATCCGGCATTCTTCCGGCTGCGCGACATTGATGAGCATCTCTTGTTTCATGTACTCGCTTTCTTCTTCGGCAAGTTTGGCGAGCACGTGATCGTTTGCTGCTGGAAGACGGGCAAAGGACACTTCCCATCATGCGCGCACCTCGACTTGGGTTCGTCGCAGGCACGCCCCTTGGCGTTCGAGGTTCACCAGTCCCAAGGCACGCAGTACGTCGCGTGGTCCAGGGTTGGCTTGTTGCGTTACGCGAAGGGTCATCGACAGTGTTTCCTTGGACAACTCTAACGCTTCCAGAAACTCAAGCAGGTCGATCGATTGCAGACCATTCGGACGTTGGATCGGGAATGAGCGGCATTCCAGCAGCTCGGCCGCCCGCGTGGCCACCTCGTTTCGTCGCTCGGCGGCGACGGCGATCTGGTAGGTCATTCGGGTAACCCTGGCTTTTCTGGCCTTGCCGACCGTCGGTAAGACCTCGACGTGGTGGAAATCCAGGCCCGGTATGCTCCAGGCGGTCAATTGCCGGAGCAATGCCTCAGCAGTGACCTGTTGGGTTAATTCGATTTCCATGACTTCGTCGAGCCCTTCGATCCCCACAGCAAGCGCGGCGGGGAAACTCATCCGTGGCTTGGGATGAAACCCTTGGCTCATTCCCAGAGGCAACTCGGCGCGCCGGAACAATCGTTCCATGGCACGGACCAAATCGCGATGTCCAATCAGTCGTAGATCTCCCTGCTTGCAAAAACGAATACGTACTCGCTGTCGAACCGGTGGTTCCGCTTGTTGATTCACGGGTGTTTGCATGATAACTGCACGGGAGCGGACAATGGAAGACCGAACCACGCATGAGGTTAACTACTCGATTCAATCATTTACCATGCAGAACTCAACAATCCCAACGGCTCGCTTCCCCAACGCTGCCGTTGCAATTGGGGAACCTCAATTTCTATCAGGCGTCCTACGAACCAAGTGTCACTCGGAACTAGGCGCCGGTCGTTGGTTTCACAATATTCACTCTATCGCACGCAGCCAGCCGTGCTCCTTATAGGGCCAACTCGGGCACATGCCGGCGAAGTTCCTCCTTCAAGTAGCTTCGAACGTCTCGTGCATTTTCCATGACGAGGGCGCGCCCTGCGACGGTGCGGCACTGCTCCAAGGTTACGCTCCGACAGGTCTTTTTAATCTCGGGTATGGCGGCGGGCGACACACTGAAATGTCGCAGTCCCATGCCCAACAATAACATCGAATAAATCGGATTACCACTCATCTGACCACAGAGATCCACCGCAATCGACTTCCTTTGGCCGGTCTCCAGAGCCATGGCGATCAACTTCAATACGGCCGGGTCCGAGGCGTTGTACAGCCCTACAACGTCCTTGTTGCTGCGGTCCACGGCAAGCGTGTATTGGATGAGGTCATTGGTTCCGATACTGAGAAAATCGACCTCGTCAGCGAAATGGTCCAACATCATTACGGCCGCCGGTACCTCGACCATCATACCGACCGGAATGTCCCGATTGAACTCGATACCGCGCTCGTCCAAGTCTTCCATGACGTCGGCCAATACCATCTTCGCTTGACGTAGTTCGAGCAAAGTCGACACGAGCGGAAACATCACCTGTGCGTTGCCGAGAACACTCGCGCGGAGAATGGCTCGGAGTTGGGTGCGAAACATGGGCAGGTTGCGCAATGCCAGGCGGATGCTCCTCAAGCCCAAGAAGGGGTTGCGTTCATCTTGGGGGTCGGGCAGGTGTGCCACTTTGTCGGCTCCCATATCAAACGTTCGTATCGTCACCGGTCGCTGGCCCATGGTCTTGATCACGCGACTATAAGCTTGATAGTGGACCTCTTCGTCGGGCTCACTCTCGGCACCCAAATAGAGGAACTCGGTACGATACAATCCGATGCCGTCGGCACCGCGATTCAAGCAGTGATCGACTTCATAGGGAAACTCGATATTGCCAAGCAATTGAACGCGAACGCCGTCAGCCGTTTCGGCCGGCAAATCGCGTAGGGTTTCGAGCCGGGCCGCCAACGACCGGTGCTCTTCGACCTCGTGGCGATAACGAGCGATTGCTTCCTCGTCAGGATGCAGAATCACCAGTCCCTTATCGCCATCGATGATGACCAGATCGCCACCCGATACCTCAGTCAGAAACGGGCCTGTACCCACAACAGCCGGGATTTCCAGAGCTTCGGCCACGATGGCCGTATGGCTTCCCAAACCACCGATCTCTGTGACAAAACCCAAACAAAACTCACGGCTGAGATTCGCCGTTTCGCTTGGTGTGAGATTGTGGGCCAGCACGAGTACGGGCGAGGTCAGATGGCTGAGTCCCTCACGACGTCGCCCCAATAGATTTCGAAGCAGCCGTTTCTCGATGTCGAAGATATCGTTGGCTCGTTGTGCCAAATATTGGCTCTCGAGTTTCTCAAAGACTTTGGCGTATCGACGCAACGACCGGCTAACTGCGTATTCGGGCGAGTAATGCCGCTGGCGAATCATCTCCTCGAATTCACCGCGAAGCTGAGCGTCTTCAAGCATCAGGAGGTGCGCCTCGAAGATGGCACCATACTTCTTGCCAAGCTCCTCAGATACGGCGTCGCGATTGTGTTCAATTTCCTTGGTCGCGGCGGCGATTGCTTTGTCAAGCCGCTCCAATTCACTCTCGACCGCATCGCGAGCAAGGAACCGCCGAGGGATTCGAAAACCTTCGTTGTCCACAACCATTGCTTCGCCAATGGCCACGCCGGGACTAACAGCTATACCTTGCAGTTCCTGCATTACACTTATTCCATCAACAACCTGTTAGGATCATGTGGCCTGATTGCCGCATGTTGTGTTTACAGATTGTATATTGTTTTCTCATGATGACCGGGCGTTACCCACCTAAATTACCCTCGCTTGTTTTCTTATCGGTAGGTTAACCTTGGTTTACCTCCTGGTGTTCGTTCGAGGGTGGTTCCTCGAATCGCGAAGCGAACAAGTTGGCCAGTACGTCGAGTGCATCGTGTGCGTCGTGGCCGGTCGCTCTAAGCACAAGCATTTCACCTTGCTCCGCACCCAAACCGAGCAATTGCAATGGTGTGCTTTTCCCGTCCACGGTCTGATTTCCCTTGACGATGGAGATGGCAGAGTCGAACTGTCTTGCCGAATTGACCAGCAAGGAAGCGGCGCGCAGGTGGAACCCTTCACGGTTGATCACGGTCACGGTTCGAGTTGCTTCATTGTCAGTCATGACCGCCAATCACAAACTGCTGATGCCCGTTGGTTTCCATGTGCCGGTAAAATCCGCAAGAGAGGGTTGAGTCAATGGCGATGGGGACTTCATCTGAAAGACAGGCTCTGAGCAGGACGTTGTTTCCATCGACGGGTGAATGTCGCCCAGTCCGTTCGTTCATTACCTCGCTGAACATTCGTTGGCACGACCAGACTTCCACCCGCGCGGACGTTGCTCCGGTCGATGTGTTGGGAAAATGGCCCAAGGCCAAAAGGTCAAGAAGCCGGCCAACCTGGACACCCTGACACGTCAGGACCCGAATTGATTATTGTCCGCCTCATCAAGCAATTGTCGAATCTCCTCGGCATCACGCGCCTTGACCAGAAACCGACAAAACGTTTCGTCTCGCAGTTGCCGCGAGATGTTCTCCAGGGCGCGCAAGTGATCGCCCGGTCGGTCTGGAGGAGAAATCAACAAGAAAAGCAGCTGCACCTTTTCCCCATCAAGGCTATTGAAATCAACGCCCTCGGTGCTGATGGCGACGGTGCCAACAAGTTGATCGACGCTTGGGTGCTTCGTGTGCGGGACAGCAACTCCGCGACCAATGCCTGTGCTACCCAACTCCTCCCGCTTCAAGATGGCCTTGACGATGCTCTCTTGTTCGTCGGGCTTGATTTGGCCCGCTTCGAGCAACGTTTGTACCATTTCACGAATAACGCCCTCTTTGTCTTCGGCGGTTAAGTCAGCCCGAATCGCCTCACGACTGATAAAGTCGGCGAACTTCATTCAAGCATTCTCCTTTCTTCGCTCCTCATGGATGCGTCATTCCCAACCAACGTTTGCAGGACGGTCGGTTACCGATAGGTTCACAAGCTGGCTTATTCCGATCCGCTTGGTGTTTCCTGCTGTCGATGGCTGGCGCCACGATGATGATCCTGGATCTTTTCTTTGTGCTTCCGTATTTGCTGTTCCAATTTGTGAATGACGGCGTCCACGGCAACCATCAACTCTTCCGCGTGTTCGCGGGCCACAAAATCATTCTTATGTTCGGCCAAGACTCGAATATCCACAGATGGCGCATCGCGGTGCTCTAAATCAACAGTTACCTCGATCGCTTTAATTCGCTCATAGAAACGAGTTAATTTTTCCACTTTCTCTTGTATTCTTGATTGGGTGGTTTCACTCAGAGTTCCGTGTCGGGCGGAGATTTTGATCTGCACCGAGCCAGCTCCTTTGATTATGAATTCTGGAAGACGGCCGCCTCGCAACGAAAATGAAACCAATCATCCTAGCGAAACCAACCGGGATAGGCAAATGCAAAGCGAATGGCCCCCCGTTTAAGGGCATCTCTATCCACTTCAGTCTAGCTTTTTCTCCCTGGGGCGTAAGGGGGCATGTTGGGGGGAGGCAACGATCCACGGGAATGCCCGAGAGGCTCCCTATTGTCCAGTTTCCCCAATTTCCTTGGCGTCTACATTGTCCGCCAGCAGAAGAGATCCACCGGGAGCCCATTTGTGGGGAACAAGTCGGACTTCTCGTCAGTATCTCGGCCAACGTCGAAAAAGAGAACTCGCGTGATAATGCTTTTGGGTACTAGTGGGTCCCACTCACGGCGAAGAAACCGCTGACAGTGGGAGGGTTGCTGTCGGTTTCGCCGAAACGGGCGTTTCTTCTTCCGGTGAGACCTTGGCCGGCGAGGTCGGCGGGGGAGAAGGTCTGGCTGGCACGGCTGCCTTGCCCCGAATCTCGCCGTCCTTGAGGCGTCTCTCCCACACGCGGATTGCCTTCTGGCGTTTGATGGGCGTGTCCGTTGGATGGTAGTAGAGACGAGCTCCCGTGATGTCATTGAGGTTCCAGAAACTCACAACACGTACCGCCAGCAAGTCGTCGGACAACGACTCGACCAATTCTGTGTCTTGCCGCTCATCGACCAACTGCTGCGGGCTGTATCCCCACAGCATCCGATACAGCTTAGGCCCTTTCGGTCCGAAGGCTTCTTCCAAGGCCGAGCGAACCTGCCCGGCCACATCAGGTCCCCGGGCCAATGCGTCGCGGAGTTCTTCAATATGATCAGCCCAGGTCCAAACGAGCTTTTCCTCTGGTCGATCCAAGGCGGAAACCAACGGCCCAAAGTCACCAACAAAACCCAACGATTGGGCAGCCAGCCGACGGACCTCCACCTTTCGATGATCAAGCTCTTCTTTCAGCCCAAGTGTTACCGGTCGATCCACCAAGATGGCTTCCTCCAAGGTCCGGGAAGCGGAGCGACTGAGCTTGTCAATGGAATCGGAGACATACCATCTGGGAAACTCGTTGACGGGTTCGGCCGGTCCGAGTCCTGTCGGCCCCAATGTCAACCGTGATGGCGTCTTGAATTCTATCTTGGACAGCCCATCCTCCGTTTCCCAAACAAGCCGACCACTAAGCGCATAGATCTCAACCACAGGAACCGCAGGATTACGCTCGGGATTGGAGCCAGGAGTCAGGGTACGGGTCATTTCCACCGCAGCCCTGGATTCTGGGTCGACAAAAACAAGCGTTCCCGGTTGACTTCCCAGATTCAGCAGCAAGCGTGTTTCGGATTTGCTTACCCTACCGATGACAATCCGCCCAAATTTGAGCGCGACTCGTGGTGTTTCCCGTTCGTCGACCGCTTCCAGGTTGATCTGAGTGCCACCCCTCAATTGGATGGTCAGCCCGGCCGTCAGCGCAATCAATGGTCGGAAAGCGGGAAGTGCGAGCAAATCGTGGCCTGAAACGAGGATTCCTTGGGAAGGCAACCGCTTCCACGCTTGACTTTCCGAATCGAGTTGCAGAAGAAGCTGTTTCTCAGACACGTCGGAAACGAAACGTCCCATGTGCTGCGGGGGCTTGGTTGCACCTTCGGCTTCTTCAGCCGGTGGATTCACAGCTGGTTTGTCCACGACCATCGGTCGAGATGGGGTCGTTTTGGTTGGGTCGACGAGAGGGGCTGGTGACAAAACCGGCTCCGCCGAAGGCGCTCCACCCGGTTGCGACACATCGGGTTGTTGCTCTGGTAGGATT
>JAFGIR010000067.1 GCA_016929515.1 Pirellulales bacterium | reverse complement strand
AACGCCGTCGAAGCCACCCGAAAGTCGCTCCTAGGCCGAGCCTCCACTAGAAGTATCGGAGAAAAAGCGGCCAAAGTCAAGGGCCAGAATAGCCGCTCCCCCCAATATTGACGACTGGACTGAGGGGGTTCCGTAGTCCAGGAAACTGGCAGTCTCGCCGTAAAGACATGTCCTGCGATGACTTGGAACCCAGTCTCCCGGGCAGCCATCCCGCGGGGCCCTGCCGGGACGTCGCATGTTCCCTTGTTTTCTTGGCAGCTTTCCGTTTCCCCTTCAGGCGTTTGGCAGAATTTGGTGCAAATACTGTGCGTAGTCGCTGTTTCCCAGTTGGGACGCCAGGGACCGTACGTCGTCCTCGTTGATCCACCGGTTGTTGTACGCGATTTCTTCGAGGCACCCGATCATGGTTCCTTGGCGTTGTTCAATGGCCTCGACGAAGCTCGATGCTTTGAGCAGGGATTCGTGCGTGCCCGTGTCGAACCAGGCAATCCCTCGCCCGGTGATATGGACGCGCAACTCGTTGCGGCGGAGGTAGAGGTCGTTGAGCGTGGTGATTTCGAGTTCGTTTCGCGCCGAGGGGCGGACCTGCTTGGCCAATTCGACCACGTTTCGGTCGTAGAAGTAGATGCCAGGCACGGCATAGCGGCTTTTGGGGTTTTCGGGTTTCTCCTCGATGCTCAGCACCTTTCCCTTGTCGTCAAACTCCACGACCCCGTAGCGTCGAGGGTCTTTGACCGGATATCCGAAGATGGTTGCCCCGGTTTTTCTCGCCACCGCCTCGCGCAACATCGGCCCGACCGTGTTGCCGTAGAAGATATTGTCGCCAAGAATCAGGCCGGCGGGACTGCCGTCGAGAAAGTCCTCGCCGATCAAGAAGGCTTCGGCCAATCCTCGTGGCTCGGGCTGTTCGGCGTATTCCAGCCGCATGCCCCATTGGCTGCCGTCGCGAAGCAGCCGCTCGAACAGCGGCAGGTCGCGGGGCGTCGAGATGACCAGCACCTCGCGGATGCCCGCCAGCATGAGCAGCGACAGCGGGTAGTAGATCATCGGCTTGTTGTAGACGGGAAGAAGCTGCTTGCTGACGACCAGCGTCACCGGGTGCAGCCGTGTCCCCGCTCCACCGGCCAGAAGGATTCCTTTGTGCATGCCATTCACGCCTTTCGTGCGGTTGAGTCGAATGGTCTGAGTTGTTTGGATGTCATCGAAGCGATATTCACGGCCGGCCCGCGGATCGTTGTTTTGACGTGTTCGGGGTTTTCTTGTCATCGAACCGGTAGACCCAGCCGACCACGATCGGCTCGACCAGGAAGTAGACCTCGAACCGGTCGAGCCATCCCTCGACGGCCGAGCCGGGCACGCACACCTTCTCGACGGAGCAGCCCTCCGATTTGAGCAATTCGGCCAGGGCATAATCCATGCCGTCGTGTTCCATCCGTGGAAGATAATCCCCTTTCCAAAACAGGGCTTCCGCCCGATCGGCCGCGCGTGGCAGGAAAACACCCCGGCTGCCGTCGGCCCTGAGATGGGCCGCGAGGGAACGGACCGAGTCGATGTCGTCGAGTTTGCAAAACGTCACGTCAACCCCATGCTGATAGAAACTATCGGGAACGCGCCGCTGGTATCCGTCCGGCAGAATCAGTTCCGTCAACCCTTGGTCGGGCGCGTTCTTGACTACCCGATGCAAGCCGTCGAATTCCAGAGTCTGATATCGCGGGAGTTGCGGATGGACCAAGTCACTCGGGACGAACAAATTTCCGGCGAACCCAAGCAACACGACGGTCATGAGAGACCATCGCAAGGTTTTGTCGTGGAGCGACGTCAACGTGCCCGCCAACGCTCCGCCGCCGCCGATGGACAGGACCAACACCAAGGCGTCAATATACCTTTTCTGAGCTTGGACAAACACCAGCGGCCGGAGGCTAAGCGGCATGAAGGCAAAGAACCCAAGAATGAGCACGAAGACGCCGACCAGCGCGAGACATTCCAGACGATTCCGGGAATGGAACGCCAAGAAGGCCAGCCCCCAGAGCGTGACGAATCCGCTGAACAGGCCCTCGTCGAAGAAGAGCCACTTCAGGTAGGCAAACCGAAGGACAATCGTCTCGATCACCGGTTTGTTCCCCCGGCCCGCGACCACGTACTCGGAGTATTTGGCCATGGCCGTCAACATTCCCGACGAGTGTCCGGTTTGCAGCCAGTGAAACACCAGCGCGGCGGACAGTCCGAGCGCGACGGCCGCCGAGAAGAGGACCGCGTCGCGAATTCGGAGCAAACGGCTCTTGGATTGCAGCAGCAGGCAGGCGGCGAGCGGAACGGCCGGCAGAATGTAGTATCCCTTGACCGCGTAACTCAGGCCGACAAGCAAGGCGGACGCGATCAACCAGCGAAGCCGGCCGTCGCGGAAGTATTTGAAAAAGAAGAACAGGTAGGTGGCGAGAATGAACAGCGCCAGTTGGTCGGGCCGAGTGACGACGTCGTAGACCACGAGTATGGGGTGCGTCGCATAAATGGCTGCCGCCGCCAATCCGGCACCGGCTCCAAACAGCAGCCTCGCGCATTGACTCACCATGACGGTGGTCATGGCACTCAGCACGAACATCAACACGCATGTCGTCTCGAGCGACAGGCCGAACATCGATCCCCAAACCGCCAGGAGAGACCGAAACAGGGTGCGGCTATAGTAGCATTCTTGAATGGATCCGTCGTTGGCGTGGCCAAACAGGTCGCGAGCCGTGATGACCCACGTCTGGTCGTCGCCGCCGATCGACAAGTGAAGATGGAACAGTCGAAAGAGAGCCCCCACGATCAGAATAGCGACCAGGGTCAAAACATATCGGCGCGTGTCGCGTGAAAGAAAGGGTTCGTTGTTCATGGTATCCTGGGATCCTGGAAAACAAGGTGGCGAGGCCGGTTTCCTCGCGCGTCGCCGGCGTCGCGTTGGCTTCTTCAATGGTCCTTCTTTCTCGCCACGAACATGCAGCTACTTCCAAGGCGAATCACTTCCGATTTTTCAATCTTGCGGCGTTCCCCGCGCAACAGGCCCTTGAGCAGTCCGGCGGCAACTCCTCCGCCCGTTCCGTGCTCGGCGCGCGACGACAAAGCGCGCCGCTTCCTCGACAGGCCGAGGGCGTGGGGAAGCGTTCTGAGCAAGAGTATCGCAAGGGTCAGAGATGCGAAGAAGTGGGTAAAATAGAGCATGTCGAATCCGTCCGGCAGCGCGGCAACGAGACGCTTGCGGCTGTACCGCCGATAGTGCCCGGCCGTGTCGTCGCTTTGCGACCAGAGCCAACGGTGTGCGGGCACGGTGGCGTAGAGCAACCCGCCCGGGCGCAGCGCGGCGAGGACGTGTTCGAGGAACCGGTGATCGTTTTCGATGTGCTCGATGACGTCGAAGCAGCCGACGGCGTCCAGGGACGCTTCGGGAAAACGAGCGTCCTCGAAGGTCGAGCAAATCACGGTTGGTATTTTTCGGGAGACTTTTCCATTCAGCGCCCCGACGGGTCCCGGTTCGAGCAGTGCCGCGTCGAATCCTTCGTCCAGGAGCCTGCGGGTGACGAAACCGTTTCCGCCGCCGACGTCGAGAATCGTCCCGGCAGGCGGAAACCGCTTGACCAACGCGCTGATGCACTCGTTGCGATGCTGGAACCAAAAGGACGCATCCTCCAGATCAAAACAGACGGCGTTGCCCTCTTCCGGATAAGCAAGCGTCCGATTCCGCGAGCTTATGAAGAGGCCATGTTCGTCGACCACGAGACCGTGAGCCAGATCGGCGACACTCATCGTCCGGTCCTCGTTTTGCTTTAACACGGATAACCCAGTTTTTGTATTCGGTTTGGCAATGAATGGCTCGTCGGCAAACGGCGGCGCGCGTACGCGACTCCAGACAACCTGAAATCGCGGGTTCTTTACTTTACTTCCCGTATGCTTCGCTGGCGCGAGGGGGTAATCCTAGGGTCGATTCGCGACCGAGTTCATCCGTCGTGTCTCCAAGGTAATAGCGGGGGGGACCGGTGACTTCGGCGATCACTCGGGCGACGTATTCTCCGACCACGCCGATCCCGGCCAGGATCAGTCCGGAGAAGAAGGTGATGACCAACATCGTCGAAGTATAGCCCGGCACGGTAATGCCGCCAAGAGTCCATCGGCAGAGGAGCCAGACGGACAGGATGAAAGCCAGGCCCGAGGCGAAAAAGCCGATCAGACTGAAAAACTTCAAGGGTATCGTCGAGGCGTGGATGATGCCGTCGAACGTGTGGCCCACGAGGCGCCATAGGCTATAGCCGCTTTTTCCATGGGGTCTTGGGTGGTGGTCCACCGGCACGGTCATCACGCGGCGTGTCGTTTGAACAATCAAGGGCCCAAACAGCGGTCGTGACGTGCGATAGTGAACCAGCGTCTCGACAAGCTCCCGCTTGATAATGCGAAAGCTCGTCGTCTGGATTCCGGCCGGCTTGTTGTAGGCCTTCTGCATGATCCAACGAAACAATCCGGTTCCGAGATTGCGCCACCATGAGTGTTTCTTCCCGACGTACGCCCCGAACACGCAAAGCATGTCTGGGTTGTCTCGCACTGCCTGGACCAGCTTGGGCAACTCCTCCGGCGGATGCTGCAGGTCGTCGTCCATCGTGACGACGTAGCTTCCGCGAGCTTGCTCGAAACCACAGATGATGGCCCGAAACTGGCCGACGTTGAAGAGCATGTCGAAACCGCGGACCCAAGCGTGTTTTTCGGCGGCGGCGCGAATGGCCGGCCACGTTACGTTGTCGGGCGAAGCGTCGTTGACCAGGATCAATTCGAACGGTTCGCCGACCGATTGCATTGCCGTTTCAATCCGGGCGACCAGGTCTTCGATCCAAGGCCCGCTCTGCCAACAGGGAATAACGATCGAAAACACGACACGCCCCGAGTCCACCGCCGGTTGAGAATCGCTCATGCCACACCTTTCCTCCGCTTACATGGCGTCCACGCGCGCCGCACAGGGTCCTACGGAAGCACGTGGAGCGATGCTCCCGCCGGACTTCATGGAAACGGCCGGTTCCCGCAGCGTGCAACCAACCCCGTAGATGACCAGGCCCGCCACGATAATTGCGACGCCGGCGGCCTTTCGGACGTCAATCGTCTCTTGCAGGAACGCTCTAGACAAGGTTAGCACAAACACGTAAGTGAACGCCGTCATGACGTAGAGTACGGAAAACTCGACCCGCGTGGCGGCCCAAACCGACAACGGCGGGCCGACGAGAAACGCAAGGCATCCGAGCATGAAGAAGGGGTCGACGAACTTGCTTCGCAACCGTTTGTTCTTGACGGCGACTTTCTTGAACAGCAATTGGCCAACCGCGGCCGACAGTGCGGCGAGAACCAGAAGAAGCAGGTGTCCGGGATATTGCATGGTGGCTAAACTCCTCTTTCCTCGCGATATCCGGAACTGGCGACGCACGCCACTCCCGCCGTGATCGTGAGCGTGCCGGCAAGGCAAACGTACGAAAAATGCTCGCCGAAGCAACAAACTCCGACGAAGAAGGCAATCGGATAATTGATGCTCAGCAGAGGATAGGCGTACGACAATTGATATCGTTTTCCGACCAGAAGCCAAATGAGCGCGCGTGCCGCGTACACGCCCATCAAGGCGGCCAGCATGCCGAAAACCACGGCCGTGCTATCGAGGTGTCCCCCCATGATCTTGATGGCCAGCGCGCTGGCCAGGTTGAGCACCAAGAGCAGGGCAATGAAAACGGCGATCATGGATTCAGCTTCGGTTCGGGTGACGGGCCGTGAGGGTCAAATACGCGCCGTTGTCGGGCGCCAAGTCGCCGGAGATGCAGAACGCGTTGACCTGATCGGCCGACCAATGCTCCATCTGCCGGAGATTGAGGACTTTGAGCCCCACGCTCCGCTCGGCGACAATCTCGTATCCCGCCGTCAAGACGTGACTTCGCAACAACTCGGCCGTATAGACGCGGCGATGTCCCGTCCGAAGGTCGTTCTCGGACAATTCGTCGAGCGCCTCGATTAGGCCCATTCGATGGGCGACGACACGATGGACCGATCGGGCGTTGGGAACGGCAAGAAATATTTGGCCGTCGTCCGCCAGGCAACTCTTGATGCGCCGAAGCACGTCGACGGGCCGTTGGACGTGTTCGAGGAGGAACGTGATATAGATGTGTTGCCATTGTCGGTCCCGGCCGTCTGGAAGATCCTCGACCAGCGACTGATGCGTTGTCAGCCGAGCGCGGCGTCCGACGTTCCTTTCCGCGACCTGTCGAAGCAAGTCGGCCGAACCATCCACGACGTCGACCACGTCGTAGCGATCGCACAGCACCTTGGTCCAAAGCCCTTTTCCGCACCCCAGCTCCAAGGCCGAGCGGCCCCCGCCCGGCGGAATCAGCGTATCGCGCAGGTGGACGTGGTACTGCTCGTTGACGCCGGCCAGGTCGGCGTGCGCGTAGGCGCCGGCAACTGCCTCAAGTCGGGCCGTTTCGTCGTTGGAAGGCATGGAACGGGGATCCTGTTCTACATCGAGACGCGTGGCGTCGAGCGATGGGGGTAAAGCGGCGAGTTGAACGGCGGGGCGGTCGACCGTTTCGGCCGCCCCGCTTCAAATCATTCATACTCCACGAGGGTTGAATCATTCTATTTCAAACGAAATCTGCTTGGCCATGCTTTCACATGTCGACTCCGATTCCCGCGAATCGCGGCCCTTGACCACGATATGGCCAATCCTGTCGGGGCCGACCTGAAAACGCCGCACGCGATTGCCCGGCACGACGTCGATCCTTAGCGAGACGAGATCCGGGTGCTGGCGGACCGCGTCGGGGACGTTCACGTCGCGGACGATTCCATCGGTGTCGCCGCGCAAAAGCAGGGACGCATTCGGTTGACGCGGCATCGCCGAGGGAGAGGGGAGAGACGGCTTCTCGCCGAGGGCCAACGCGACCACGTATTCGTAGGTGTCGAAGCCGGCGTACGTCCCCACGTTTTCCGCGAGGCAAGTCGCTCCCATCCGGGCACCCACTTCCAATAGCCAGGGACGCCCTTGAACCATCATGAGGTCGATATTGCATACGGCGTCGCGAATCCCGATGGCCGACAACGCGCCGGCCACCAAGGTCTCGACGTCTCGGGTTGCCTCGTCGCCCAGGCTCAGCGGCATCGCGTGCCCAATCGGTGTCGAGATCGGGGGTTGTGTGACCGTATCTCGGTGCGGAAACAGTCCCACCACGTCACCGCCGCGCACGAAGGCCTGGACGCCAAATTCGGTGCCCGACAGGAAACGTTCCACGAGGATTGTCTTTGAACGAGTGCTTGCGGCAGCCGCTTTCCACGCGACGGCGAACTCGCTCGATGTGTTTGCCTTCATGATTCCTCGCGACCCGGAAGAGTCGATCGCCTTGACGATTACGGGAAAGCCGATGCGGGCGGCAAATTGCAGGCCGTTTTCGCAGGTCTCGAAATGGGCGTACTCCGCGGTGTTCAGATGATTTTTTGCCAGGGCGTCCTTCATCTTTGCTTTGTTCGAGCAGATGACGGCCGCCCGGCGCGAGACGCCGCACAAGCCCAACGCGTCGTTGACGGCCCCCAAGGCCGGGATGCACACGTCCGTTCCGGTTGTCACCACGGCGCGAATCCGGTGGTCCCTGGCGGCCGCAAGAACCGCCTCGACGTCCGTGGTGTCGATCGGCAGGAACCGATCGGCCTCTGGAATTCCCGGATAGTCGCCGTTGATGCTTACGACGACGGCGCGGAAGCCCATCTCCTTGACCTTTCGGATCAAGGGAAGTTGGTAGACGCCCGCACCGAGAATCATGACGTTATCGGGCACAGCCAAGACGGCTCCTGCATTATCGGATACAAATACTTCGCATGAGTGCCGCCTCCGGGAAGCCCTCGGCTTGTCAACGAGTGGGGTCGGCACGGCCGCGGAGTTGCCTCGTCACGGCACGCTCTTCACATCGCGGTTAGGGGCTCGATCGACCCCGTTGTTGGTTTTGGCGTTGTCGGGGGGAGCATTCTTGAAAAACGCAACCATCGCGTCGACAACGGCTGTCTGTTCATTTCTGGTCAATTCATGATAAAACGGCAACCGCAGCAACCGGCCACTCATATCGTCGGTCACGGGCAGAGGACCATCGCAGCGCCCGAGCTTCTTGCCCATCGGCGACGCGTGCAGCGGGACATAGTGGAACACGGCCATGATGCCCAGCTCGCGCAGATGGTCCATCAGCGCGTCGCGGATGCGTTGATCGGGCAGCAAGACGTAGTACATGTGGTAGTTGGTCTTGCTGGATCGCGGAATGACGGGACCTCGCAGGAGCCCTTTTGAAATCAACGGCTCAAGGTGCTTGGCGTACGATTCGAAGATCTCGCGCCGCCGCCTGGAGATGGGTGCGAGCATCTCCAGTTGGCCGAAGAGGAACGCCGAAGCGATCTCGCTGGGGACGTAGGAGGACCCGACGTCGACCCAAGTGTACTTGTCGACGGCTCCGCGAAAGAACTGCTGCCGGTTGGTTCCCTTGTCGCGGATGATCTCCGCCCGCCTCACCAGTCGTTCGTCGTTGATGCACAGCGCGCCGCCCTCGCCGCAGATGTAGTTTTTGGTTTCGTGGAAACTGTAGGCGCCGAGATGCCCGATCGAGCCCAGGGCGCGTCCCCGGTAAAATGCGTTAACGCCTTGCGCCGCATCTTCCACGACCAGGAGCCCATGGCGCTTAGCGATCTCCATGATGCGGTCCATTTCGCATCCAATGCCGGCGTAATGGACCGGACAGATTACCTTGGTGCGATCGGTAATCGCCGGTTCAATCAGGTTCTCGTCGAGGTTGAGCGTATCGGGTCGAATGTCGACGAAGACGGGCGTGGCGCCCTGCCGAACGAAGGCGTTGGCCGTCGAGACGAAGGTGTAGGACGGCAGAATGACCTCGTCGCCGGGCCCGACTTCGCAGAGAATCGCCGCCATCTCCAGAGCGGCCGTGCCCGAGGGCGTCATCAAGACCCGATGAATGCCCAGTTGTTCCTCAAGGATTCGAGTGCACTGTTTTGTGTAGACGCCGTCACCGGCGATGTTGCCAAACGCAACCGCCTGAGCGATGTAATAAAGTTCCTTGCCGGCGATGAACGGCTTGTTGAAGGGTATTTTCACGACCGTGGTTTCCGACAACAGGGTTTGAAGGATGACAACGCCTTGTCCGGGCTGCGGTATGGGTCAAAGAGTGGTCCTGCTGGCCCGATCCGCCAACATGACTTCTTCTATTCGGAATGTCGGCACGCCAGAGGGCCTCGCCGGTACTAATCTGTTTCGGCGGACAGATTTGCTGGGCATCCCAAATCGTCGATGATCTTCTTGGGAGGCATTACCGCTACAGGAATATACCCCCCGATAGGGCTCCATTTTACTTCCAAGCGGGTTTTGTTCTTCGAGAGCGTCAGGTGGCCGGCAAGAGGCGACTTCTTATTTGGTTTCCGTAAGTTGTTTTCAGGAAAACACTTACCTTGCTGCAACGAAAAAACCCCCGGGGTCTTTCGACCCTGAGGGTTTTTTTGGATGAAATCCGGCGACGCCTACTCTCGCACTTTTGGCACTCTCAATCGGCTCTGTGAGCTTAACATAGTCACCGAGTGACCATTCCCCTAAAAACCGGCTCCATTCCCGCGATCATTCCGTTGCTGTTCCTTTGCGGAATCATCTGCGGAATCATCGGACGAAACAACCGTCACGTGCGTGTTTTGCCCTGGTTGCAGCGAGATGTTGTCAAACTCGACACAGCGCAGGGGACGCACCTGCAATCGCAACTCGTCTATCGCGGGCAACGGTAGGCCGTAGAAGCAAAACTCGCCGTGGGTCCCATCCAGATTTCCACTCCATATCGCGGCATGCTCGCTTCCATCGTAGGCCACCGCGACCAACCGCTTACTCCATTGGCCGTAGGTAGCGATTGGCGAGGTCACGGTGATTCGCGTTGTGTCCTTGACCGTCTTTGCTTTGCGGAACGACATGACCCACTCGCGACCGTTTCGTTTGAAGGTCGACCGGCCGACTTCATCAGGTTTTCGACTTGCCACCGTCTCCCACGGGTCGACGGCAATGCCCACCCGCAAATCGGTTGTTTGAGCAGGTTCCGCAAACACCGTGGCAAACATCCTGTAGAAATGCGGTGGAGTGTCAGCGAGACTGTCCGTCTGCCCCGTGGCACGGGTTTGTGGCGGAGGCGTCTTCTTGCGCAGAGCGAGCACACTTTGAGCATCCTCGCCGTAATAGACGGAGGTAGCGTGCCACAAGTGTGTGCCGGCATCCCACTTGGGATCGCCGGTAAAGAACTGTGCGGGATACCTTGGGTTGGTCCCTGCGCCGGCAACCCAATTTGAATTACGCCGCGCGGGCCAGATCCCCGCGGCCGTTGTGGAAGAATTGACCCCACCGACCGGGTTTATGGATGCGACGTCCGGCAGATTCTCGAAGCGGACGAGAAACGTGCGTATCTTCTCATAGGCGCGGACCCGGGGGTGGTGGTACTTCTGTTGGGCGCGGAACCGTCCAATCGGCGTGACAGAACCGTCCGGCCGCCACCACCATGATCGCAGCGTTGGGCGGAAATCCTCGGTGACGCCAACCAGTTCAATCGTGCCCTGCGGCAGGCGGGCGATGAAAGGGGGGCCATCGGCCGCGACGATGCCGGTCTGACCGACAGCACCCAGCAATACCAAAAAAAGAACAAGCCGTTCGCGTTTCTCGGCATGGCAGCGATTCTCCCGCGAATGGAAACGGGGACACCGTCAAATTCCTGCCGTGCCGTTGGTCCGCGCGACCCAATCCCCCACCAAGAGGACGCCAGCCCACCACTTATCGTAGCAGGTTGCCGCTTGGTGTCAACGATCGTGTCTGAACAACGAAAAAACCCCCGGGGTCTTTCGACCCTGGGGGGTTTTATGGATGAAATCCGGCGACACCTACTCTCGCACTTTTGGCACTACCATCGGCTCTGCAAGCTTAACTACCGTGTTCGGTAAGGGAACGGGTGTGGCCTTACAGATATAGTCACCGGAAAGGGGCCGGCGCAGCCGGTAGGCGGCGTCGGCCAAGTTGTGATTTTTCGTGGCATTCTCAGCGATGCGCGAGCATCGCGGGCCTTTTGGAGCATTGGATACATGCGGCCAAGCATTCGTCCATTAGTACTGGTTAGCTGAACACATTACTGTGCTTACACATCCAGCCTATCAACCTGGTCGTCTTCCAGGGGACTTTCGGACTATTGTCCTTACGAAACCTGATCTTGGAGAAGGCTTCACGCTTATATGCTTTCAGCGTTTATCCGTTCCGGCCTTAGCTACCCTGCCGTGCCGCTAGCGCGACAACAGGAACACCAGAGGGCCGTCCTTCAAAATCCTCTCGTACTAACGAAGAACCTCCTCAAGTTTCGTGCGCCCACACCAGATAGGGACCGACCTGTCTCACGACGGTCTGAACCCAGCTCACGTACCACTTT
>JAFGIR010000066.1 GCA_016929515.1 Pirellulales bacterium | reverse complement strand
GTCCACGGGTGCGATTGCCGGATCGGGCGCCGGGGCGCGGCCCGGCGGCGCGAATCTGGGCGCGGCCGCCGTCGCCGGAGTTGCCGGTGGCGCTGCCGCCGAGTTCCTGCAGAACCGAGGTGCGGAGGGCCGTCCCGAGGCCGGCCAACCTCCTCGTGCCGAGACACGTCCTGCCACGGGGCGGGTCGAGAATCGTCCCGACGTGCCGGGCAATCGCACCGACCGTGTTGAGGGTCGCACGGATCGGCGCGGCGACGCCGTGGCCAACCGGCCCGACCGCATCGAGAATCGTCAGGAGTGGCAGCAGAACCGCGGCCAGCGGCGCGACGAAGTCCGCAACCAAGTCCGGGAGAATCACCCCAGGCTCGACTTCTGGTCGGACTATCCCAACTGGGCCGCCTGGCGCATCAACCGTCCCTATCGTTGGGCTACGTGGGCCGCAATAACCGGCTGGGTCGGCTACGGCTGGAGCCAACCGACGGCGTATTACTACGGTGACAATGTGTACTACCAAGACGACTCCGTCTACTACGGGGATCAGGCCGTCGCCTCGGCCGAGGAGTACGCCGAGCAGGCCGAACAGATCGCCAGCAGCGCTCCGGAGGTACCCCCCGACAAGGCCGAGTGGATGCCGTTGGGCGTGTTCGCGCTGTCGCCGGACGGCCAGGCCTCCGGCCCGGATCCAACCCTATTTCTGCAATTGGCCATCAGCAAAGAAGGGATTATCACCGGCACGTTTCACAACACGGCTACGGACAGCACACAGACCATTGAAGGCATGGCCGACAAGGCGAGCCAGCGCGTGGCGTGGACCGTGGCCGGCAAGACGCGGCCAATCATGGAAACCGGTATTAGCAGTCTGACTGAGGACACCGCACCGGCGCTGGTCCATTTCGCGGACGGCCAGACCCAGCAATGGCTGCTGGTGCGGTTGGAGGAGCCCAAGAGCGAATAGCCGTACCCTGGTCATCGGAATCCGGACCTCGAGGAGCACTGCCATGGATCTGCTCACGTTCCGTGAGATTAACGACGTCGTCGTTGTCTCCTTCAATCAGGTGAAGATCCTCGACGAAGGCGTCATCCGTCAGATTCGCGAGGAGTTCCAGAATCTCACGTTGCAGGCGGCGGCGGGACGCAAGTTGCTGCTGGACTTCTCCCGCGTGGGGTTCATGTCCTCCTCGATGATCGGGCAAATCGTGCGGCTGCACAAACAGTGCAAACAGGATAAGACCCAACTGAAGTTGTGCAACATCTCCTCGAACATCATGGAGGTCTTTCAGATCACTGGGTTGACGAAACTGTTGAGCATTTACCCCGACAGCGTCAAAGCCCTGGACGCCTTTGGGCCACCTTCATTTGGCTGGAACCGATAAGTCACTTTCTCGTCGATCTCGATGCCCGGGAGCGTGGTGCACTTCCAGCGGCTCGTGGAAGGGAAGCACGGCGCACCGATTCTTTTCGATGCGGAGCATGCCGCGTTCGTCGAGCACGAGTCTGAGGGAAGTTTGCCGTTGGGGCTTTTCGATGAGGGCAGCTACGAAGAACACTCCGTGACCGACATCCGAAGTGGGCAAATCTACATCGTTTCGACGGACGGTCTTTGGGAGGCTCACAACGAGCAAGATGAGCAGT
Source organism: Pirellulales bacterium (assembly GCA_016929515.1). Lineage (GTDB taxonomy): Bacteria > Planctomycetota > Planctomycetia > Pirellulales > Thermoguttaceae > UBA11386. The sequence goes on along the minus strand of JAFGIR010000066.1, from coordinate 1,849 downwards.
TCGGCAAGGAACGCCTCTACGAGGTGGTGCGCCGCCATGCCGATCGCAGTGCGGATGAGATCAGCGGGCGGATTCATGCCGAACTGACCGCGTTTCGCGGCGAGTCAAGCCAGGATGATGACGTGACTTTCGTGATCGTGAAGATAGAATGATACTGGCGTCGAGAACGCTCGCGCCGGCAAGGCACCAAGAGCAAGCAGGCGAGCAACGTCTTCATTGTCGAGATGCACCTTTCGATCACCGCGATCGAGCCGTGCTCGCCTGTGGCTCCATAACGCGGCGGTGTCATCTACGCCGTGTCGGGCGAAGCGCGGATCTCCGGCACCATCGTCGAAGGAAACTCAGTGGGGAAGTCGGCTGTCTATGGGGGCAGTGGGAGTTGGTCCGGCGGAGTGGCAGGGGGAACGCGGCGCGGCGCGAGCTGGGAAACAGCGCGGCTCCGCAGCGGTCGCAGCGGACAACCGGCACGGGATGATCCGCCAGACGAACGACGACGCGCGACGAGCCGTCGCCGTTTGTGGGCCGTGTTGGTCGCACGAGAATCCCGATACGCGACCCGAGTGTGCTGTCGATGAACCGGCAGCGAAACCGCCCGCCACCGCTCAGCCCGCGTGGGAGCCGCACCCGACCGCGAACTCAAATGACGGCCACGGTCACGTCACGTGACGTGCGTGAAATCGGCAGAAGTCGAGGATAGCCCTCGGCCCAGTGTTCGCAGGACCTACCACGAAATACCACGAAACCCCTGGATTTACCACGAAAAGTCGCTAGATTTCGCTATGGTTTGTCACGGTTTGCAGCGGTCTGCAAAACCACGCCCCTTTGGCGTAAGCCACGAAATCATCGGACCTTAGGGCGGTTTTTGCGGCAGGTTGAAATCCCTTTTCGCAATGCAGAGGTCGGGAGTTCGACCCTCCTCCGCTCCACTGGACACAAAGCCTGTCGTAACAACGAGTTACGGCAGGCTTTTTTCGTCCAGTCTGGCCGTGAAAGCCCCGAAATGCATGCAAACGTCACGAAAAAGCCTGCCAGATCCCAACGCATCCTTTCAGAAAGGGGGAATGGCGATGGCGAAAACCTGGCAACGTGGTCAAATGGGTAGTTGGTACGCCACTAATGGGGGGAAGTAGGTTAGGCTAGGCAAAACGGAGGAAGAAGCCAAGGATCGGTATGACTACCTCATGGTAGTGGCAGGAGTCCAGAGTATTGAGCATGTTGACGATCTCTTGGACGCCTACGGCAAACCTTGGAGCCGCAACGCGATTGTCTGCCGATTCAAGCGGCCATCGGTAAAACTGGGCGTACCGCCAGCTAACGGGGTTTCGCTTCTCTTGCGAAAATGGCACCGTCGTTCATGGGACTCCGGCCAAACCTCTTCCGATACTCCGCAACCATGACCCTGCGCAATTGCGATTCGGCTCTGGCAGGAACTAGCACGGGTGGTGTGACGCGTGCATCGCGACTCAATATCGAGTTGCACGGAAGGCCCGTTTACGGACGTTTTCGCTGCAACGGTGTGGCGAGTCGCACCGGCGCCGGGCCACAACAGCGAGAAGCCCCGTGAACGGGACTGAGCACGTTCGCAGAGAGCGAACCGTCGCGCCGGCCGCGGAACCCGGCATCAATGCCGGGCCCATTACCGCCTTCGGCGGACAAGGGTCATGAATGGCCCTCGCGGTTATCTCCCGCGGTCCCAGTAGTCGGCCCGTGACTCGTCGCGGACCCTCCGCCAACGCGTGCCCGCTACGCCCCCTCGGAAACGTTCTCCCACCGGATGCCGAGTTTCCAGGCGGCGTAGCCGAGTTCGCGGAGGTGGTCGCCGTAGGCCATCATCCAGTGGGAATCGCGG
>JAFGIR010000008.1 GCA_016929515.1 Pirellulales bacterium | reverse complement strand
ACCGACACGCTTTTCGAGGCGTGCTCGATGAGCAAGCCCGTGTTCGCCTATGCCGTCCTGAAACTCGCCGAGCAAGGCCGGCTCGATTTGGACAAGCCGTTGGTCGAATACCTCGACAAGCCCTACATGCCCGACCAGCCTCGCCATCGGGCCATCACCGCGCGGATGGTTCTTTCGCACACCTCGGGCTTGCCCAACATACGGAAGCCGGGCGAGCCGCCGCGCGTGCTTTTCGAGCCGGGGAGCCGGTTCGAATACTCGGGCGAGGGGTTCAAGTACCTGCAGCACGTGGTCGAGCATCTTACCGGCGAGCCGCTCCCTCGGTGGATTCGCCGCGTTCTGCTCGACCCGGTTGGAATGAAAAACAGCCGGTTTGCCTGGGACGATCGGGTTGGCCAATTGGTTGCGTCGGGCCACGACGCCCAGGGCAAGCCCAAGACGTCCGGCCCGCGATTTCGACAGGCCAACGCGGCCGCGTCGCTTTTCTGCTCGCCTCGTGAATATGCCCTGTTTCTGCTCGAAATGATGCGGCCCGACCGCTCGGCCGACCATTCGCTCGACCAAACGATGCTCGATCGGATGCTTGCCCGGGTGAGCAAAGCCGATCCTCGCCAGCCGGTCAAGCGGCTCGCGCCGGCCGTTTCGGAAGACGTTCACTATGGGCTCGGGTGGCAGATGGACGCCACGCCGCTGGGCGATCGCTTCTATCACGGCGGCGCGAACGGAACCGGTTTCCGCTGCTACAACGAATTCGATCCGCGGCGCGGCAACGGCATCGTCATCATGACCAACGGCATCGGCGGCAAACGGCTCTGGCAAGAAGTGATCGCAACCGTCGCGCCGTGAGTCTACCGGAGGTGCGTGTCTGCCCGGCGCGAAACATGTCTCTCGGTTTCGCGGCGAGAAGCACTCACCGGATATTGGTCACCCAGTTTGACCAGCCGGTAGCAACGCACGGCCCCGTCGGCATCCATGGCACGGCATCGGACCAGAGGCTCGGTGGTTGGATCTTGTTGGGCTAGCCGCGCGAGGGTCGAGTCGAACCGCTCGCCGCGCGCGCTGTTGTTTTCGGCCAGTAGAAGGTGCGTGAAACCGGCCTGGCGAAGCACTCGGCTCAGGTCTCCCGGCTCGGTCACGGCCCGTTCATAATGGCGAGCACGGCGAAAGACCTTCTCCTGCATAATCGGCGCATCGAAATAGAAGAGCCGGCAGTCCTGGCTCAGAATCCGCTCGCCCGGACGCAACATCAAATTGGCCAAGGTCGCCACGCCGAAGGTCGGCTCGCATCGGGTTAAATAGTCCTCGCGGCTTTCGACACCGATGGCCACGGCCAGCGCTTGTTTGCTTCGATCCATCGAGTTGAAGGCAAAGACCGCCAGAATCACGGCCTGCACGCCAATCGCGCACGCAAGCGCCCCGCGCGGAAACCGCCGCATCTCCATCCACACCCAAACCACCGCCACGCTCAGAATGGGCACGACGGGAAAAAGAAACCGGCTGTATTGGCGCAAGAAGTACCATACGACGACGTAGACGGCCCCGACGACCAACAGCGTGCCCAGCCCACGCAGCCGCCGTGCCAGGCACAACCCGGGCAGCACCGCGAGAAACAACACGCCCAATTGATGTCCCCGGTCGTCGAATCGTTCCGGGTGCATGGTGAGCTGCCATGGAGCGGTGAGCAGTCCGACCGGCCCGCGACCGAGCGGCGATTTGCCCTCCGGCAGGGTCGCCACGGTTTCGGCGCCGAGTTGGCCGTTGGCGAAAGCCTGGCTGAAGAACGGGTAGACAGGGTTGCCCCGGTGCCACGCGGCGCGAACGTACCAAAGGCCGCTCACGCCCGCGGCAACCACCGCGACGACGGCCGCTCCGCCGAGCAGGAGCCGTCGCCGGTCTCTCCGACGCGCGAGCATCCAAAGCCAACTGACGGCCACGCCCACGCCGAAGACCATCGCCAGATATTTCGTCGCCAATGCTCCGCCGGCGGCCACGCCCGAGAGAATCAACCAGCCGAAACCTTCGTCGTCGACCACGGCCCGCCACCACGCGGCCAGGCAAAGCGCTGCAAACACGGCCAGCGCGACGTCGTTCATCGGGGCCGTCATCTGGTTGTTCACGCCGGGCGTCAAAACAGCGACCGCGCCCGCGAGGACGGCCCAACGGCGACCCAGGATCGGTCGAGCCAGCACGACCGTGGCCAAGGCAAACAAAACGCCGACGGCCCAGTGCATCAATTGGGCCGTCACGGCGTTGCCCAAGGCCAACGCCCAGAGATACCACATCTCGACCAGCAGCGGAAACGTCGAGTTGTCGTGATACGGCAAATAGACCAGGCTTCCGGCTTCGAGAAATCGCTTGGGCAGTTCGAGATGATAGCAGAGCGCGTCGCCGGCCGTCGGCGGGGCCAGGGCCCCGATCAGAGAACCGGTCACGGCAACGATGGCGAGAATCAGAACGCCGCGTTTCAACCAAGCCGGCACCGTGCCGCCCGGCGAGACGTCATCGTCGACGTCGCTCGCCGCCGGCTCGGTTCTCCGTTCGACCGCTTTCAGATAAACCAGCGCGACCTCGATCAGTCCCCAAAACGCGGCGGCCAGACTCACCGTGACGATCAAGGGACGAGACAGTCCGCCGGCCAATCCCAACACGGCCAAGGCCGATCCCCAGATCACCAACCCCACGGCCAGACTCCACACGGTCGCCGTCAGCGTGTCGCCCTCGGCCACGCGCAGCCCTCGAACGGCCGGACGCCCGGCGCCGTACGCCGCCAGGATCAACGTCGCAAGTGTCAAAATCGAGACGAATTGTTCGAGCAAAGCCATGGCTTCCTATCCACGGGCCCCAGCAAAGACACCTACCACCAACCCAGCATCGACGCCGCATAGAACGCCGTGGCGACGACCATCCAGCCGACCAGCGTCCAGGCCTTCCACGCGGCGACTGCCGGGCCGCGCTCCTCGCGGTGCCCGCCAAGCACGGTCGTCGCCAGATACTCGCGGGCCTCGCGCAGCCGGCCGTGCCGCTCGCGCGTGGGCGTCTCGGGCAAGCGTAACGGTGCAATCATCGTTCTCGGCTCCTTCCGTTCAACGTTCTGGCTGCTCAGCAGTGCATTTCCAAACCAACTCACTCTGGAGAAGACACGACTTCGGCCAGCGGGTGGCTGGTGGCTGAGCGCAGCGAAGCCCCAGTTGTCGGCGATCTGGGGCACCGCTTCGCTATGCCCCAGCCACCTTTCTCAAAGCTTCTTGCAGAGTAGAACCGTCTCGCTTTCTTGCAGTACGGACCCATCCATTTCGTCTATTTTCAAAGCCCGCTCGACGGCCCGCTCGACTTGTTCCGGCCCAAGCTCGCGCATGCAAGGATGATCGGCCCGCGGGCAACGATCGCGGTGGCAAGGCGAGCAAGCCACGGGCCGGCGCAACACGGCGACGTTCGCACCTTGCGGTTGCCATTGCTCGGGCCGGTTCGTGCCGCTAAACAGGACGACGACCGGCCGTCCGACGGCGGCCGCCAGATGCGTTGGGCCCGAGTCGGCTCCCACGGCCGCCCCAGCCCGTTCGAACAAAGCGCCCAGCTCAACGACGTCGCATCGGCCCGTCCAATCGAACACGCCTGGCCAGTCTTTGCCGGCAAGAATCGACTGGGCGATTATACGATCCGCCCCGCTTCCGACCAACACGACTTCGAGCCCCTTGCCGACGATCAGCCGGCCGATCAGCTCGCGCCAGTGTTCGGTGGGCCATTGCTTGGCGGCCGTGCCGGCCGAGACGTGCAAGGCGACGAACGGCCCCCGAAGTCCTTGGCGAGTGATCTGATGACGAATTCGCCGTCGGGCCGCCTCGGTTGGGCGGAGGACGGGCCAAAATTCCTCGGGCCGGCTTGCCACCACGCCCAATTCGGCCAGCAACGCGCGCCGCGACTCGGTTTCCGGTCGATTCGGCACGAACGCGGGGCTGTCGGTCAAGAGAAATCCGCCTCCGCCGGCCGCCCAGCCCAGACGCCGCCGCGCGCCGCAGAGCCAGAGTATCAACGCGAGCGGAAACTCACCCCGCACGTCGATTCCCAAGTCGGCGCGTCGTCGGCGCAGTCGCCATCCCCACCAGAAAACGGCTGCCGGCCAGCCAAAACGTCCGGCCCGCGAAAACCGGTTCAACCGCGAAACGTGCACGCGATCAACGGCATCGATCGCCGAAAACAGTTGCTGATTCCACTCGCCCGTGAGAACCTCGATCGACGCATCGGGCCATCGCCGGCGAAGCATGGCAATCATCCCGGTGCTCAGAATCGCATCGCCCAGGTGGTCCAACTGCACGATCAGGATGACGCGGGGATCGCCCGTTGCGGCCGTCTCGCGCGGCCCACCCCATCGACGCAGCCAGCGTCCCAAGCGGAAGACCACCGTGCCGACGAAGTCAATCACGGCAAACAAAACGCGCCAGCGCAGCCGGACGTAGCGATAGCGGCCCAGCGGTCGCCGCCGCAATCGCGCGGCCGTTTCGGCGTCTACCCGGTCGTCGGTGGCTTGCGTTTTCATGAACATTACCCAACGTCTTGCTTCGTGGCCCGTCGGTAAGCCTCCAGGGTCGCTCGGGCGGCGACGCGCCACGAGAAGTTTTCGCGCACGTGCTCGGCCAGCGCCGCGTCTCGCCCTCGCGCGAGCGCCCGCATCACGGCGCGGCGAATGCTCGGGTAGTCGCGCGGCCGGACGTAGTCGGCGCGGGGGCCGAAATACTCCTGTCCGCAACCGCCCGCCGGTAGCACCAACGGCGTGCCCGACATGCCCGCTTCGAGCGCCACCAACCCGGGCGTT
>JAFGIR010000065.1 GCA_016929515.1 Pirellulales bacterium | reverse complement strand
GGGCGAGGGCTGCGGTTGCGCGAGTACATGCCGGTTGGCCAGATGATCCCCGGCATGGCCTACTTCGTGCGGCGACTGCTGGAGAACACGTCGAATCAGTCGTGGCTTCGGGCCGGTTTCTTCGAGGGCGCCTCGGACGACCAACTCCTGGCGTCGCCCCACGACGAACCAACCGGCGCGGCGGACGAATCGGCCGCGTCGGCCCTGGAGCGTCTGGCCGAGCACCATCAATTGAGCGCGGCCGTCGAAGGTCTCGACGACAGTCGGCCATTCTTCAACGAATCGCTCCGCGACTTCAGCAAGGCCGACCAGCGCGAGCAGTTTGCACAGGCCGTGGCGGCCGTTTGCGTGCCGACGGTCGAACCCCTCGGCGCGGCCGACGACGCGGAGGCGGCCGTGGCGCGCGCCGCGGCGGCCCTGCCCGAGTGGCGCGACCGCGATCCTCGGCAACGATCGGCCCTGCTCGTCGAGGCTGCCCGGCAAATGCACCAGCGGCGCGACGAGCTTTCGGCCATGATGATTCGCGAAGCGGGCAAGACGTGGCGCGAGGCCGACGCTGATGTGTGCGAGGCAATCGACTTTGCTCGCTACTATGCCCGAGAAGCAGTCGCTCTGTTCGAGCCGCGTCGGCTGGGTCGCTTCGTCGGCGAGTTGGACGAAGTGTGGTACCAGCCGCGAGGCGTGGCCGCCGTCATCAGCCCTTGGAACTTCCCGTTGGCCATTTGCGCCGGCATGACGCTGGCCGCCTTGGCGACGGGCAACACGGCCGTGGTCAAACCCTCGACGCAGACGCCCGGTATTGCCCGGACGCTGTGCGAAATTCTCTGGGCCTCGGGCGTGCCGGCCGACGTGCTTCCGTTCTTGCCCGGCCCGGGGCGCGTGCTCGGCACGGCCTTGGTCCGCGACCCTCGCGTCGCGTTGATTGCCTTCACCGGCTCCAAGGAAGTTGGGCTCGAAATACTCCGCACGGCCGGCGAGACGCCCGAGGGCCAATCGCTCGTCAAAAAGGTCGTCTGCGAGATGGGCGGAAAGAACGCAATCATCGTCGACGAGTCGGCCGATCTGGACGAAGCGGTGGCTGGAGTGCGCCAAAGCGCGTTTGGTTACAGCGGTCAAAAATGCTCGGCATGCAGCCGGGCGATCGTCTTGGACTCGGTGCATGATGAGTTCCTCGCTCGGCTGATCGAGTCGACTCGATCGCTGGCGGTCGGCGATCCGGCCGATCCGGCCACCGACGTCGGCCCGGTGATCGATCCCTCGGCCGCGGCCAAAATCCGCGAGTACATCGAGTTGGGCAAAAGCGAAGGCCGCCTGGAAGTGGCCCTCGACGTGCCCGAGGGGCTCGAAGAGAAAATCGGCAAGCCGGTCATCGGGCCATGCATTTTCTCGGGCATTCGGCCCGAGCATCGTCTGGCCCAGGAGGAGATTTTTGGGCCGGTGCTCGCCGTGATGCGCGTGAAAACGTTCGACGAGGCACTGGCGGTGGCCAACGGCACGGTCTACAAGCTGACCGGGGGCGTGTTCAGTCGCCGGCCGGCCCACCTGGCGCTTGCTCGGCGCGAATTCCGCGTGGGAAATCTTTACTTGAACCGCGGCATTACCGGGGCGTTGGTCGGCCGGCAACCGTTCGGCGGCTTCGGTCTCTCGGGCACGGGCACGAAGGCGGGCGGTGCCGACTACCTGCTGCACTTCGTCGAACCCCGCTCATGCACCGAAAACACGCTGCGGCACGGGTTTGCACCCGATTTGGTGTAAGGCGCCAAGCGGGAGACAACCATGCCGGAAGCGGTTCCCTTCTCCTTCCAGCATATTGATTTCACCGTATCATCTCCGCTACAATGGCCTCGATACCGAGGGGGCGGTCTTGTCTCGCTCGACGCACTGGTGTGTTGATCTCGTGCCGCCGGAATGACCCACCTGGACAGTTAAACCAATGGGGGAGTGAATCATGAAACATCTATCGGTACTCGCGACGATGATTCTAGCCGTGCTCTTAACCGTTTCGCTCGCCAACACGGCGTCGGCCGTGCTGACCTTTGGCCAGTGGGCACTCGCGGAGGTCGGAGATCCGCCGGGGCCCGTCGACTGGAACTGCAATGCGATCAACCAGGGAATCACCAGTCTCGACGGCGTCAATGGCTACACCAATTTGCAGGCATTGGACCTTTGGCACAACCAGATTTCGTCGCTCGGCGAAAGTCCCTTCCTGGGATTGACGAATCTGCAAGCACTTCAGCTCGATAGCAACCAGATTTCGCTGGTGGAAGCCAATTCGTTCCAGGGCCTTACGAATCTGCTGGAGCTTAATCTTGCCCTCAACGAAATCGGGTCGCTCTCCAGCAGTCCGTTCCAAAACTTGACGAATCTGCAGAGGCTGTTCCTTCACGATAACCTTCTTTCCTCGCTGGATGCCAGTGCGTTGCAGGGCCTGACGAATTTGCAGGAGGTTTCCTTTTCGTACAACCAGATGTCCTCGATCAGCGGCGACGCCTTCCAGGGCCTGAGCAATCTGCGGATACTTGCCCTGAATGGCAATCAGATTTCCTCGTTGGATGCAAGTCTGTTCCAGGGACTGGCCAACTTGGAGGAGCTGTACCTTTGGGGCAACGAGATCTCCGGCCTGTCCACCGCTCAATTCAAGGGGCTGGTCAGTTTGCAGTATGTCAGCCTTAGTAGCAATTTGATCTCCTCGCTGGGGGCCAATCAATTCGAGGACCTGGCCAATTTGCAGCACCTTTATCTTCACAACAATCAGATTTCCACGATCGATGCCACCGCGTTCCGGGGACTGGCCAACTTGCAGGATCTCTATCTCTACGGCAATCAGATTTCCTCGCTCGCGGCCAATCAATTCCATGGGCTGACCAGTTTGCAGGAACTCAGCCTTTGGAACAACGAGATTACCTCGCTCGACCTGACGGGCCTCGACGCGAGCGCGCTTTTGGGTTTCTCGATTTACGATAATCCGATCGACGAAGTCGTTCTGGCCGAGACCGTTTTGTCGCAAACGACTTTCGACACGCTCATGATCGGGCATCGAGAGTATTCGGCTTATTTCGGCATCGCGGATTTGGCCGGTATTGCCGAGGTGGACCTTTCCGGCGCCGACATGTCGGGCGTGAGTCAACTCGACGAAATGTTCACCATGGCCGATCTGCAAACCTTGATACTCGTCGATGTCGCGTTCTCCAATTCCATCGTCGGGGGTAACCATGCCGAAGTGTGGAGTTTGATCTGCGCTCTGGAGACCCAGAATCTCGACGCGCTGACCGTCGACCAGCAGCTCTACGCCGCCATGAAAACCAACCTCGACGCGTGGGACGCCGGGCCGAATAACGTGCTGACCGTCGTCCCGGAACCCGGCACGCTTGCGATTCTGATTCTTGGTGGATTGACGCTCATGCCGCGGCGCCGAAGAGTCCGCTAGCTCGATGCGGGCGGGGTGATCCCCTGCCGCGTCCGATTTCGTTAATGCAGATTCTCCAAGCCGAGGGCCTTCTCGCGCGATCCTTCGGCCTCTTTTCGTGTCTGGGCCAAGGACAGCCTTTTCCCACCGTCTTATCTAGCGTTCGGCCGGCCCACGGCGTATGATGAGCCACTTCGCGTGACACGACAGGAAACCGAATCTTGACCACTAACGACAACCACGGGACTCCCGAGCAAAAACCATCGGCCACGGCCGGCGGGGTGCGCGAGTTGATGGTCGTCGCGCTTCCGATGGTCGTTTCGCACGCCTGCGACACGGTGATGACTTTCACCGATCGGGTCTTTCTTTCCCGACTCGGGCCCGAACAGATGAACGCGGCCATGTCGGGCGGGCTGACCAGCTTCATGATGATGACCTTCTTC
>JAFGIR010000064.1 GCA_016929515.1 Pirellulales bacterium | reverse complement strand
TACGCTTGTTTGTCGGGCAGTGGGTTCTACAATCGGGCCGAAGGATTCCGATACGTCTACGCCCTGGCGAACGCCGGCGGGACCGACGCGGCCACGCTCTACGGCTCGGCCGGCAACGACACGCTATTGGCCAGGCCGGAATACACCTACATGTACGGTAGCAGCTTCCATAATTGCGCCGAGGGATTCCAATACGTCAACGCTTACGCGATCACCGGCGGAACGGATCGAGCCTACCTGCGTGATTCCAGCGGCAACGACGCGTTCGTCGCCACGCCGGCCTACGCGAATCTGTCGGGCAGCGGGTTCAATAATCGGGCTGACGGATTCCGGTACGTCTACGCCCAGTCAACTGCAGGGGGGACCGACGCGGCCGTTCTCCACGACTCAGTCGGTAACGACGCGTATGTGGCCACGCCGACTTCTGCCCGTCTGTCGGGCAGCACGTTCCACAATCAGGTCGATGGATTCCGATACGTCTACGCCCATGCAACCGCGGGCGGTATGGATCAGGCCACTTTCTACGACTCGGCCGGCAACGACACGCTATTGGCCAGGCCGGAATACACCTACATGTACGGTAGCAGCTTCCACAACTATGCCGGAGGTTTCAGACAGGTCTACGCCCATGCGACCGCCGGCGGAACGGATCGAGCCTATCTGCGTGATTCGGTCGGCGACGATCGGCTCAACGCGGCCGGCGATCTGGCCCAATTGATCTACGGCGACGGTTCGTCCGTTTCCGTTTATGGCTTCGTCTGGGTCCAGGCCGCGTCGGTCGCGGGCGGAACCGATACGAAGCACGTCGAAACCATTGACTACGTGCTCTCGACTATCGGCCCGTGGGTCGACGTGTAGGTTCTTACCGGATTTCCAGCTGCGACGGGACCGGCGTGACGCCTTTCTGATGGGCTTCGGCGATCTCGCGGATCTGTTCGATCACTTCGGGATGTTGCTTGGCCACGTCGTGTTGCTCCGACGGGTCGTGATCAAGATTGTACAACAGCGGCGGATCGTGTTTGATGCCCTTCCGGTTGCGGTAATTGGGCTGAGTGAAGTAGTACATCTTGTAGGGGCCATGGCGGACGGCGCAGAGCTGGTTGCCACGGTAGTAGAACATCGTATCTCGCGGGCTTGGGCCGGTGCCCGTCAACACGGGAGTCAAGTCCAGTCCGTCAATGACCCGATCAAGCGGCACCTCGGCGCCACAGAGCTTCGCGATGGTGGGCAACAGGTCTAGGGTCGAGCCCATCTGGCGAACCACCTCGGGTTTGATCGTGCCGGGCCACCAGAAGATGGCTGGCTCGCGCATGCCGCCTTCCCACGTGCTTCCCTTGCCTCCGCGCAGCAACCCGGCCGAGCCGCCTCGCTGCCGGTAGACCAGCCAGGGACCGTTGTCCGAAGTGAACACCACCAACGTATGTTTGTCGAGTTTCAGTCGGCGCAGCGTGTCGAGCACCTGGCCGACGCTCTCGTCGACTTCCTCGACCACGTCGCCATAGAGCCCTCGCCGGCTGTGGTCGACGAACTCCTTCGAGCGAAACAGCGGTACGTGGGGCATGGTCTGCGCGAGATAGAGAAAGAACGGCCTTTTCCTGTTCTTCTCGATGAAGCGAATGGCTTCTTTCGTGTATCGTTGGGTGAGCGTGGTCTGGTCGACCGGTTGCTCGAGGGTCTTTTCGCCACGCATCAATGGCACGCCGATGTACTCATGGCTCGCCTTGCCGCCGGGCTTCTTCGGAGGCACCCTCCGGTTCTTCATGTCGTTCGAATAGGGCAGACCGTAGAATTCATCGAAGCCTTGCTTCATGGGCAGAAACTCCGATCGGTGTCCCAGGTGCCACTTGCCTATGCACGCCGTTGCGTAGCCGGCGTCCTTGAGCGTTTCGGCCAGCGTGATTTCGCTCTGCGGCAATCCGCCGGCCGAATCCGGGTAGAGCACGTGTTGCCGAAGACTGCACATGCCGTTGCGGACCGGCAGCCGGCCCGTCATGAGCCCCGCCCGACTGGGCGTACACATGGAAGCGGCCACGTAGAATTCTGTCCAGCGTTGTCCTTCGTGGGCCATTCGGTCCAAATGCGGCGTATTGATCGTCGGGTGGCCGTAGCAACTCAAGTCGCCATAGCCCAGGTCGTCGGCGAAAATGATAACGACGTTCGGGCGCGGCGGCTTGGCCGCCCTGGCAACGCCGATGGGCAAGCAAACCGCAAGAACCCAAGCAGCCACGGTCCATTTTGCAGTAGATATCATTTGGCGTGCTCCAATGCAGCAAAAGACGATTGCCAAGGAAGGAAATGGGGAGGTTGACCTCAAACAGTATACCAAAACACGCGTCTGCTTGCCACCGTGTCGTTGCGTGCCGCTACCGGCTCGTGGGTAGCCACGGTCCAGACTGCGTCCGAGTGCCGGAATTGCCGAGTTTCAGCCCGGCTCTTGGGACTTCGACTTGTGCTCTTGTCAGTCGGGGCCGTTGGGATAGAATGTCGCTATGTTGGTCATCCCTCTTCAATCCGGCAGCAACGGAAACTGTGTCTACGTCGAGGCGGCCGGCTCGCGATTGCTTTTCGACGCGGGCATCAGCGGCCGCCAGGCGCAGCAGCGTCTGGCCGAGTTGGGCCGCTCGATTCATGACGTCGATGCCGTCTTCGTTTCGCACGACCACTCCGACCATGCCCGATGTCTGGGCATCTATCACCGCAAATTCGGGTTGCCGATCCACGCGACGCGAAAAACACTCGCGGCCGCGCGACGACGGACCAACCTGGGTCAGATCGACGAAGTCCATCATTTCGAGGCCGGCCGGTCCATTTCGTTCGGCCGCATTGCGATCGAGACCGTGCCCACGCCCCACGACGGCGCCGATGGCGTGGCGTTCGTGGTCGACGACGGCCGGCGTCGTCTCGGAATCCTGACCGACTTGGGCCATGCGTTCAAGGGGCTCGTGGACGTGCTTCGCTCGTTGGACGCGGTGTTGCTTGAGAGCAACTACGATCCGGAGATGCTTCGCGACGGATCTTATCCACCGGAACTTCAGTTGCGAATCCGTGGTCCTGGCGGTCATCTTTCCAATGGCCAGGCGGCGCGGTTGCTGGCGAAAACCGATGGGCGGCTGCGCTGGGCCTGCCTGGCGCATCTGTCCGAAGAGAACAACGATCCGAGTTTGGCGCTGGACACCCATCACCGGATTGTCGGGCGCCGCCGCTGGCCAATCCACGTGGCCAGCCGCCACAAGGCCACCGGCGTGTTGGAGGTATAGACTTTTGTTACTGACGGTCATCCTGTGTTACTGACGGTCATCCTGAGCGCAGCGAAGGATCTCGTTTACGCAAAACGACTTGAGATCCTTCGCTGCGCTCAGGATGACCCGTTCCGCCGGGTTCTCCGATAGGCGGTGCTTTGACTGCGTGACGCTTGCCGGCGGCCTTTGGGTTGTTGTCCATGCAGGCATCCGTGGAAAGGACACAATCGTGCGAGCATGCTCCCGGCTAATTGCGATTGGATTGGTACTTCTCGGCGTGGGGATTGTCTGGATATTTGGGGAGTGGATTCCTCTGATCTCAATCGGCGTGCTGCTGGTCGGATCGTCGGTGGTTCGGCGAGTCGTGCCGTGGATTGCCCGGCCGCTCGATCTGGCCGCGAAGGACCGGCAACACCCGACCCAATTCACGATCGTCGATTTTCTCTGCCTGTTCGTGTTGGTGCAGGCACCGACGGCCCTGATTCATGCCATCAAGAATGAGCCGGGCGTTCAGATCGAGGCGATCTATCTCCTCGACGGCTTCGCGTGGATTTCGGTCGGGCTGATCTGGTGGAAGTGTGTCGAGATCATGTCGCGCGCCGGGATTCAAAAACCAAGGCACCGCGTCGTCTTGCTGTTGTTCGTCTTGCCGGTGACCGTGGCGGGCCCGTTGGTGCCCATCGTGTTTCCGATCGTGGTCGCCATCGGCATGGTCAGGTTCTATTCACCCATTGGGCTTGTTTTCACGGCGTTGTGTATCGCGGGGGGGTTGCCAGCCGCGTTGTTCTGGTGTGCTCGTCTTACGGAAAAGGTCGTCGCGGCCTCGGAAGCGGCAGCCGCCGTAGCCGGTCGGGATTCGTAGGGTGGCCGCCGCCCACCGAGATGGTCCCCACCTGCTCTGTGAAAACCCTAATTTTCGGCTATCTGGGGCATCGCTGCGCTATGCCCCAG
>JAFGIR010000063.1 GCA_016929515.1 Pirellulales bacterium | reverse complement strand
CGGGACCGGCTGCGCGATTACATCGACGGCATGGACGACGCCTAACGCACTCGCGTTCCACCAATCCACGCGGGGAGAATCGCCAAGGCGGCACGATCGGCAAGCACGTCCGACCACAACGGCCAACAACGGTTTGGTCGGCGCGGGCCCACCGGCCGGTCAACCGCCGGTGGGATCTTTCATCTCGATCGTGAGAATCTGAACAACCAACGGTTCGGGCGGTTCCTTCTGTCTTCCTCGCACGGCGCCGAATTCGTTGCCCATTCCACCTGCCCCCTGGGGACGCGTGATGAGCACGTCGCAAGACAGCTTGCGTCCCGGCGATGACGCGTCCTTGACGGAATCGAACCAGGCGTCGTTCCGGCCGATGGTGCGATGCTTGACTTTGGTGACGCGACGATAGTACTTCGTCAGTCTCGAAAACTGAGTGGTTTCCTCAATGCGCACGTAGTGGAGTTCGATCGGATCGAGCTTGCTCCCCCCCAGTTTCTCCGCCGCATCGTCCGGCAGGCAAAGGTCGTAGCGTGCGACAATCTGCGCGCCGTGATGGGGTTTGACGCGAATCTTGCCTGGGGCGACCTTATCGGCTGGCTGTTCTTTCGCGGCCTTCTGACACTGTTCGCACAGTTGTTCGAGCACGTTTTGCGACGCCTGCATCCATTGTTCGGCCGGCGTGGCCTCGCTGCTGCCGGCGGCCGCCTCCTCGATTCCCAGGCCGGTCTCCGCTCCAGAGGGTTGCGGTCGGGAACTCCGCTTCCGCGCGGTAGGTCGTTGCGGTTTTTCCTCGCGCGGCAGCATCTTGACCACAAGGAGAAAACCCGGGTCGAAGAAATCGCCGGCCGACGACGCACCGCCGTGGCCACCTCCCGAATTGTCGAACGCGATACCGCCTCCTGCCCCGAGTTGGGCACCGGCGCCGGATGAGAGGTCAATCCCGCCCCCTCCTCCGCCTCCGCCAAACATGCCTTCACCCGATCGGCTCTCCCCTTGGAACTGACCAGGCCCGTCGTCGAACCGCGAACGAAGCAATTTGTACAATCCGGCGCGGACCTTATCCACCGGCATCGTGCGGGCGAGCGCCAGGGTCGTGTTTGGTTCTTCCAGCGAGGAGATTTGCTGTGTGCGTTGCGAGACGGTGTCGGCCGTCTTCGAATCCCAGATTTTTTGGGCCAGCGGGTAGATCACTTCGGGATTGTCGAGGTCGATGTCCGGAGCGTTCGCGCCCATGAGACCTCCTTGACCGAGACCGCCGGGCGAGCCTGCTATGCCCAGCCCACCGCCCGTCCCCAACGAGACGCCCCCGCCCATGCCGGCGCTTCCCTCGAAGCTCTCGCCTGAAGAAGAATCACCCCAACCCGAGTCGTCTGCTCCCAGGCTCACGCCCCCCCAGCCGCTCTTTTTGGGCTCCTCGGAGCTGGTTTCTTTCACTTCCGGCTCCTTGTCGGCGAGGATTCCCAACACGTGCCCCAAGGCAACGGAACTGAACTGAACGAAGTATTTCTCGAAGGTCGTCCGAAATTCGGCGGGCGACGCAGGGTTCGTATAGAACAGCAATTGGGCGCCCGCGTTTTCTGGACGCTGTTGCCCAAGCAACGGAACAAGCTTCTCGCGCTGGGTCGCGGTCGCCGCCTTGCCGAGCAAGTATTGCGCGAGCTTCGCGCGGAACGATTCCGAACCCAGCGTCTGGGTCAGCTGTATGGCATGTCGATGGAACTCCTCGGTCGACACCGGCTGCGACGACTGGCCACCCCCGGCAACCCCCAGCATCCCGCCGCTCAATTCGTTCATGCCCGGCTCGCTGGTCGAAGGCGTGGTCGCGGACTTTCGAACCTCCTCGGGTTCAATCAGAATCTGAAACAGGAAGGCTTCGTTTTCGGGCGTTGGCTGCTGGAATATGGCTTTCATCGCCGGGGGAACGGCCGCCCGATCATCGTCGGTCTGCAACTCGCCGGAGACGATCTCGCGAAGCACTTTGCGTGCCGGGTCGGTATTGTTCAAGATCAACGCCCGGGTCGCGGACAAGGCAACCTGGCGTCCGAGTTGCGGTGTTTCGCCCGTGGTTGTCGGCGCACTCTCGAGGCTCAAACCGGTCGAGGCCGGTGCCCCAAAAACGTTCTCCGAACCACCCGAAAACCCGCCCGACCCTGGCTGCTCCGGAGCCGATTCCTTCTTAATCTTGATCTCGACCGGCTTGAGAACGGTGGCCAAGACGGGCACAACCGAAGGATCGCCGATGTGCCGTGTGCCAAGGTGCTGGATGGCCTCGATCAAGAGAGGATCATTCTGGCGCTTGGCCCCGACGAAGTGTTCTTCTTTCCACTCGGCCACGTTCTTTGGAAGTGCAACTTCTTCTACCGGCTTCTCCGGCTCCTGAGTTTGAGGTTCAGGGCCTGGCGAATCCTGGAGGTTGTCTCCACCGGGTTGCACGACGGGCGAGGGTTCGGGCGTGGGTTGTGTCGGCGCCGACGGCTCGACGACCGGTTGTTCTGGCTCGGCCGGTTCGATCTTGGCGGGCTCGGACGGCTGTGGTGGGGCCGGTTCGGGGGCTCCGCCACAACCCGCTACCCAAAACATCGCCAGCCCGGTGACCGCCACGCAGCAACTGCGTCGGATCCGACCGGCGTTGACGCCATTTCCACCGAAGGGAAGGAAGGTTCTGTTCCGATTTGCATCGATCACCGTCATGCCTCCAAATCAGTAGTTGGACTTCGTACACGAACTCACCGTGAACGCATTCAGTATGGCAGATTCGCACGTAAAATCCACCTCGCTTTGTGTGTCCAGCCAACCGACAAATAAAAAAGGACCCCCGATAGAAGTACCCAGTTTGTCTGGTCGCACGGACCGCCGCGGGCAAATCCATGCGTTTGCAATGACAACGCACAGAGAGTGAGAAAGCTCTCCGTTTCGCCAGCCGCACGCCGTAATGACACTCAAAGACGCGACGGCCACCCCCATTGGAACCGTCTTGTGTGGATGATCGTCTGGGCCAACCCGGCTGCGGCCAGTATGCACGTCGGAGGCATGACGGCCGCCAGAACCACCTCCGCGGTGGTCATGCCAAAGGCAGTCAGTCCGACAGACACGAGCACCCAGCAACTCAGGAATCGCCAAAATGGCGTGCCATAGTGTCCTTGGCGAATGCCCACGGCAACGGCGACCAAAGCCAGCGGCAACCAAGGCAGAAAGTCGACCACAATGGTCACCCAACGTCTCGTCGGATCGGCGTGGAATGCCCAGTCCGCGAGCAACGGGGCTGCCAGGTACCCATCGGGCAAGTGCTGCCCCACGAACCCTCGGCCAACCACCGTCAAAATCAAAATGCCGAGACCGATCGGATTGACGAAGAACCGAGTGGAACGGGTATCCTGAACGCTCAGAACAAAGACAATGCAAATGGCCAGAATCAATAAGGAGACTTCCACCCCAAAAAGCAAGAACGACACGCTGATCACGGTATAGAACGCCCAGGCAATCGCCGAATTAAAGATGGTCGCCAACCGCCCGGGCACCTGCGCCGTGGCAAACAATCCCAGGGCCAGGCAAAACAGGACGGCCAACCAGGTATCCACGTGGCCGCGGAGCACCCCGACGCTGCCGAGCCAGACAAACCCACTGAGCACTCCCAGCCGGCGGCCAAGCCACCGCGACGCGAAGATCGCC
Organism: Pirellulales bacterium; assembly: GCA_016929515.1. Taxonomy (GTDB): domain Bacteria; phylum Planctomycetota; class Planctomycetia; order Pirellulales; family Thermoguttaceae; genus UBA11386. The sequence continues at coordinate 1,244 of JAFGIR010000063.1, read as the reverse complement.
AGAACGCCCGAGCAAACCAAGGCTCCGACGGCGTTGCTTAAGAACACGAGCCTCGTGTCGTCGTTCTTCGGCAAGAAGAACCACCAGGCGGCGCCGAGCAACGCCGCGCCCACCAGCAACAACACCACCAACGCAAGCCGGCCGGGCCACAACGATTCGGTCCCTCCGGCCAGGAAACGGCGATAAACGGGCGGTGCATCGAGCGACGGTTCAGCAGTCATGAGAGGCCTGGACACAAGTGGGCAGCCCGTTGCAAAAGACGGATTGTGTTCTGACGGGTGCCACTGCCGACTTGCTCGGCAGTGTTCTCTTTCGGGACATTCACATTCTCTCCGTGGCACCGACGGAGAAACGACATCCCCCTCCCCATGGGTACTCAGCCCCGGATCACTGTCGGCGCGACGCGCCGGCCTCGCGAGATTTTAGCAACCGGGACGACCGCGACCGAGAGCATTTTTGTTGAAAAAGCGCGTAGTCGGTGACGGCCTCTTGTCGCGACGGACCACCGACCGTGCCCGGCTTGTCCCGTCCGTCTGAACTGAAGTATGCTTTAGGGTGTCGTGTCACGGGTCGAAGAACTCGGATGTGAGTCATGCGAATGCTGCGATTTCTCGTCGTCGGGTGGTGTGCGATGGGTGGCCTTTGGTTGCTCGCGGCCCGGGGTGTTGCTGGAGATTCGCCGCCGCTCGCAACCGCGAAGAAGGGGGCCTCGCGAGCTTCTCCGCCCACCGCGCCGGACACCGGTTCGTCGGACAGCTCGCCGGCACGGATCAATCGGCTGATTCGTCAACTGGGCAACGACGATTACGAGGCGCGTCAAGAGGCGCAAGACGCTTTGGCCAAGCTCGGATTTGCCGCGTTCGACGCACTCAGCGAGGCGACGGAAGACGACGATTTGGAGATTGCCTCGCGCGCGCGTTATCTGCTGCGTTTAATACGCGTCGACTTGACCCGCCCCGACGACCCTCCCGAGGTCGCGGCGCTTCTCGCCAAGTTCCGTTTTCTGGAGGAACACGACCAGATTGCGCGACTGCGGAAGCTGGCCGCGCTGGACCACGGCCGGGGCATTGCCGCTTTGTGCCGCGTGATTCGTTTCGAGCCGTCGATCGTGTTGGCCAAGCGGGCCGCCGTGGCCATCGTCAAGCAGTATCCTTCGGACGAAGTGCCCTTGAAACGCCTGGCCGCCATGTTGCGCGAGAACCTGAAGGACAGCCGGCGCCTGCCGAGCGAGTGGATGCTCAGCT
>JAFGIR010000062.1 GCA_016929515.1 Pirellulales bacterium | reverse complement strand
GCCTGCTGCTTGCTGCCTGCTGCCTGCTGCTTGCTGCCTCCGCCTGCTGCCCGCTGCCTACCGCCTGCTGCCTGCTGCTTGCTGCCTGCTGCCTGCTGCTTGCTGCCTACCGCCTGCTGCCCTTGCTCTTTGCTTCGAGGCAATCGAGAATCAGGCCGAGGATCTCTTGCGTGGGCCGATCGGCCGCGGCGCTTTGATTGTAGCGGTCGTACTGCTGGAGAATCTGGCCGCTCGTCAGGAGCGCGCCGTTGCGTTCGACGTTGTCGGTCAGGGCCGCGAGGGCCGCCTTGCGGAGTTCCACCGATTGATCGCGATTGCTTGCCAGATCGACGAGCGTCTTCTGGCTTTCGGCCGTGCCCAGCCTGGCCAGCACGCCGATCGCGTCGCTCGCGAGTTGTCGCGACCGCGCGGCGTCGAGCACGGCCTGCTGGACCCGGCCCAGATCGAACGCGCCTCGACTGGTTTTGGCCAGTTGGGCCAGTTGGCCGAGCGTCCAGGCGGCCTGCTGTTTGCGCAGCTCGGACGAGACCATGGCTTGGCCGGCCAGTTTCTGGAGACGTTCGACGTACCACCGAACCGTTTGCTCGTCGTGCGGTCGCACGAGTGACAAGGCGAGCGAATCGTCGCGCGCGGCCTTCTCGGCGCGTTCGTAGAATCCTTCGGCGGCCAACACGCCGACGGGCAGCCAGGCCGTCCGCCCGTCGTGGCGAAGCTGCTGGAGCAGGAAGTCGACCGGGGGCTGGTCGATCCGGGCGTCGACGAACACGAGTTCGTAGTCGGCCGACCCCGTGAGTTTCTTCATCATCTCTCGACCGGAGACGGCCGTTTCGACCTCGTAGCCCAGCCGGCTCAGATAGCCGCCGACACGCCGCGCTTCGACCGTGGTTCGCGCGGTAACGAGCGCGCGGCGGGCACCGGTCGAAGTGGCCAGAAACGCCATTGATTCACCCAAATAGCTCGAACCGGGAAACGGCTTGGTCGGTTTCAATTGGATGACGGCTTCGACCGCGGCGACCCGGGTTCGCCGATCGCTCGCGCGGAGCGCGCGGACCAGCGGCGAAGGCGCCGCCCCAACGGCGAGCGCCGTCTCGGCCGTGGCGGTTTGACCTAGAAGTTGCGCGGCGGCGGTGGCGGCCGGCCAATGGCCGTTGGAGATGGCCTGGTTCAAGACGGCCAGCAGCGCCTCGGCGCCGAATTCCGCGGCCCGGCTAACCGGCGTGCCGGGCTCGACCGCGATCGGGTGGTCGAGTCCCGCCTCGTACGACGCCCCTTCGAGCGTTGTGAGAAGGTAGAGTCGACGGATGTCGGGGTCGCTTGGCGAAATGGCGAGTGCCTGGCTTGCCAGACGTGCCGCCAACAGGGTTTGGGCCACCTTGGGCGGATAGTTCTTCGCAACGGCCCGACGCGTTTCCGGATCCCAGTGCCAAACAGTTACCTTGCCTCGGGTGTTCCGCGGCATCGTAATCTGGCCGGCAAAGTACTGTTCGGCCCGGTGAGCCAGGACTCCGGCCGCCTCGGTCAGGCTGGGCAATGGACCGACCAGTCGCCGCAGGGCGTCTTCGGCCGCTCGCTGAACGACCGGCTCGCTGTCGCGCGAGGCGTAGGGGGCCAGCAGGTACAACAACGAGTCGCGGCTGCGCGTTGCGGTCAGGACGTCAATCACCTGGACGACCAGTTCCGGATCGGACGATTCGAAATAGGCCAGCAACGGACCCGTGGCGTCGCTGCCCAGACTGGCCAGGGCCCGGCGCGCGCCGGCGTGCTCGCCCGAACGAGCCGGATCGGCCAGCACGGCTACGAGCGGATCGACAGCCGCCGAACCGGCTTTGCGAATGGCCACCATCGCCCGGTCGCGCGAGTCTTGGTCGCGCGACGAGAGTTGCTTGACCGCCTTGGCCAATTGGTCGGGCGCCTCGCGATGTCGTTTCAGGGCCGAGAGGACCGCGTCGGCCACTTGAGCGGCCTCGGGCGCGAGTTCGCTCTGCGAAGCCAGCCGCGTGAAGACAATCGGCCCCAGCCGCTCGCCCAGCGCGATGCGCTGTGCCTCGTCGAGATTCGCCTCGATCACCTCTTTCAAGTATCGCTTGGCCAGATCGGGCCGGTCCAGGTTGGCCATGATCGTCGCCATCCGAATCCGTTCGGCCGGGGTGTTGGGCTTGGCCTTTTGGAGCAACTCGACCGTCGGGTCGCGGCGCTCGAATTGGGCCTTGATCGACTTGGCAATATCATCGGGGTTTTGTGTTCCCTCTTGAGCCAGGGTGCGATGGGCACCGGCGCCGGCGAGCATCGTCAGCGTTGCACAAACGGCCAAGACACGCGTCAAGTCAAAACAGCGGATACTCATGGTTCTTTTCTCGCTCGTCGAAATGGCGGCATGATGGTTATCGACGCCTGCACGGCCAATGACCGAAGGACAATTGACAGGAGGAAAGGCCTCCATCGCATTTCGCGACGATCTGCCAATCGTGGACCATGCGGACATCAATGAAACAGCCGTCGTGTCACCCCTCTTGTTGAAGTCGCTCTTTCCATCGAGTTACTTGTTGCCCGACCTGTTCCGGGCCGGTCGAACCGTGGCTTTGCATCGCGCGCACCGCGTTCGCCACGCCGAGCACGCCGTAGACCGATTCATCGAGCGCCGGGTCGGCCTCTTGAAAATCGGCCAGCTTCAATTCGGCCAACGGGACATTCCGCTTCCGCGCCTTGGCCACGAGCCGCCCGACCAACCCATGGGCAGTCCGCTGCGGGGTCCCCCGGCCGATCAAATACTCCATGAACGCCGTCGCGTCGAGATAGCCGCGCTCCAGCCGCTCGGCGATGGTCGGGCGATTCAACTCGGCCCCGGCCACCAGCGGCGCGGCCAATTCGAGACACGCGCCGACCGTGTCGAACGCATCGAACAGCGGCGGCTTGTCCTCTTGCAGGTCGCGATTGTAGGCCAGCGGCAG
>JAFGIR010000061.1 GCA_016929515.1 Pirellulales bacterium | reverse complement strand
GGGACGCGTTCAACGGCACGATTCTCTGGAAACGTCCGATCCAGCGTTGGCACCCTCACCTCTGGCCGCTGAAGAGCGGGCCGGCCCAACTGTCCCGCCGGCTGGTGGCCGTAGGCGATCGGGTCTACGTCACGCTGAACCTCGACGGTCCGCTAGTTGCACTCGACGCGGCGACAGGTGAAACCGTCCGCACCTACGAGGGCACCAAGGCGGCCGAGGAAGTGATCTACCGCGACGGGGTCTTGTACGTCCTGGCCAATCCACACCTGCAACTGCCCACCTCTGTCGACAACCAAAACATCCGCAAAAAGGCAGATGCACCGTACTGGGACGAACGGCCTCGCAACATCGTGGCGGTCAAGGCGGCCACCGGCAAGCGACTCTGGACCGAACAGCGACGCGTTCTGCCCGGCACGTTGGCCGCCGATGGAAAGAAAGTCGTCTTCCACGACGGCCAGAGCATCGTCTGCCTGGCGACCGACTCGGCAAACGAACTTTGGCGGTCCGAACCGGTCGAACGGGTTGACGTCATCCGGTCCTACTACCTGCCGACGCTTGTGCTCTACGACGACGTGGTCCTTTTCTCCGGCGGCGAGACAGCCGGGCAACAGCGAGGCTGGTACACCAAGGGCAAGGACACCATGACGGCCTTGTCAGCCGCCTCGGGCAACGTGCTGTGGAAGGCCTATCATCCGCCGTCCGGATACCGGTCGCCGGAAGACCTTTTCGTGATCGACGGGCTCGTCTGGACGGGCGAAACGCTCAGCGGTCGCGTGCCGGGCGAGTTCACCAGCCGTGACCTGCACACGGGCGAAGTGAAAAGTCAGTTCAGCCCGGATGTCGAGAACTTCTGGTTCCATCACCGCTGCCACCGCGGAAAGGCGACCGAAAAGTACATCCTCACCTCGCGAACAGGTGTCGAATTCATTGACATTCACAACAAGCACTGGGACCTGAACTACTGGTTCCGCGGGGCCTGCCTGTACGGCATTCTGCCGGCCAACGGGCTGGTCTACACGCCGCCGCATCCATGTGCCTGCTACCTCGAAGCCAAGCTCTACGGTTTCAACGCTTTGAGCGCAACACCAACAACGGTGCCGGCCGAAGAGCAGCGAGACGAAAACCGATTAGAGAGGGGGCCTGCGTTCGACCGGCTGGCGCCGGGCACTGCAATGCCGGACGACTGGCCGACCTATCGGCATGACGCGGCCCGAAGCGGCCGTACCCGCGCCAAGGTCGGGCCCAATGTAAAACCCGTTTGGCAAACACGGCTCGGCGGCCGGCTGAGCAGCCCCGTGTCGGCCTATGGCATGATCTTCGTTGCCTCGACCGACACTCACACGATTCACGCTCTGGACGCCGCCTCGGGCACACCCCGCTGGCAGTTCACCGCCGGAGGGCGCATCGACTCGCCCCCGACGCTTCACAAGGACCGCGTGCTGTTTGGCTCGGCGGACGGCTACGTCTATTGCCTGAACCTGGCCGGCGAGTTGATGTGGCGATTCCGCGCCGCACCGGCCGATCGGCGGCTCGTGTCGTTCGAGCAGGTCGAATCGGTTTGGCCCGTGCACGGCAGCGTGCTGGTGAAGGACGACGTCCTGTATTGTGTTTCCGGCCGGTCGATGTTCCTCGACGGCGGACTGACCCTTTGGCGTTTGGATGCCCAGAAGGGCAAGGTTCTCTCGTCAACCACCATGAACGACGTGGACGCGTCGACCGGCAAGTCGCTTCAAGACTACATCAGTTGGCTTAACATGCCGGTGGGTCTGCCCGACATTTTGTCGAGCGACGGGCGGCTTATCTACATGCGTTCGCAACCGTTTAATCCCGACGGCACGCGATTGCCGTTGGAGGCGCAGCCCTACACGGGCGATCCCAACCGAGGGCCCGTCGCGGCCACGCAGAACCCCGAGCACGCCCACCTGTTTTGCCCCAGCGGATTCCTCGACAATACGGGCTGGCACCGGACCTATTGGCTCTTTGGCAGCCGATTTGTCAGCGGCTGGTGTGGATATTTTCTGGCCGGGCGGGCCGCGCCGGCAGGGAAGATCCTGACGTTTGACGAGTCGACCGTTTACGGCTACGGCCGTAAGCCGAAATACTACCGATGGACCACGCCGATGGAATTTCAACTCTTCGCGGCCAACAAGAATCAGCCCCAGGACGGCTCGGCCATCTCACGGATCCACCTTCTCACGCCCGTCCGTTTCGACCCGTCGAACAAACCGGTAACCGTCGAGGCCTGGGTGAAGGCCGATCGGGCCAGCGGCGTGGTTCTGGCTCAAGGCGGCGACGCCCAGGGTTACGTGCTCTATCTCGACGACGGTCGGCCCTGTTTCGCTGTCCGAAGCGGTAGAAAATTGCGAATGGCGACCGGAAAAAACAAGGTGACCGGCCGATGGGTCCACCTGGCCGGCGTGCTTGAAAAAAACCGGCGGATGCATCTGTACGTCAACGGGAAGAAAGTCGGTTCGGCCCAGGTCGCCGGACTGATCAAGCGGGTGCCGAGAGATCCCCTCGCGATTGGCGGGGACGACGACAGCTACGTGGGACCCTACAAAAATGCCATGCCTTTTTCCGGACTGATCGACGAGGTCAAGGTCTTTACCAGGGCGCTTGACGTGGAGGAGATCAAACTACACATGGCCGGAAAGACGAAGGAGGGCGCCCCGAGCCCGGCGTTGGACATGCCGTTCGACGACGGCAAGGCGACGGACCGTTCCGGCAACGGTTTCAATGGAACGCTCGACGGAGTCGTGCCTGCCCCGGGCAAAATCGGCCAGGCGATGAAGTTCTCAGGCGGCGGGCGGAACAGTCTGACGTCGTTTTTGGTCGAACACCGGTGGACGACCGACGTCCCGCTCTACGCCCGGGCGATGGTCCTGACCGACGGCGCCCTCTTCATCGCCGGCCCGCCGGCCGTGGCCAAGGAAGAAAACGCCTTCAAACAGATCGGCCAGCCCGACACGGACGACCTCCTGGTCCAATGGGACGAAGCCCTGGAGGGCAAGAAAGGCTCCCTGCTCCTGCCCGTCTCGACCCCCAACGGCACCCCGGGCACGCCCCTGAAACTCGACTCCACCCCCGTCTTCGACGGCCTCATTTCTGCTGGTGGTCGTCTTTACATGACAACCACCGACGGGCAGGTTATTTGCTTGGGGAATAAAAAGTAGGCCCAGCTAGGGATTAGTGTCCTCGGCTATACCTTTCGAGAACTGACGTAGACTCTTCACCAGCTTATAGACGTGCGAACCGGTCTTCTGGGGCCAACGGTCGTCGGGCGTCGAATCAAGAGTCTCTGCTCGTTCAATGGCGAGAGTGATGGACTCCGGAGGAAACCACTCGCCCTTGACAGTGCCTCGCTTGTTGTATCCGTCGAGGATGGTCTTCAGACGTTGAATCACTTCAGCACATCTTTGAAATTGCTCGCTGGAATGAAGATCCGTTTGATGCAGAAGGAGCCACACTTCGAAGCAGGGATTGCTGTGGGCGAGTTGAAACCCTTTCTGCACGGCTTGTGAGCAAACCTGAACGAAGTTTGCGATATGATTGGGCTCCACCCAGTGATCCGTATCCAACACGAGCCATAGTTCGTCGCCTTCCTGGGGCCCAATCTCCTTGCGGTACGTTTCGAGACGCTTCAGAACGTGTTCCGGTGATGACAAACCGTCGGCAGTGGGTAGGATCTTCACGTTAATCCGGGTATTCCGGAAGAGTTTGAAATACTGAGCCGGCGAGTGGGTGTCTTCCGTCGCGATAACAAAGAGGCGCGCATCCCGAAACGGTTTCTCCTCGCGGGTCAGCGGGCGCGGCTTCTTGTGGCGGAGATTCATTCGGCCGTCTCCCCGGCCGTCTGCTCTTCCATCAACTCGTCCAGACCGCCCAGGAAAGGAATCGCGCCAAACCGTCCCTGGAGGTATCCCTTGTCTATCCGCAGATCATTGCGAACGTTGAAATCCGCCAGTGAGTAAAGGTGCGTTGCCCCTTCATTATCCTTCTCAGAGAACCAAATGCTGTCGCGCCGCATCAAATCCTGGGCGAGCAGCGTCGATTCGTGCGTCGTGAAGATCAACTGGCTTTTTGCGTCAGGAACCGCCTTTAGGAAAAACTCTACAAACTTCCTCACTAGCATTGGGTGCATGCTGCGCTCGATTTCATCAATCACGAACACGCCATCTTGCTTCGTAAGGCGGTAGAGAATTGGCAAGAGATCGAGTAAACGCAATGAGCCATCAGACTCGTCACGAAGAGGAAGCAGTATAGCGTTCTTATTTCCAGTTTCATGTAAAGCCAAGATTCTGTGATGTGTAATCTGCCCTTTTTCTGCACGTTCGACCCAATACTCTTCACCCTCCGGACCAGCCAGTGGAACCCCCGGTCGTTCGGGATTGTTGTCGAGAATGCGCTGTAAGAGTTCTGGAGGAAACCAGTTGAACTCGGACATCGGAACTTTCTTACTCTGCACTTCAAGACTGGTGATGCCCGTTGAGGCATCTCGCAAGAAGCGTCCGGCGAAATCAGCAAATGAATCGTCTCCAACAATCGCATGAGCAAGCGGACCGGATCGCTTGCCGGGCGCGAAAACAGTCAGTGCGGACGAGAACCAAGCAATAGCATTCCGAAAATGTGGCCCCTGTGCCTCTGAACTGTCCAGGTTCACCACTTCGGCCAAGAAAGGCTGATTCGGCCGCGCACCGACTTTAGCCAGTGCATCGATTCGTTTCAAGTGCTTGGTGTCAACCGCGGGACCGAGTTGTACTGTGACGTCCCCCCTATCGTTTTGTTCCCTGGCAAAGACACTCAGTTCCCTCGTACCTTTGTACGTGTGGAGCCATTCCTCATGGACATGTTTATGGTCGTAGCATAAACCGTATTCATATACGTTTTCATCTGCTACAAACTGAATCTCGAATAGGGTTGGCTCCGTTGAGGAATGTTTGTCCAAGAGGAATGGCTTGCAGGGCATGGGATTTCCTGGTGCTGTTCCCTGCAGAACCAGCCTTTGCACGAGTTGAAGTGCTTTTACTAGGTTCGACTTGCCAGCACCGTTTGCGCCATAGAGCGAGGCGACTCGTAGAACATGCTCCTTCGTGCCGGGGACTTCTCGGCAATAGGGCGTTTCGTCGCCGCCGAGACGTTTCGAGGCGAACAGACTCAGCGTCTGCTCATCGCGAAACGAGCGGTAATTGGTTATAGAGAATGAGAGCAACATGGGTCGTTCCTAGCGTGATTTTATCGCGAAGGAATGTCTTACGGGATGTCTCTATCAATAATTTACCACACGCTGCGTGATTTTATCACGACAACAGGCATGCCGGCAAGATTCTTCCGTAGTCCACCCTATCATCCTGGAGAGGGGGATAAGTCCAACAGAACAAGAAGACCCCCGCGCCAGAGGGGCGTTTTTCGCACTTTGCCCGATCAAATCAACCCGGCGATCTGTTTGAGCATGGTGACCAGCGAGGATCGTTGCTGGTTGAGGATGACCAGGCTGGAGATGGCGTTTTGGACGAGTTCTTCGTTCTTCGTCAATAGGATAGTTTCTTCTTCCTCGTTGTAGCCGTCGGTTTGGGTGATGGCTGTTTCGAGGTCTTCTTCCATGTCGGCCAGGAGGTTCGAGGCCGAGGTGACTTGGGCGTTGTAGAAGCCGTCGACGGCCCCTTTGGCACGGACCAGGTCGCCCATAGCCTCGTCGACGATGCGGATGGCTTGCGACGTGTTGCCGTCCAAGCCCGAGTAGGTCCCGCCAGTGGCGAGCTGGCTGAGCGTGCCGCTGAGCCCGCCGATGATTTCCGGCTGCAAGCCCGGGATGGCCAGGGTGGAGCGGTAGTTGAGATCAGTCGACAGGGCGAACGTCATGCCGCCGCCGTCGATGCTGATTGAATCGAACGTGCCCGTGAAGTCGGGTGCGAAGGTGATTTCGAACCGGAATCCGTTGTCGTCGATCAGGAACCGGTTGCCTTGGACGTTCGTGCTCCCATCCACGGCGTCGGCCCCGGAGGATGTGGTGTCGCCGCTGACCGTGTCGAACGTGCCGACGGTCGTGTTGATGGTCACCAGGGCATCGTCGCCGGTGATGGTGCTTCGGAAGATGAGGTCGTTGTCGTCGACGATGGCAACCACGCCGGTCAGGTCCGATTCGGCGTTGATCTCGTCGGCCAGGTCGTCGAGCGTCTTGGTGGTCCGCGCTTCGTACGATCGGGTGCCGATGTAGCCGGTCAGGTCGAAGTCGGCGTTTGACGCGAAATTGGCCGTTTTTTCTCGATGTTTCAACTCGGCGTTCGTGGCGGCGGTAGCCCCGCTGTAGGTTTTGCCGTTGATCACGGCGATGGCGTTGGTCCCGTTAGCTGTGCCGTCGCCGTTGCCGCCGGTGACGTCGAACGTACCGGAGGCAACTGTGATGTCGATCGTGGCGTCGGTGCCGTACTCGACACTGGTGAAGGTGATGACCTCGTTGGCTCCGACGGTCGAGACAGCCGCGGTGACGCCCGTGATGTGGCTGACGTCGTTGAACTTCGTGGCCGTTTCGTCGATCGTGTCGGTGGTGAGGACCGAGATGGACGTGCTGCCGAGGCTGCCGGTGATGGTCACAGCCGCGTTGGCGCCAGGATTGCTGCCCGAGCCGGTGTAGACCAGTTCAGCCTGGGTAGCGGCTTGGGTGACGTATCCCGAAATGGCCGGGGTGTCGCCTTCGACTTCGGCCGTGCCGTAGGCAACGCCCGGGGCGCTGCCGCCCGAGGTGGTGAACGTGCCGGCGATCGTATTGACGATGACCTTCGAGCCGGCCCCGCTGCCGACGCTTTCGATCGTCAGGGTGTTGTCGTCGACGTAGGCCAGGACGTTGGTCAAGCCCGTTTCAGCGTTGATGGCGGCGGCGATGTCTTCGAGCGTGTCGTTCGTCGTAATGGCGATGTTGCCACTGGTGCCGTAGTTGCCGGTGATCTGAATCGTGGCGGCGGCAGCGGCGTAGCGATCCGTGCCCGTGTAGGTCAATCGGGCCGGCTCGGCGGCGACGATCGGCCCGTCGGCGGCCGTCTTCAGGATGCGTACGTCGGAGACCTGGCTGGCGTTGCGGCCTTCGATGTTGTAGTTGGCCGAGCCGTCCAGGAGTTTCTTGCCGTCGGTCGTCGTGTTGACCAGGGCAGCGAAATCTTCGAGGTACTCGTCGATTTGGGCCTGGGCCTCGAGCCGTTCGGCCGGGGTGAGCGATCGGTCCTCGTCCGTTTCGAGGACATCGCGGATGTCCTCCAACAGCGACTGCATCGACGACAGGGCTGTGCCGGCCTGGCTGACCAGGCTTCCTGCCTGGGTGACGTTGTTCATCGTCGTGCTGACCGTATCGAGCCGCGACTGGAACGCGGCGATTTGTATGAACTTGGTCGGGTTGTCGCTCGGATAGTTGATCAGCTTGCCGGTGGCCAGGTGCAGGCTGTTGAGCGTGGCGGCCGTGCTGGC
>JAFGIR010000503.1 GCA_016929515.1 Pirellulales bacterium | reverse complement strand
GAGGTGTCGCCGATTAGGAACTCTTGCCGTCGTGCTGCGGCCCCGTTGGCGGCTCGGCTTTGACGCGCGTTCCGTCGGACAGGCTGCTTTCGGGCGCGACGATCACCCGGTCGCCCTCGGCCAGCCCGTCGATCACTTCGGCCGATTCATCGTTGAGCAGGCCGACCTGGACCGTCACGACTTGTGCGCGGCCGTCGCGTATGGCGAAGACCTGCCACTGGTTGCCGGTGCCGCGGAAGAGGGCCGCGCGGGGAATGACCAGGGCCTTCGGTTTGGCCGCGGTGATGATCCGCACGTGCACGCGATAGCCCACTTCCAGGTGCCGGTCATGGAGCAATCGCTGCAAATCCTCTGGTTTGAGGCGGATGATGACTTTGACCCGTTGCTGCTCGACACCGAGCGAGCTGATTTTTGTGAAACCGGCCGGATAGATTCGCTTGACGGTTCCCTTGGCCGAGGGTTCGCCAATGGCTGGGCCAAAGACTTCAACGGGATCGTCGAGTTTGACGCTGACGACGTCGAGCGAGAGAACGTCGGCTTCGATCTCCAGCGCTTCGAGGCAGCCCAATTCCAACAGCACCGTGCCGGCCGGCAGATAGCGTTCGTTGGTTTTGAGCCGTTTGAGGACGACGCCGTCGACGGGGCTGGTCATGACGCCTCGCTTCTGGTTTTCGACCATGCGTCGTTGTCGCGCGGCCGCTTCGGCCAGTTGTTTCTGAAGGACGGCTTCCGACAGAGTCTTGTTGCCGATGTACTGTTGAATCATGGTTGGCAGCAAGTTGGTGGCGGCTTCCAGGGCTTTCATGGCCGAATGGACCAACCGGTCCTGGTTGAAGTCGGCCGCGCTTTTGATTTTGAGAAGTTCGGCCTGGTCGAGTTCATCGGCGGTCGTGACGCCTTTTTCAGCAAGCGGCGCGAGGCGGCCGTAGTTTTTCTCGGCATAGTCATACGCGGCCCGGCCCGCCGCGACGCGTTCGTAGGCCGCCTTGACGGTTTCTTGCATCGAGATGACGAACTGTTGTGCTTGGGCCAGCGCGGTTCGTTCGACATTGGTTTCGGCATTTTCCACGATCGCCGCCTTCAAACGTTCCACGGCGGCGGCCGCTTCGTCGACGTCGAGTTTCAGGTCCAACGGGGCCATTTGGGCCACGATCTGGCCCTGTTGAACGGGCGTTCCCTCGTCAAGCGTGATCGGCTTGATCCGCCCGGTTACGGGCGTTGTGATGAGATAGGTTTGGGGCAATCGGGTCTTTCCGCGTTCGACGATGAACTCACGAATCGGTTTGATTTGGGCCACGGCCGACTTGACCGGCACGCCCGATTGCCAGTCCATCACCATCCAAACGCTCACCGCGACGGCGGCGACGATTGCGAGAAGAACAAGCCACGTTCTCGTTTTCATGATCGAAGGCTCCCGGTTTGGTGGATGCGTGCGAGCACACATCCTACGATTGCGTTAGTTTGCGGTTCCACACGGGGTGGAATCTTATTCTTTTGTCTGCAACGCTTCGAGCCAGTCCATTCGGTGGACGGCCGCCTGAACGAACAGATGGGCCGAAAGCCCATAGACGACGGCCAGCGCCGCGGTCGCGATCCAAACCGTGGCGTTGGAGACCACGGGAAATCGAAACAGATCGCTGGCATACATTCGGGCCACGGCCATGGTCAATCCGTAGCCCAGCGGCATGCCCAGGATCGCGCCGAGCAGGGTCGTGATCATGCTCTCTCGCAGCAACAGGCTTCCCAGTTTCCAGGGGCCATAGCCGAGCACGCGAAGCGTGGCCAACTCGCGTTGGCGTTCGGCCAGGCTGATGAGAGAGCTGTTGAGGATCGCGCCGAAGAACAAGATCCCGGCGAAGATGATCATTGGCACCAGCGACGCGTAGGTGTTTTGGATCAGTGTTTCTTCGAGATTGCGGACCATGTCGGTTCGACAGTCCACGCCTTCGAGCAACGGCAGTTGTTTCAAATCGTGGTAGAGCGCGGCTAGATGCGCGGGATCTCGATCGGTCGACAGTTGGATCCGATTGATGGCCAGCTCCTCGCCGACAAGCCGGCTCAGAAACCGGATGTCGGTATAGACGGCCATGCCCAGATAGCTGTCGGAGATTTCGAGCACGGGCACGCGGACTGGTTGGCGCAGGCCCTTGGTGGGTTGAAACGTGACCCACTGGCCGCGTTCAAGGCCGAGCGCTTCGGCCAACTGCCGGGTCATGGCCAGGCCGTCGGACGGGATGCGGATGGGTTCTTTTTCCAGGTTGCGAGGAATGGTCAACCTCGCTTGAGGTGCCAACCCGGTGATCGCTCCCTTCTTTTCACGGTGGCCGTTCGAAAAGGTGCCGGGGACGTTTAGTTGAGGTTCGGCCCGGTCGACGCCCGGCAGTCGGGCCGCTTCGAGCAGGACTTCTTCACCCCGTTCATGTCCGAGCGTCAGATCGATGTCGCTGCGCGTGATCGAACGGAATTGGAACGTGACGAGATAGGAGAGGGCCAGTATCATCATGAAAGTCGACGAAAGCAGGCACGCGCCCATGGCTCCGGCGAAGACGCCCGTCGCCGTTCTCGTACGATTGCGCATCGTGCTTCGCAGCACCATGCGCCAATCGGAGGTCAGCCGGCGCCAGAACCAGCCCATCCGTTCCAGCAAGATTTTCCGGCCGCTGCGAGGCGGCTTGGGTCGCATGGCTTCGGCGGGTCGCAGCCGCAGCACGGCCCGCGCGCCGCGAAGACTGCCGAGGACCGCACAGAACAGGCTGATTCCGAGTCCGCCGAAGATGACGCTCGGATAAACCCGATTGACCAACTCGGGGAACTCGTAGAATTGGCGATAGATGGCCGTCATGGCGTCGGCCGCCAGATAGCCGCCGATGCAACCCACCAGTCCGCCGAGCAGTCCGACGACGCCGCCGAACTTCAGGAAATGGCCGAAGATTTGGCGATCGGTGTAGCCGAGCGCCTTAAGCGTGCCGACCACGGTGCGTTGCTGTTCGGCCAGCCGGCTCAAGAGCACGTTGAGCACGACGGCCGCCACGCCGAGAAAAATGGCCGGCATGAGCAGCGCGAAGCTCCGCAGCCCCGCAATTTCCATCGACAGAAACTTGTGCGAAGGTTGATCGCGTCGCGGCGTCGTCGTAAAAACGCCGTAGGGAGCCAGCATCTGCTCGGCGCGATCGAGAACCGCATCGGGTTCATCCCGCGTGTCGGGATCCAACAACCCAAGCACTTGATTCGCCGCGCCGTCGAAATCGAACACGTCTTCGGCGTAACTCTGTTTCAGACTGCACTTTCTGAGAAAACGTTCGTAACTGGTATTCACTAAAAAAGGCTCTTCCATCAAGCTGCTGTTGCGAAACACGCGGCAAGAT
>JAFGIR010000060.1 GCA_016929515.1 Pirellulales bacterium | reverse complement strand
GCGGCGCTCTTGAGAAGCGCCGTTGTCGGCGCGACCGTTCCGAAGTCAGCGCAGAATGGCACAATACCCCGTGGTGTAATTGGCAACTCGACATAAGTCATTTTGTATCAATGACTTACGACGACGAAAAAGCCATCGGTAGTAAATCGTGATAGTAAACTGCGCACTTTGCATAAGATAGGTAACGCACCACATCGAGCCGTTCTGGACGGCGATCAATCAGAAAACCCGTCCCGATGCGAAGGCGGGATAGTTGACGGTCGGCCCCGCTTGCGAACTGTTGGAACCGGCTTAATGTGCTTTGCTTCGATGCGATGGTCTTTCACGAACTCGTCGAGCCACTCGCGCTTGAACCGGATCGGCGCGTGGTTCGTGCTCTGAAAGAGCTGGATGGTTGGTCCCTCAGTGTACTTGCCGCGATGGCTCGCCCGTGCGCGGTCAACGAGCTTTCGTAGACCATTTACGGTGTAGCCGAGGTAGTCGGCGGCTTCTTTGAGACTCAGCAGTCGATTCGGAGGCGACTTGGGGATCGGAGGCTCGGCAGGTTCCTCTTGGTGTTCCAGCATTAGGTGGGCAAGGGTCAAGAACGCGGTGGCCAAGCCATCACCGCCGGTGGCTTCGCGGAATCGCGTGAACAGATCGAGTGTTGGTTTGATCTCGTCGGTCATGGGGCTTCCTCGACCAGGATGCGCGCGTCCGGCGCGCAAAAAAAAGAACGCCGTCAAGGCTGTTCCCCAAGCCCCCGCTAAGAGGCACCAGTGAACAGCACAAGGCTGGCGTTCCCTTTTCGGGAACGGGCTTGCACTGCTTCACTGGTTTCAAGGGCCTCGCGGCCCAGGCTAGCGGGTTTTGGGGAAGCAGTTGTTCGACGCCAGAGGCGTCAGTTCAAATTGTCGTCCTTGATTTTACCCCGTACCGCGTCTGCTGAGAACGGGGCCACCTATCGCCACTGGTCGGCCGTTGCAGAGGCCAAATTCTCGACTACCGTTTCTCTAGCGCTGGCCGGATCAACTCGGCCGGAAGCTTTCGCAGTCGCAGAGTCTTGTCCTCGCTGCCCGTCGCGAGCGTCGCGCCGTCGGGAGCAAAAGCTACCGATATAACATCGGCCCTATGGTCGGCGATTGTCAGCCTGCGTTCGCCCGTCGCCACGTCCCACAGCGTGACACTTCCGTTCCGGTCCGATGCCGCCAGCAAGTGACCGTTGGGGGAAAACGTGATGCACGTCAACAGACTCGCGGATGCTCCCTTTTCACTGGTAAAGGACTTCGCAAGCGTCCCATCGCGGACGTTATAGAGATCGATCCTGTTGGCAGTTTTGTCCATGGGCGAAGCCGCCTGACAAGCGATCGTTCTTCCATCGGGAGAGAAAGCGGCCTGGCGAATGCCTGGGAAGATGCGAGCTAATCTGCCGGTCCACACGTCCCACAACTTCACAGTGGACTCCGCAGAGGTCGTCAGGAAGCTGCCATCGGGGGAATACCCGACGAAGGAGACCGGCGTGTCGTCGGATTTGATCGTTCGCACCAAGGTGCCCCGCGCGACATCCCAAAACTGGACTCCGCCCCCCCGTTTTCCGCCTCTTCCACCGTATTTTCCCCATTCGCCGATCCCTGCCGCCAAGGTCTTGCCGTCGGGCGAGAACGCCAGGTGCGAAATCAACTCGTCGGTGCCCCATTTCCGCGTGATGTTGCCCGTAGCCGAATCACGCAATTCGACTTCAAGTTTGTAAACGGTTGCTAGGGTCTTCCCGTCGGCTGTCTGGGTCCACGTGCGCGGAACGTCGCGATTAACGGCCCACCGCAGTCTTCCGGTTGCTACATCCCATTGGCGAAGCTCGCCTTGAAACCGTTCAATCTGAGGAACCGATTCTGGATCTCGCATCAACGCGGTAATCGTCTTACCTTGGGAATCCCAAACGACCGTTGCGGCCACTCGGTCGCGAGAGAGTACGCCGTCGGTGAGGTAGTTCGGATTGTCCATGTACGCTTCCCTGATTACCAGTGGCTTGGGAGTCTCCCTGGGGACTTCTTCAAAGCCCTCCGGGATGGCAAGCGAGAACAGGCGCGCATCCAGCGGTTCATTCCAGACGAACTCGTCGAATCGAACGTCTATCGGGGTCTTTGAGACGGCGCTGCGAATCTCGATCTTCGCTGGAAGCCCACTTTCCACGTCAACCCATACCAGCATCTCGCCATCGGGCATGCAGAAGACCGCATCGATCTTGCGGCACCGATAGACTTGCGTTCGGCGGCCTTTGAGCCTTGTCTCCCCGATCTGCTCCGCGTCGTCCGACTTCATGCGGCGGAGTTTGTCAATCGGGTTGCTGGCTGTCCGGGCCAAATCCGCATCAAGTTTAATCAGATGAGCCCGCTTGTCAGCCATGTCTACGATCAAGAGTTGTTTCTGATCGAGGTCCGCCACGCTAAACGTCGTACTATTGAATTCCTCCGAGCGAATTCGGTTGCCTTCGACGTACACCACAGCCTTGGTTTCCGGCCCCTTCCCCGATCGTATGGCAGTAATGAAATGAACCGAACTGGCGGCCTTTACCTTTTCGATCATCTGCGCAAAGGCTTGACCGCCTGATTGGTTCAGCAACCAGAAGCCCGCCGTCACAATGACCAACAGGGCTGCGGCAGCGCTCATGCCCGCGACGAGGGGCCGCGAGACTTTCCATCGTCGAGAGAGGGAGCTGGAAGTAAGATATGGCGACACGGTGTTTGTAGCCAACCGCTTAGCTCGCAACTTGACTCGTTCAATCGCATCTTCTGGGATCGGTACCGCAATCGCCGCCTTCACTGCTGCTTCCAACGGCGGTTCGAGGCTCTCGAAATCGCGAAAAGGATGTTCGTCCTTCATTGCGAATCTCCTTGATTGAAGACGGCCAGTAGCGCCAGCAAACGTTGACGCGCCTTGTACAACGCGGTCGAGACGGCTTGGGGGGAGACGCCTAAAGCCGCAGAAATTTGATCTCGCGATAGTTGCTCGAAGTGGTGCATCACGAAGACCGTGGCCTGTTGGTCCGGCAGTTGAGCAAGGGCCTTCCCCAACCAGTGTGCCAACTCTCTGGCCGCCAACTCCTGGTAGGGTTCGACAGATGACACTCTGTCGGATTCACGCAGTTCCACTATTGGTCGATTACGGCGCAGCCGATCGATGGACCGCAACGTCGCAAGTCGCACGAGCAACCCCGTCCAGACCCGGACAGGACCCGCCGCGTACAGCCGGAAAGCTTCGGTAAACACCTCCTGCGACACGTCCTCGGCATCGTGGACGGATTTCAATATGCGCAGTGCGACTCGGAACACACGGCCGGCGTGCTGCTCAACAATCGCATCCCAATCGGGCAATTCATCGTTGGTCATTCGCCTTGCCTTCCCGTCGGCCGATCACGGGCGTCTATTAGATGGTCGTAGCGTCCGAACGCCGATGACCCGCGTGTGCCGAGGAATCGAGGAATTTCTGAGTCCGTTGGCCAATATAACAATGACGCATCTCGGATGCGCGGGCCGGGGGCGCACCGCCGAAACGAGTTATGGCTGGTGGGCAGCGACGCTACGACGACTTGCGACGGTCACTACACGGGCCGGTAGTCCACCTTTTTTGTGCAAGTGTTTTGTGTATAATCGGTTGCAATAGTGAAATCTCGCCGATGGCACTTATTTGGGCACTTAACCTGGCAGAATCGGTGATTTGGCAGAAAGCCGCTCAGGTCGAGAATAGATCGTGTGAGGCCGTGGCCGGGACCAGGCTGGGTGGGGGGGAACAGTTGAATGGCCTCGAAGATGCCGATATACTCGAAACAAGCGTTGGGGAGATACAGCCGTCGTTTGACTATGGAGTTAGGTTTCTTTGGGGTGCGTTGGGCGAAGTTAAGTGCCAGGTTGAGTTGGTGTGTTAACGTAACCACTTGTAATTAAAGGACTTATTACTTAAATACCCCGTGGTGTAGTGGTAACACAGCGGATTTTGGTTCCGCTATCCTAGGTTCGAGTCCTAGCGGGGTAGCTT
>JAFGIR010000502.1 GCA_016929515.1 Pirellulales bacterium | reverse complement strand
GTGATCGGCCTCTGGTCGGCCGTGGCCATGAAATTGCCCCATCACATCCTGCCGGCCTATCCGGCGTTGGCTCTCCTGGCCGCCCCGTTTGTCTATGCTTGGATCCATGAAACCGCGCGCATGAATCGTCTATGGATGCGCAATGCGGCCGTCACGCTAATCGTTGTGGGCTTTGGTCTCGCCATCGCCTTGCCTATCGTTGCCATGAGACTCTTGCCGGGGGACGAGTGGATCGGAGTGGCCGGTGTACCTTTGATAGTCGGCGGCGGGCTATGTTTGTGGTTTTCCGGACGGGGTGAATCGGAGCGAACCATGGCGACTTTTGCTGTCAGCTCCGTTGCCTTCCTGACAATCGGTTTTGGCGTCGTTGTCATTGGGGTCGATCGGCATCAGAACGGGCCAGCGCTGGCTGCCGCGATTCGTGGGACTGAGGTTGGGCCGGCCGAGGTAGCCGCGTTCCGGTTTTTCCGTGAAAGCTTCGTCTATTACACCGGCGAGCACGTCGCGAGAATCCACGAGGAAAAAGACCTCGACCAATTCGTCGAGGAGAGCAAACACCCGTTCGTCATCACGACTGACGAACATGAGCGGATGATCCGAGAGCGGTTCCCCGGCCAGTTCCGTGTTCTCGACCGGCAACAACGTTTTCTCAACACGGGCGAGTTGGTTGTGCTAGAATGGCAAGCGCCGGAAGCTCCGCGGAACGCCGCGAAGCCGACCGACCGGCTCACCCGATAAAACCTGTTGACGCTCGGCGGTCCCATGTCTTATCTGCTCGATTTGGCCGTCCGGCTTGCGGTTGCCGCGAGTCGCTGGCCCGAGGATTTCCGTCGGCCGCACACCGAGTATCTTTTGGCCGCCCAACGCGACGATGGCGGATTCGCCGGCCGCCAGGGCGCAAGCGACCTCTACTATACCAGCTTCGCCCTGCGCGGACTCGCTTTGCTCGGCGCATTGGACGAGCCGGTCGCCACTCGGGCAGGGCGGTTCCTGCGGTCACGATTCGAAGGCGAGCTGCCCGGTGTCGATCTCTATTCGTTGATCTTCAGTGTCTCGCTGCTCGATACGGCTTGCGCCGCGAACATTCTAACCGGCGATCAGTGGACGACGATGGCGGCCGCGGTCGACCGGCATCGTCACCCGAGCGGCGGTTATGCAAAAAGCAGCAACAACCCGGCCGGTAGCACGTATCACACGTTCCTGGCCGTGTCGTGTGGGCAGTTGCTCGGCACCGCGCGGCCGCCGAGCGAGTCGCTCGCCGAGTGGATCGTCTCGCGACGACGCGACGACGGCGGGTTTGTCGAAATCCCGCAAATGCGCGCCAGCGGCACCAACCCCACGGCGGCCGCCGTCGTGTTGCTTTCGGAACTCGGCGCCTTGGACGAACAAACGCGAGAGGGCGCGGCGCGATTGCTAGCGTCGATGCAGAACGAGGAAGGCGGTTTTCGGGCCAATACCCAGATCCCGATCGCCGATTTGCTCAGCACGTTCACGGCACTGGCCGCGCTGGGCGAATTGAACGCCTCGGCGCTTATCGACGGACAGGCGGCCGCCGAGTATGCTAAGAGACTCCAGCGGCCCGACGGCGGTTTTCGCGGCGGCACGTGGGACAACGCGGTCGACGTGGAATACACGTTCTACGGGCTGGGGACGTTGGCACTAGCCGGCAGCTAGGACCCGAATGACTATTTGGCAAGAGGTCTTTGGCCGGCGCGAGGCCTGAAAGGAACCTGATGAATGTCACGCCTAAGGGTTGAAAACGTCGCCAAGGACTTTCCTACCCGGGCCGAACCGCTCGTGGTGCTTCGCGGTGTGTCATTCGTGTTGGACTCGGGCGAGAACATGGCGATCGTCGGGCCCAGCGGGTCGGGAAAAACCACGCTGTTGAACTTGATCGGCACGCTCGAACGGCCCAGCTCGGGCCGGGTTGTGCTCGGCGACGTCGATCCGTCGACGCTCGATGAACCTCGGCTGGCCGAGTTTCGCAACCGGCAAATCGGTTTTGTGTTTCAAGATCACTCGCTCTTGCCGCAGTGTTCGGTGTTGGAAAATGCCCTGGTGCCGTGCCTAGCGGGCGGCACCGTCCGGCCCGATCAGCTCCAGCGGGCCCAATGGTTGCTTGAGCGCGTCGGGTTGGCCGATCGGGCCGATCACCGTCCGGCCGAACTGTCCGGCGGCGAACGGCAACGCGCGGCCCTTGCCCGGGCACTCATCCAGCGGCCGACGCTGTTGCTGGCCGACGAGCCGACGGGCAACCTCGACCGGACCAGCGGGCAGCGGGTCGGCGAATTGCTCGTCGAACTCCAGCGGCACGAGTCGATGATGCTCATCGTCGTGACCCACAGCCAGCGGCTGGCGGACATGATGAGCCGGTGCCACGAATTGGACGAGGGCCGCTTGCGTAAACAAACATCGTAAACCAACAAACCCACCATGTCGTTTGGCCGTCTGATCTTCGCTTCGTTGCGCTATCACTGGCGCGTCAACACAGCCGTCGCCCTGGGCGTGGCCGTGGCCGTGGCCGTGTTGACCGGAGCGCTTTTGATGGGCGACTCGATGCGCGGAAGTCTCCGCGATTTGGCACTGGATCGGCTCGGACGGATTGACCAGGTGTTGGTGGCCAACCGGTTTTTTCGCGAGGATCTGGCTGATGAACTGGCGGCCAACGACGGATTCGTCAACGAGTTCGATCAGGCCGTGCCGGTCATCCTTCTGAATGGTAATCTGACTAATCCGGCAAATCCTGATCGTCCGGTTCGGGTCAATCGGGTCAACCTGATCGGCTGCGATTCGCGGTTCTGGAAGCTCGGCCCGGTTGAAGTCGACCAGGTAAACGCCACCGCGGGGCAACTCGACACGCTGCCCCGCGGTCGGCAGATCATCTTGAATGGCCCGCTGGCCAAACAGCTTGGTTTGACGGTGGGCGACGTGGTTCTGGTTCGGCTGGCCCGCCCCGGCACGCTGCCCGCCGAAACGCCGCTGGGGCGCCGTGATTCCATCGAGCGAATTCGGTTGCGCGTCGGTGCGATCATCGAGCCGACGGGCCTAGGTGGCTTTGGGTTAAGCCTTTCGCAACAATCACCGCGCAACGCATACATTGCGATCGACGTGTTGCAGAAACAACTTGGTCGGCCGGGCCAGATTAACACGATTCTCGTTTCAACGGGACGGTTTGACGCGACATCGCCCCAGGTCGACGAGCGATTGCAGGCGATGCTGCATCCTCGGTTGGAAGATTATGGATTACACGCAACACAATCATCGCGGGGTTATCTCACGCTGAGCACTGACCGAGTGATCTTTTCACGGCCGGTTGAATCATCGTTGGTCCGCGTGCTTGAAGTGGTCCGACCCAACCAACCGATCCAGCGAGCGTTGACCTATCTGGCCAATACGATTGCGTGTGGTGGGCGCGAGATACCGTATTCGACAATCACCGCGGTCGATTGGGCCAACACGTCACCGCTGGGACCGCTATTGGACTCCGACGGCAAGCCCGTCGGACCACTGGGCGACAACCAAATCGTTCTTAATTCCTGGGCGGCCGATGATCTGGGTGCAAAGCTCGGCGACACGATCCGCGTGACCTATTTCGAGCCTGAGAGTCTTCACGGCAAGCTGAGGGAAAGCACGGCCAAATTCCGGCTCGTGGCCATTGTGCCCTTGGCGGGCTTGGCGGCCGATCGCGACTTTCTGCCGAGCGTGCCGGGCGTAACCGACCAATTGACCATGGACCAGTGGGATCCGCCGTTTCCGTTCGATCCCGGACGGATCCGCCCTAAGGATGAAGACTACTGGGAAAATCACCGCGGCACGCCCAAGGCATTTGTCTCGCTGGCGGCGGGCCGAAAGCTCTGGGCCAGTCGGTTCGGGCAGACGACGACGATTCGCGTGGCCGACCTGACCGAGCCCGTTGCACCGACACTGGCCGAGCGACTGCCAGCCCGTGAAATGGGTTTCGTGTGTCGGCCGATCCGACAACAAAGTCTGGCCGCGTCGGCCGGCACGACTTCTTTCAATTTGTTGTTTCTTGGTTTCAGCTTTTTCATCATCGTCTCGGCCGTGTTGCTCGTCGTGTTGTTGTTTCGCTTGGGGGTCCACCTCCGCGCTCGACAGATTGGCCTACTTCTGGCGGTCGGTTGGACGCCGCGTCGCATTGCCCAAGGGCTGGCCGCCGAGGGCGCGGTGGTTGCCGCAGGAGGGAGCATCTTCGGAACGGCGATTGGCATTGGCTATGCGGCATTGATGCTTCTGGGACTGCAAACCTGGTGGCTCGCGGCGATTGTCACGCCGTTCTTGCAGCTCCACTGTACGAGAACTGGCCTGATCATCGGTCCGGCCGTGGGGTTCGTGATGAGCCTCGCGGTCATCATCCTCGCGGTCTGGCGGATCGGCCGAAGATCGCCACAAGCTTTGTTGACCGGACAGTCGGTCGAACGGCCAGCAACCGGATTCTCGCGGCGGCACCGCGCCAGGCCGCTGGTTTTTGTTCTCGTTTTGTTGCTTGCGGCGACCGGATTGGCCGTACTGTTGACCCGACTAGGGGATGAATTCCAGGCTGGAGCGTTTTTTGGTGCCGGTGCGTTGGTCTTGATCGGTCTCGTGATGGCCGTCGCATGGCAATGGACTGCCGGGGCGCGACGGCCGGCGATTCGCCTCGGCCGGGGCAGCCTGTTGCGGCTGGCCCTTCTCGGCGCGGCCCGACATCCGTTACGCAGCACGTTGTCAGTCGGTTTGGTGGCGACCGCCTGTTTTCTGATTGTCTCGGTTAGCGCGTTTCGCATCGATCCGAGTGGCCAGCCCCGGCTCGATAGCGCAAACGGACGATTCATGCTCGTTGCCCAAAGTGATCTGCCGATCCACGATGACCTTGACACGCCCGAAGGACGACATGCCTTGGGAATATCCGACGAGGACAACCGGCAACTCGACGGTTGTACGATCCTCTCGTTTCGGGTTCGGCCCGGCGACGATGCAAGCTGTTTGAATCTCTACGGCCCGCGACAACCTCGGCTGTTGGGTGTGCCCAAGACGATGATCGCCCGGGGCGGGTTTGCCTGGGCATCGGCCGTCGACCCCAAATATCCATGGCGGGCACTCGTGGTCTCTCACCATGAGAGCAATGGTGCCGGAATAACATCGGACAGGTCCGTCCCCATGGTGCTTGAACGCGACACGGCGACCTACTCGCTTCACCTGCACGGTGGGCTTGGCGCGACGTATGACGTTGAAGACGACTTGAACCGACCGGTACCGCTGCGCGTGGTCGGTCAACTCAGAGGCAGCCCGTTCCAAGGCGATCTGCTGATTTCGGAAGAAGAACTCCTGCGGCATTTTCCGGACACAAGTGGCTATCGATTCTTCCTGATCGAATGTCCGGTCGAAAAAACGGCGACAGTGCGTGCGGTGTTGGAGCTCGCGTTGGGCGATTATGGATTTGCGGCCGAGCCCATGGCCAACTACCTGGCCGGGTTCCTTGCCGTGCCAAACACGTATCTTTCGACATTCCAGAGCCTGGGCGGGCTGGGACTGCTGCTGGGCACGTTCGGTCTTGCCGTCGTCCAGACACGCAACGTCATCGAACGTCGTCGTGAGTTGGCCTTGCTGCGGGCCGTCGGTCTGCGTCGCCGACAAATCGCCTGGCTGGTCATGGCCGAAAACGCGTTGTTGCTCATCGCCGGGCTGGCCTGCGGTGTCGTGGCCGCACTGGTGGCCGTTTTGCCACACCTTCTCTCAGGCGATGCGTCTATTCCCTGGGCATCGCTAGCCGGCACGTTGGCAGTGGTTCTGGTGGTCGGGCTGGCCGCCGGGCTTGTGGCGGTCCGTGCATCGGTCGCCGCGCCACTACTGGAAACCCTACGCGAGGAGTAAAAGGCATTTCATAACCGACGGGCTGATTGCTGCTATCCCGAACTCAGCGAAGAACCTTGGCTTCCGTGGTGGGCAAAATTCTCCGCTACGCTCAGAATGACTGTTGTGAAAAGCCTTCTGGGGAGTATCCCCGTTTAGAGATTCAAGGTAGAATAATACGCTAATCTCAACTTCGACCACCTGTTGGCTTACGCCCCACACGAACCCCTCCCCAGTTCCCATGAAAAATTCATGCCTTTTGAGTCTGACCATATTTCTATTCGCTTGCACTCTCAACGCAATAGGCGCCGATTCCGGACGAGAGGAGCGGGACAAGACAAGCAGCACAACGCGTTCCGTGGAAGCGGACGATTATGATCGCCTGCGGGTCGGCGATGAAACCGATGGGCGAATCGTCGTTCCGACCAACCAGGTTCTTTCGCCCTTAGGCGATCAGGTTCCGTTTCCGAATCGGCCGACTGCCGTCGCCTTGAGTTCCGATCAACGGTGGCTGGGAGTGCTCTGCAATGACTGTGTTCTCGTCATTGACGTCGAGACAAAGCAAGTGACGGGACGTGCATCACATACCGGCAGCTTCACGGGCATAGCATTTGTTCCCGAGCGCAAGCAGTGGTTCGCCTCGAATACCCGTGGAACCATTGACGTCTATGGCGTGGACGAAGAAGGCCACTTGTCAAAGCACCGATCCATCCAGCTTACGCCGCGTGGCAAGGAAAAACGCGGCGGGGTCGTGCCGGCGGGACTCGCACTCGATCCCAACAAAAAAACGCTTTGGGTTGCTTGCAACATGGTGAATGTCGTCAGTGAGGTGGATTTGGCCTCGGGCAAGGAACTCCGCAAGATCGACGTCGGCAACGCTCCATACGACGTGGTTTGTGCCGGTGGCAAGGTCTATGTGAGCAATTGGGCCGGGCGGCGGCCCGGCAAGGGCGATCCGACCGGCCCCTCGGGATCTGCCGCCCCGGTGCGCGTCGATCCAAGAAGGCACATTGCCTCGGAAGGTTCGGTGTCGGTGATCGATCCTGTGCAAGGCAAGGTGATCGAAGAAATCGTCGTCGGTCCACACGCCGCCGGTCTGGCCGCTTCGCCCGATGGTCGCTACGTGTGTGTGGCCTGTGCCAATGCCGATTTGGTGACGGTCATTGACACGAATCACAACCAAATCGTGGAGCATATTTCGACACGGCCGTCTTCGGAACTCCTGCTGGGCAGTGCCCCCAACGCTTTGCTCTTCGATCCCGATGGAAAGACACTCTACATCAGCAACGGCACGAACAATGCCGTGGCGGTTGTCGCTTTCCGTCCGTCGCGCAGTCGCATTAAGGGCTTTCTGCCGACGGGATGGTATCCGGCGGGGCTGGCGCTCGATCCCGAACGACAGACGCTCTTTGTCGCCAACATCAAGGGAATCGGCTCGCGCAACACGGAGAAAAAGGGGCGACGCAAGGTCAAAGGCAAGGTCGTTTGGGGGTTCAACTCGCGGGAGCCCGTCGGCACGGTCTCTATCATGCCGTTGCCCAAGGAAAAAGCCTTCCGGCGTTGCACCCAAACGGTACTGACCAACAACCGGCTTTCCGAAGCACGGTACGCCCAAGCAAAGCCGCGCCGCAACGCCCGAGCGCGGCCGGTACCCGACCGCGTCGGCGAGCCGTCGATCTTCAAACACGTGCTCTACATTATCAAAGAGAATCGAACCTACGACCAGGTGTTCGGCGACATGCCCGAAGGCGAAGGCGATCCGAACTTGTGCATCTTCGGGGAAGAAGTCACCCCCAATCATCATAAGCTGGCACGCGAGTTCGTTTTGTTGGACAACTTTTATTGCAGCGGTGTGCTCAGCGCTGATGGCCACCAATGGACCGACGAGGCCTACGTCACCGACTACATCGAGAAATCGTTCGGCGGCTGGCCGCGGAGTTATCCCTATTGGGGCGGCGACGCGATGGCCTACTCGCCCGGCGGATTCATCTGGGACAATGTCCTGGCCCACGGAAAGACGCTGCGGGTTTACGGCGAGTTCGTGAAGGCCACGATTCGCTGGAGAGATCCGTCGCGCAAAGGTCGGCCGAGCTTTCTGGAGTGTTACCGCGACTATCGCGAAGGGACCGACAAGATCGAGATCAAGGCCACGGCCGCGATCAAGACGCTCGAACCTTACATTTGTCCGACGTCCATCGGTTTTCCTTGCATTGTCTCCGACCAATATCGAGCCGATCAATTCCTTCGCGAGTTGAAGCAGTGCGAAGCGAAGGGCCAATTGCCGAACTTCATGATCATGCTGCTGCCGAGCGACCACACGACCGGCACGCGACCCGGCATGCCCACGCCCGCAGCCTCCGTGGCCGACAACGACCTAGCGGTGGGCCGGATCGTCGAAGCCCTCAGCCGCAGCAAGTTCTGGCCCGAGACGTGTATTTTCGTGGTTCAAGACGATCCGCAAAACGGGTTCGACCATATCGATGGGCATCGGACTGTGGCGCTCGTCGTGAGTCCCTACACGCGGC
The DNA here is from genome assembly GCA_016929515.1 of Pirellulales bacterium. GTDB lineage: Bacteria > Planctomycetota > Planctomycetia > Pirellulales > Thermoguttaceae > UBA11386. Next base: position 4,268 of record JAFGIR010000502.1, on the reverse strand, counting down.
GGCATGCCGTGGACAGCACCAACTATAACCAAACGAGCATGGTGCGTACCATCGAGCAGATTTTGGGCCTGCCGCCGATGAACCAATTCGACGCCTCGGCCACGCCGATGGCAAGCTGTTTCACCAACCGACCCAATTTCGAACCGTATACGGCGGTGAAAAACAATATCCCGCTCGATCAGATGAATCCGAAGCTCTCGGACATCCAGGATCAACGTCAGCAGCACTGGGCCAAAGTCTCGCTCCAGTTGCCGCTGGACGACATCGACGAGGCCGACGAAGACACGCTCAACCGCATTCTTTGGCACGCCCAAACCGGTCGCGACGACACGTATCCCGCCTGGGCCGTCCTCGATCTGTCCGACAAGGATTAGCGGCCCGTTTTCGTTGATAACTGCATTTCCAACGTTCAGGTCGTTCCAGGTGAAAACCCTGAAAAGCCGTGGTGTATCAAACCAGCATGAGTCCCCTCGTAGGGTGGGTTTCGGAACTGCACCCAGGCAGACCAGCTTACCGGGCAACAGAATCCGTCCACGCTCTGGAAAATGCCATGCATTGATGGTATTTATTAGACTATGTGCTCGGCTAGAATCGAAGTTGGACTGTAAGCCAAGGGAACATTCCGGATTAATCAAGGGAACCACATCATGGCGTATCACCACGCGTCCAAAAGATATCGCGTCACTCGGCGAGGTTTTATGAGAACGGCGACGGCTGCCGGAACGGGAGTGCTGCTGACCGGGAACGCGTTGACCAGCGCTGCGATCGGTCTTGATAGAAAGATTCGCTACGCCCATGTCGGGACCGGCGGCCGGTCGAAAATGTATCAGAAGGCCGTCTACAACACCTACAAGGACCACTCCGAAATGGTCGGGCTGTGCGACGTGAACCAGGGCCGGCTCAAGATGGCTCAGGAAAATGCGAAAAAGGCTACCGGCAAGAAGGTGCCTACGTTCCACGCAGACGATTTCGACCGAATGATCGAGAAGACCCGACCCGACGTGGTTATTGTGACCACGGTTGACGGTTTTCACCATAAGTACGTCGTGCGCGGCATGGAGTTGGGGTGTAACGTCATTACCGAAAAGCCAATGACTATCGACGCCGAGAAGTGCCAGCAGATCATCGACACCCAAAAAAGCACGGGCAAGACGTGTCGGGTAACGTTCAACTACCGCTATTCGCCGCCCCGTACGCAGGTCAAGGACATTTTGATGAGCGGTGCTATCGGCGAGGTGCTCTCCGTCGATTTTCATTGGTTGCTCAACACGTTTCACGGGGCCGACTATTTTCGACGCTGGCATAGCCAGAAGAAGTTCTCCGGTGGGCTGATGGTCCACAAGGCGACGCACCACTTCGACCTCGTGAATTGGTGGCTCTCGTCGATTCCCGTGTCGGTGATGGCCAAGGGCAAGCGGGAGTTCTACGTGCCCGAGACGGCCAAGCGGATGGGACTGGATAGCCATCACGAGCGCTGCCTCACCTGCCCCGAAAAGAAGAAATGTGGATTCGAATTGGATCTGAAGAGAAGTCGCAACCACCGGGCGCTCTATCTGGAGAACGAGAAATTCGACGGGTATTTCCGAGACCGGTGCGTGTTCCGCCCCGACATCGACATCGAAGACACGATGAGCGTCCTCGTGAAGTACGACGACAACGTGCAGATGTCCTATTCCTTGAACGCGTTCAACTCGTGGGAAGGCTACCAAATCGCCTTCAACGGAACCAAGGGACGCCTCGAACATCAGATTCAAGAGAAAATTTACGTCAACGGCACGGATACCGAACAGGGGGGCATCAAACGCGGCGGAACGCAAACACGCGTTATTCCACTACGAGGCCCCGCCAAGAACTACGACATCTGGAGCGGCAAGGGCTCCCACGGCGGTGGCGACCGCGTGATGCTCGATGATATCTTCCTGCCCGAAAAGCGGGAAGACAAATACCTGCGGGCCGCCGATCAGCGCTCGGGCGCCTATTCGATTCTGACCGGCGTCGCGGCCAATACGTGCTTCAAGACGAATCAAGACGTCCTCATCGCCGATCTGGTCAAGGGAATCGGTTACCCGGACTATGCGGAGAAGCCGTCGCGAACGGGGGCGCTGCCCATGCCGAGGAAATAGAGATCCTTGGCAGACCGTCGAAGTCAAAGTCCGTGGCAGCAAATCAATCAAGCATAAAGTCGAAGGCAAAACGGTGCTCGAATATGCCCAGCCGAGCCAAAACGTTTCATCATTCCGAGCCTCCGCGACCGTTCGTTCAACGGTTCGACGAGATCGTCAAACCGTTCGAAGAATGGAGCGTGTAGAACGCCTCCTTCGTGAACCATCATCACATGTATACCAACGCCAACAGGAATTCTCAAGACAGGTTTTTGGCTAACTTGGGAAGAGCCAAAACCACCCTACTTTCGCAGCTCGTGAAACTGGCGCACCAAGGCGCAGTTGTTCTCCAGCAGCTCATCCAGCTTGCTTTTGATGGCGTGGTGGTTCGCGGCCTCGTAGGTTTGAAGTCGCTCTCGATAATCGGCCGTGTGGTAGAGAAAATCTCCGATCGCCTCGGCGGTGACGTCGGACACGTTTTTGCCGTAGCCCAGCCGTTCGAGCTGAAACGCGTTTAGCTCCTGTTCGTACTGTCCCCGCATGGGCATGGCCATGTAGGGCTTGCGTAGATGGAGCGATTCGCTGATCAGCGTGAATCCGGCCGTCGCCATGACGGCCTTCGCCGAGGCCAGGTCTCGTAGAAAACCGTCGCTGCTGAATGGCTTGAAGGTTGCCGTTCCCACCTGGTCCGATCGGTCGTAGCCGTACACCAAGAACGACTCTCGAGGGAAGTGGTTCAATTCATTCAACAGCGATTCCGAACCGCTGGTCAAATAGACGAGAATGTGAGGGCCGTCAACTGGCTGTCGGTCCAGGACCTCGTGACGCAGAATCGGCGGAAAAAGAAATGTGCGGTCGTTGGTAATATCGTCGAAACTGAAGGTGGTGACCAACGAGACGTCCGGCCGAGGCACCATGGCACGAATGATGGTTTTCGTCACCCGGGCGTCAACCTTCAAATGGGGTGGAGCCTCGTACTTCAGATATCGCATGCGGTGTTGGTTGTCGATGGTCACCAGCGGCAGCGAGTAGTGATTCGCCAGATAGGCCGTCATGGGCTCGAAGTCGGTGATCACGCAATCGGGCCGAAACTCGTCGAAGAGCTTTCGCCGCAACTGTTGCAGGTTTTTGAAACCGTCGGGCAACCGTCTGATGTTCTCGGTGAACGTCTTGACGACCGACACTTTGTTGTCTTCGCTGGCGATGCACAGGCCCTCGGTTTCGAAAACGTCGAAGTCGGCCTTTAAGTTCTGATAACCGCGATCGTAGCTTGCCAACCACAGAGTGTGTCCTCGGTCGCGCAGATGGCTCGCGATTTCGCGCGCTCGCGACGAGTGGCCCGACCCCTCGCCTGACACACCATATACAATTCTTGCCATGGTACCGTTCCTCGCGAAGACAGTGACCGAAGTGAGTCACGACCGACGGCGTCGAGTGTACCCCGTGCCATCGATCAGAACCAGATCCGCACGCCGGCCACGAGGCCATTGAAGTGGAACCGGTCGATGTCGCGGTATTCGTAGCCGATATAGCTTTCGAAGCGGTGGATCAGCACGCCGGCCGTCGTGCGGAAGTGGAACGCCTCGGCGCTGCCGATCGTGCCCCAGTCGAACTCGGTCGAGAAAACCAGCGGTTTGACCGGATAGAAATCGAATCCGTAGGTGAAGTTGAAACCGTACTCGGTGTCGATCGTGTCGTCAAGCCAGTTGAACCCAATGCCGGTCCGCCACTGTCCCCAGGTGCCCTGGGCAAAGCGATAGACGACGTTGCAGTCGCCCAACCAGAGGTGATCGCGGCCGTCGCCGGGCAGTTGCTCGGCCAGACGGCTCATTTCGGTGTCGATACCCCATCGCGACGTGGTGCTCAGCAGCAGATGGCCGCCGATCCGGCTCAAGTCGTCGAAATCCTCCGAGTAGTCGCTGCGAATTCGAGCGGCCCAGTAACGCGGCTCGTTGAACCACTCGTCGGTCATCATATAGCCTGGATTGTCGCGCTGGTAAGGAAACGCGGCAAAATATCCGTCGATCGTGCCGTCATCGCCGAGCAATCGTCGCGGAACCCAAACGGGCGAAGTCAGGCTGGCCTGCGAGAGCCACACGAAAACACTGCCTCGGCGGCCATTGGAGAAATAGCCTGCCGACCCGGCCAGTGTTTCATCGTAGTCCT
>JAFGIR010000059.1 GCA_016929515.1 Pirellulales bacterium | reverse complement strand
GGGCAGGATGTCAAGCTCTTGAAACACTTGTTCGAGCGACTTGCCCCAATAGACTTTTCCCTTGCCCGTGGCTTTCTCGCCCGGCTTCGACGTATCGCCCCAGAGTTCGTTCGCCAATCGCTCGACTTGCTTGTCGCACTCTGGATAATTGGCCAGGCTGGGCGATTTTTCGGGCCTGGGACCGACGACGTGGGCTCCTTCGGCGACCAGATCTCGCACCTTGCCGAGCAACTCGGGTGTCATGAATCGGCTCTCAGACAGCACAAGCACGCGATAGCTCATGCCCGAGGGAAGTGTAATCCGGCCGTCTTTGACCGCCATGCGCATGATCACTTCATCGTTGCACCCGTCGTAATCGTACCCGTTGGGCAGTGCGGGCCGCAGTTCGCCCCGATCGAGCACACGGTTCGGCGCGCTCTCGCCGTGGAAGCAACACAGGTCGGCAACGAATTGGCCCTGCTGCAAGAGGTATTGGCAACGTGCCAGATACTTGAACCACGCCCGGCCCGGCTCGAACCAGGTGAGCGTGCGTTCGATGCAGGTTCCCCATTTGCCGAACGTCATGCCCGGCCAACGATCCATCCATGGCTGCATGGCATAGCGATGGAAGACGAAACGGTTTACGCCGCTGGTGTACATCAGATCGCCGAGCATCTTGAGCCGATAGGGATGGTTCTGCCACTTGCCGCAGTGGTCGGTGGCCGTAAAGGACTCGGCGGCGATGATTCTGCACCCTTTGGTGTGTCCGGCCGACGCGGCCCATTTGCCGGTTTTGTTATAGCGCGGCCAATCAACCCAGAACTCGGCCATGGGGATGTCGGTCCGCGAGGCGCACTGGAAGTTGTCGAAGTTGCCGCTTCCGTAGGCTTCGACCGACATGACCATGCCGTGCTTCTTAACCAACTCTCGGAGGTGGCCGAAGTAGTTGTCGGCCATCATCTCGGCGAGCGTCTTGCGATAGTCCCAAAGGAACCGTTCGGAAACCTCGGGACTTTCGACCACGTGACCGACGAGCGTCGCCAGGTAGGGCGTCGGGTCGTACCCGCGTCGGGCCGTGAACTCCTCGCGGAGCTTGGGCGTCCAGTTCTGGCAGCCCACCTCCCAACTGTCGACGTGGGTGCCGATCAGCGACTTGCCGGCCAGCGGGCCGACGTCGGCAATCAACTTGGCCAACAGCCCCTTGAAATGGGCGTCCATGGCTTCCTTGCTCAGCTTGTCGCACTCCAGGCCGACGCCCTGGGGCGAGCACGGATGGTTTTTCTTTCCATTCGTCGTGTGGCCCAGCCGCAGCAGTGTCCAATTGCCCTTGGGCACGTCCCAGCGGAGCCGCCCATCGGCGTCGAGTTTCGAGCTGAGGTCGAGGACCTTCTCTCGCGGCACGGACGCAATGGCCGGTTCCCCAAGCGACGGCTCGATTCGGTCCTTGCGGCTGGCGGCCGTCTTGGCCCGCAAATCCTTGATACTGGCATCGCCGGCCGACGGGGTGGGAATTGCCAGAACGGCAATGTCTCGATAATAATCCAGCTTGGCCGGCGGGCGCGGCAACACCTCGTCGAGTTTCTTCGGTCCCCTCACGCGAAACTCCCGCGAGGTGAGCACCTGCATCGAGTTCTCGACCGTGTTCCACGGGCCGCCGCTTCCGGTCCAGCCGTCGTCGTTGTTCATGATGATCTGTAGACCGAGCCGGTCGGCCTCGCGCGCGGCAAAGGCAAACAGCTCACGCCACTCGGGCGAGAGAAAATCGACTTTGCCCGGCGGAATGCCCGTGCTGACGCTCATGATGAGCGTGCCGCCGATACCGACGCGCCGCATGGCTTCCAAATCCGCCGTGATGCCTTCCTTGGTGAGATTGCCGTTCATCCAGAACCAATAGACCCACGGACGAGCCTCCTCGGGCGGCGACTGGAAACCGGCATGCAGGTTCTGTTGGGCACATGCCGAGACGCCGAAGGCACTGGCGACCGTGACGAGAATCACCAGTCGCACAACCCTCGCGAGCACGGAGGAAGAAGACATCATCGGTCGACTCATGGCATTGCACCTCCAATGTGATCTGTCGGAATGCGTTCCAGAAAACACCGCGACGTCAGCCCGACCGACAATCGTCAGGGAGTGGATTGCCCGACTTGCCGGTCAGACTGTTTCCCGACCGTGGCGTCTCGGTTCTCCGTGGGCTTTTGGGGAGAGTCTGGTTTCTGGCGGGCCTTTGGAGAGAATGAGGCGGTTCGCTTCACGGACAGAAGCCGACTAAGCGCGATTCGCTGCTCATTCTCGAAACCTCACGTGCCATGTTAGGCGTGGCCATTTCGCAATGCCAGCGTGTTTTGCGACATCTTTCCGACATTTTGCGACACGCGTGGGCCTGGCCCCCACTTTTCGTTCCGCGGAGGCTTGTTTAGTCGTGCAAGATCGGCTTCTCTCGCCAGTCGCGGTCCTTCTCAAACCCCCATTGCTTCACGCGGGGCCGGCGCTCGCGAAGCCGGACCGATTCAACGCCGAGCCCAAAGCTTGTCGAAGCCGGGTTCTTACCGACACACTCCAGCCGCAGGGTGTAGTCGCCGGCGTCGGGCCAGAAATCCAACAAGTGCCATTCCCAATCGCGGACGCTCTTGTGATAAAAATCGAATGGCTTGCCAATCTTCACGCCGTTGAGATAGGCCTGGTATTTTCCGAAGTCGGGCGCCTGCGTCACGGCCAGCACCAGCCGGCGCGGTTCTTTCTTCTTGACCGAGAAGGGCAATTCGACCCAGGCGTTTTCTTCTTGCTTCGGTTTGTAGAGAAGCTGTCCCTTGGGATAGAAGCCCAGGTTCGTTTGTGCCCGGCACTCGCCCAATCCGCGGGCTGCTTGTTCGGCATGGCTGGCCAATGGAAAGACGATATCCAAGCTCGGCAAGGCCCGCGCTTCGGCGTCTGGAGCCCGAGCCTCGAACGTGGGAATGCCCGTCTGATACCAAAACGCCACGCTCGAATAATCATCCTGGCGTTCGTTCCAGCTATCGTTTTTCTGATTTGGATTTTCGTCGGGCGAGATCCATCCCCAGTGTTCGATGGTCACCTTGATCGATCGGTTGAAGACGATCGGATCGTGGATGTGCCAGCGATAGGCGCTGGTGTGTCCGCCGACGATACCCCATTGATCGAAATAGGGCGTTCCGAAATAGGGGGTGCTGGTCGTCTTGAGCCCCCAAGCCGAGAGGAAATAGTCTTCGGTGCCGGTGCCCCAGATCGACGCGGTCTCTTCTCCGTCGATATAGATCTTCTCGTCGCCTTCGCCGAACCACGACGGACTGCGCGTGCGGACGCTCAGCACGGTGCCCACGTAGTGGCCCTTGCCCTTGGTGTCGAGTATCACGTAGTCCCGACCCTGCTTGACCGGATATTCCTGGCGGTACTGGGCGTAGAAGTAGGGTGTTTTTTTCGGCAGCTTGTCTTTCTTGATCCAATCGATGTTGTAGTAGAGCAAGTTGATGTTCTTCTTGCTCTGGTTGACAATTTCGATGCGGATCGACTCGCGAAACGGCATCCGCCAGAAGCAGTTGTACGAGTCGGCGTCCTCGACCACGACCGGCACGCTGATCACCTCGCTCCGACGGCCGAAACCATTGGCGAAGAAATCGCCCAACGGCGCCTCGACGCCTGGTCGCTCGCTGCCGTCGTAGTAGATCCGCAGCAACATCTCCTGGTGATTGGCCGATCCTTGCTTGGCCCAAGGTTGCGGCTCCGGGCTGAGAAACGTGAACCACATGTGGGTGACCACGCCGGGCCCTTGGGCGTCGAGCACGACCCTGGTCGCTCCGGGATTGACGCGCGAATTGTCGAGGTTGTGATGGGCGTAGTTGCCCTGCGCGTCGACCGCCGCCGAACTCGACCGCATGCTGCGGCCCTCGTGCGGTTTGGCCAGGTCGGCCAGATCGCCGGCCTGGACCACGTGGGTCAAGCAGGCCAGGGCCAGAAATGCACAAGCGAACCAAGGCAACGAGAACCGCAACGGGTTTCTCTCGGCGTGCCCGCGACGAGTACTGCTGAGTAACATGGCCTGAAACTCCTTTCGAAAACAAAGGAAGGGACCGAAGGCCGCCGCGTTGTCGGGTATCCCAGGCGGCAAGGCGGGACGGGTTGCCCACGAAGCCCTTGAAAACCCTCTCGACAGAACGCCCAGGCACATTGGGCGACAGGACATGATACCTTGGCGGGAAAGACAAGGCAAACGCTTTTTCGCTCACGCCCTTGTTTCGCCACCCCTTGCAATGTTAAGATGCCCGTCGTGGTATAGGGCTGGCCTGAAAAACACAAGATGCACGCCAAAGGGCAATCAAGCGGGCCTGCCCACGCCTGGAAACTGGCGGCCGTCGTGAATCGTCTTCAACGGGCACAAGTCCGTCTGGACGGTTGATGGGACTGCGATTTTCGATAGTCACCTTGTTCTCATCGGGTGATCAACCATGTGGCAGTGTTCAGGTTGCGCGGAACAACTCGAAGACCAGTTCGACACGTGCTGGAAATGCGGGACGCGACACGACGGCGATCACGACCCGGCGTTCCAAGTCTCCGAGCCGCTGGACCAGCAAGCGCAGGCGCCCGAGTCGGTCGAAGAGGACACGGCCCTTCCCAATCTGGAATTGCCCAGCGTGACGTATTTCGCGATTCCCGTTTGGCTTTGGGTTTACGCCGTCATGATGATGTTCGCGTGGAACGACCGCTCCTTGCCAAACGGCCGGCACGATTTTTCCATGAGTCTCTGGGAAATCGCCTTGCTCGTCAGCATGATCTTGCTGATCGGAATACCGATCTTCGTTAGAATGCTCAGGATCGTTTGGGAGTCATGTCAAGAGTTGACACGCCAGAGACGCCCAATGGACGGCATGTCTCAGTTGCTCTGGGTCCTTTCCATGTTCCGGCTTCCCGAAACGATCCACGAGCGTTGCCGTTGGTTTGTCCCGGTCTACTACGGTTCGTTTGCCGCGCCGTTGATCGGGTTCATCGGTGCAATCACTTTTTCTTTCGGGAGATGAGGCAATCATACGGATAACCGACACAACGACTTTCCGAGAGTCTTCTCGGTACTATATATTCCAACGAGTTGACCTTCTCGCACAGAATTATGGAGTCATTCCATGGAAAGGCCGGAACATTCCACGGCACTCGACGAAACGCCGACTGTTGACCATCGCTTGAAGACGGAAGCCGCAACCCAAGAGATCGGCCGGTCGCTGTTGACCGCCGCGCGCGAGTACAAGGCGGGCTGGTTTTCCGCCCGGTTCTGGTCCGACCAGATGATGAACTTCACGATGAAGGATCCGGCCTTCAAAGTCCAGTTGTTCCGATTTGTCGATGCGTTTCCCATGCTCCGGTCGTCGTCGGCCGTCTACGACTGCCTGGTCGACTACCTGACTCAGCCCGGCGTGAAGCTCCCACCAGGCATGGATCTGGGTCTCCGGGCGGGTGGAATCGCCAAGGGCATCATGGCCAAGACGATCAGCAACCGAATCACGGCGTTGGCGGGCAATTTCATCGCCGGCACCGATGCGGCCGACACCCTGCCGAAGCTCCACAAGCTCTGGGACGCCGGCAGTGCGTTCAGTGTTGATCTGTTGGGCGAAGCGTGTCTGAGCGACAAAGAAGCCGAAGAATATCAACGACGCTATCTCGACCTGCTCGAAACGCTCCCCGGCGAGGTGGCCCAATGGGAACCTTCGTCGCGGCTGGAGATGGACCATCTGGGGCCGATTCCCCGGGCAAACGTCTCGATCAAGATCAGCTCGCTCGACGCACGGGTCGACGCCATCGATTTCCGTGGCGCGATCGCCCGGCTCGCCAACCGCCTGCAACCGATTCTCGAATTGGCCGCGCGGCACAACGTGTTGATCAATTTCGACCTGGAGCACTTCGCCCTGAAGGACCTGACCCTGGCACTGTTCGAGCATTGCGCCTCGAAGATCGATTTTCCGGCCGGCCTGGCCATCCAGTCTTACCTGCGCAGCGGCGAGCAAGACGCCCGGCGGGTCATCGATTGGACCAAGCGGACGGGACGCCAGGTGACCGTGCGGCTCATCAAAGGCGCGTATTGGGACTTCGAAGTGACCCACGCCGAGCAGATGGGGTGGCCCGTGCCCGTCTGGACCGACAAACGGCAAACCGACGCTTGTTTCGAGCGGATGGCCGACCAGTTTCTCCAAGCCGTGCCTCGGAAATCGGGTGACGGCGGGGTCAAATTGGCCCTGGGATCGCACAACGTCCGTTCCATCGCCCGCACCCTGGCGCTTCTGCGCCAGTACGACCTGCCCGAGTCGGCCGTCGAGATACAAATGCTCGCCGGCATGGCCGACTCGCTCAAGTCGGCCATATTGGGGCGAGGGCTGCGGTTGCGCGAGTACATGCCGGTCGGCCAGATGATCCCCGGCATGGCCTACTTC
>JAFGIR010000501.1 GCA_016929515.1 Pirellulales bacterium | reverse complement strand
GACACCCAACAGCCGGGCAAAATCGGCGATCTCCTTCATTTCGGCCGTCCGGGCCGCTCGGGTTTCCGGCGGCACCAGCCCAACCGTCCGGGCGGTGGTCGGAATGTCGGCGTAGCTCTCGCCTTCGAAACCGCCAAACACCACGCTGATCGCGATGCCCATCTGCTTGAGCGTGGCCAGAAACTCTTCGGCCTTGGCCTGGGTCCGCGACGGTTTCGAGGGCGTGTGAAGTTGGATCGTCGGAACCCCCAGTTCTCGCACGACGTCCAAATTCACTCCCAAGCCGGCATCGATACTCGCAAATACGCCGAGGGGCCACTTTTCCACGGTAGTCTCCTTCCTTGTTTAGTAGCCCGTTGAAAAAGTATGGGTGGCATGCCCTCGCTTGGCGTGGGCATGTTTTCCCACGTATTTTCATGCCCACGGCAAGCGAGGGCATGCCACCCCAAGTCGATCTTCCTCTTTTTCAACAGGCTGTTAGAACTGCTCTGTGGAACACCCTGTCTTGCACAAGGGGGAGCCAGCGGCTGAGTCTTCCCGATCCATCGGGACCGGGAAAGCCCCAGTTTTCGGCTATCTGGGGCAGCGCTTCGCTATGCCCCAGCCACCCTTCTTGAAGGTCTTCAACAGAGCCGCTTGTCGGCAAAGCGTTTAGGATACTGCAAGGACGGACGGCGTTCAAGCGTACCGCCCGACGTCCGGCTTCACCCCTTCGGGGGTCTCGTCGCTTGCCGGATCGAACCACTCGGGCTTGAACTCGATCCGCCGGCTTTCACGCGCCGCCAGGTTCGTCGTCAGGGCAATCACCGCGTCGGCTAGCGCGAGCTTCGGGTGGCAGTGCGGCTTGTTTTCCGGCGCCGGGTTGCGAATACACCAAGCCCAATGCTCCAACTCCTCGGTGTAGCCCCGGCTCAGATCACCGGCCAGCGCCAGGTTGCCCAGGGCAGCGGCCACCGAGTCGCCGTCTGGATGCGAAGCCAGCGAATAGGGATGACGCTTCTGGGTTTCTTTGTCTCGGTTGTCGACCACGCGGGTCTTGTCGTCGACGGCGGAGCCTCGGAAAAGCATCGCCTCTTTTTCCTGCTCCAGCAGCAAGGTGCCGCCCGTGCCGAAGACGGTCTCGCCGTAGCCGCCGAATCCGTTTCCGTTGATCGACGCATAGGCGACCGAAATCCGCTTGCGGTTGTTGTGCGGATCTTTGGCGTCGAAGCCCGGCGCGGGAAACTCATAGAGGCAATAGACGTGGTCGTCCACGTCCCGGTCGGGCGGGAACAACGGCCGGTTGGCCGCCGCCATGACACAAAGTGGATGCTGTTTCTTGCCTTCGTGCATGGCCGAGATAAAAATGCTGGCCGCGTCCAACTGGTGCGAACCCAGTTCGGCCATCAGGCCGCCGCCGGTGCGATCCCAAAGCCGCCAGCGGATCAGTTCCTCGATCGGCGGACCTTCGTAAAGCGTCTTCCCGGCGTCGATGATTCGAACGTCCTGATAGCCGTAGTCTTTGACCGCGCCGGCAATCACACGGTCTTCGATTTGCATCTTCTTCTGAGCGACTCGCTTGGTCCAGAGTTCGATCTGTTTCTTGTCCGGCTTCTTGGCCTTCTTCAATCCCGCGAGCTTCTTTTCCCACGACGTCAGCTCGCCAGCCAGCTTCTCGGCCAGCGAGTCGCCCGGCTTAACGTCTTTCGGCATCGGTTGGCGCCAACTGTCGCGACCCGGCAGGTTGCCGCGGTGCCACTGGGCTCGAATGTAGTGCAGATCGCCGAGCAACCCCTTTTCGATCATCTTCTGGGCATTGTCGTAGAGGATGTTGTAGTGGCGCTGGTGGCCCGTGGCCAGGTGGAGCTTGGTCTCGTCGGCCACCCGGGCCATTTCCTTGCACTCGTGGACGCTGTGGCCCATGAGCTTTTCGGTCAGGACGTGCTTGCCGGCCCGCATCGCGGCAACTGCGGCGGCCGCGTGCAGGTGCAAGGGCAGGGCGATGACGACGGCCTCGATGTCCTTCTCTTCCTTGAGCAACTCGCGCCAGTCGCCGTAGACCTTGACGTGCTTTCGGGCCTCGTCCTCGGTCTTCCAGCCGTATTTTTTGAGAAGCCCACAGCGGACCTTGGCCGCGTTGGGGCTGTAATGGTCGCCGTGGAACGCGCGGTGGACGTTGTAAGGCCGGACGTCGGCGATGGCGACGACTTCGATAAAGGCCGGGTTGATCGCGCCGATCAGCACGCTTCCCTCGTCGCCGGTGCCCAACACGGCCACGCGAAGCGGCTTATCGATCTTCTTGTCGTAGCCGAAATAGTGGGCCCCCAGGCCGTTGCCCGAGGCAATCCCTTGTTGGATTCCCTTTTTGAGAAAATCGGCCCGCACTCGCTTGCTACCCAGCGCGGCGGCGAAGTTCTCTTTTCCAATGGCCTTCTGTTCGGGAGTCAGATTCATCGCAATTGGCTCTGTATACTAGTCCCTAAATCCCCAAATCCCGAAATCCCGAAAATCTCTACACGTACCGTGTCACGTCCGGCTTGACGCCCTCGGGCGTCGCGTCGCTGTCCGGATCGAACCATGCTTCTTCGAATTCGATCCGCCGTCCTTCTCGGGCCGCGATATTCGTGACCAGCGCGATCACCGCGTCGGCCAAGGCCACCTTGGGATGGCACCGCGGCACGTTTTCCGGAGCCGGGTTTTTGATGCACCAGGTCCAATGTTCCATTTCCTCGCGATAGCCGCGGCTCACCTGGCGGACGGCACCGGCCACGGCCGTTTGGGCCGCGCCGCTGGCTTGCGTGTCGAGCGTCGGCCCCGTTTCGACCTTGACCTTGGTCTCCGAGGGGCCTTGGAACAACATGGCTTCCTGCTCGCGATCGAGAATCAACGTGCCCTTCGTCCCGTAGACGATCTCGCCGTAGCCGCCGAAACCGTTGCCGTTGATCGAGGCATATTGCACGCCGATTTTTTGCCGGCGTTTGATTTCACTCTTGGGATCGTAGCCCGGGGCGGGGAACTCGAACATGCAAGCCACGTGGTCTTCGGCGTCGCGGTTGGGCGGGAAGATTGGCTGGTTGGCCGCCGCCATGACGCTCAGCGGATGTTGTTTCTCGCCGCCGTGAAGCGCCGAGATGAAGATGCCAGCCGCGTCCAACTGGTGGGAACCCAACTCGGCCATCAGCCCGCCGCCGGTCCGGTCCCAAAGCCGCCAGCGAATCAATTCCTCGGCGGCCGGCCCGTCGTAGACCACTTTGCCGGAACCGTCTTTCAGTTCGATCGGCTGGTAGCCGAATTTTTCGGCCTCCACGGTCCGGTCGGCCAGTTGTGCCCGAAGTTGATCGACCTTCTTTCGCCAAACGTCGATGTCACGGCCCCGCGCCTTGGCCAGTTGTCCCTCCCAACTCTTCAATTGCTTCACCAGCTTTTCGGCCAGTTCGTCCTTGGGTTTCAGCTCGGGCGGCATCGGTGGCTGCCAACTGTCGTGGCCGGGCAGGTTGCCGCGGTGCCACTGGGCGCGGATGTAGTGCAAATCGCCCAGCGTACCCCGCTGGATCGTGTCCATCGCCTCTTGGTAGAGGATGTTGTAGTGGCGCTGGTGACCGGTGGCCAGATGGAGCCCGGTCTTCTTCGCGACCCGGGCCATCTCCTTGCACTCGTGGACGCTGTGGCCCATCAGTTTTTCGGTGAGCACGTGCAACCCGGCTTTCATCGCGGCGATGGCGGCCGTTGCATGCAGGTGCAAGGGGAGGGCGATGAGCACGCCGTCGAGATTGTCCTTCTCGCCGTCGATCAATTCGCGGTAGTCGCCGTAGACCTTGACGTGGCGCCGGGCTTCGTCCTCGGTCTTCCAGCCGTACTTAGTCATCAGGCCACATCGAGCCGCCAAAGCCGCGTCGCTGTAGTGGTCGCCGTGAAACGCGCGATGGACGCTGTAGGGCCGGACGTCGGCGATCGAAGTCACTTGGAGGTAGTCGGGGTTGATCGCGCCGATCAACACGTTTCCCTCGTCGCCCGTGCCGATCACGCCAACGCGGACCGGATTGGGCAAGGTCTTTTCGTAGCCGAAATAGAACGCACCGAGCCCACCGCCGGCCACCAGACCGGCCGCCACGCCCGTCTTCAAAAATCCGCGGCGCGAAACCTCGCCCACGAAATTCTCTTTGCCGGTCGCTCGTTCTCGGGGAGTCAGGTTCATCATGGTTTTCCTCGAAGCATCGCATGCCGGGTCACGCCCCGGCCTACAGGTCTATTTCCGAACCACCGGGGTAGCACCGATGATTCTCCGCCAAAGACGTTACGCAGGCTTTCCGTGTGTTCGGAAAACCGTCGGTGTTGCGAAGCAACAAGAGGTTTTGTGTATCGAGAGTCGAATGCCTCTTGCCGCTCGCGCGGCACCGACGATTCCGCGTTCCAATCATTCGTGAATGGCCGATTCCATCGCACGGAATCATCGGTGTTACCCTTTAATCGCCAATCCCCAACCCCCAATCCCTTCATCTATTCATCACCTTTCCAACCGAAACGTTTCAGCAGCGGTTGGCCGAACCACCGGTAGACGAACGCGTCGAGCCCACCCCAGCGTCCCACCGGCAGACATGCCAGGGCGAGCATGGCCACCATTTCGACGAAGTTCTTGTCGACGATCAGGGCGTGGCCCACCACGTCGGGCGCCGGCGGATAGAACGTCGGCCATGGCGGCTGGGTCAGCAGCACCGAAACGAGAAACGCCGCCCCGCCCAAGCACGCCAACCGGTTGCAGAAGCCCACGATCAGGCAGAACCCGATCGCCGTCAGGCTCCACGTTACGGCAAAATCCATCAGGTCGGCCCGGGTCAGGCCGACGGAGATCGCGCCCTGGGCTTTCTGCTCGTCGGTGAGAAGGCCTTCCAGGGCCGAGCGATATTCGTCGCCCATCGCATCCAGATCGCCCAGCCAGACGTTGACCTCGGCCCGGAGCTTCTGTTGCTCGTCCCAGTTGCGTTTCTTCTGGAAGTCGGTGTTGTTGCCGCCGGCCCAGCGAGCCTGCTCGAAACGATCGAGGCTGTTGAAATAACCTTCGATTTCCGCTTGGTTTTCTTTCAGGTAGAGCTTGACCGAGTCGGCATATTGGTCGTAGATCGTTTTGGCCAGGGCTTGCTGTTTGTCGTCGAGCGAGTATTTTGCAACGGCCGCTTCCTGCTGGGCGCTCCACGCGTCGAGGTAGATCTTTCCGGTAATGACTTTTTTGCCCTGGTCGTTTTCCTCGGGCATCAGCCGCTGGCGGCCGTCGATGTCGTAGACCATGGCGTAGAACAACGGCGCGGCGGGCCCCTTGGCCGTAGTCAGAAACGGCGTGGCCGAGAACTGATCGGGGTGGGCAACCTTCCAGACACCTTCGTAGAAAAAGTGCCAACCGATCGTCACCCGAAGCGCCACGAGCAGCACAACGGCCAACAGACTGATCTGAAACTTGGTGTATCTCAGCGTGAACCTCCTTCACCGGTCACGGTGGAAATGCACAACCTCGGGCGTCGCATTGACGGAGGGCGTTCCTCTGGGTCATCACCGCCAATGCGTGGCGACTGTTCGACGAGCCCAGCAGGCGGCACAACTCGGTCCAACGGCGGGAGCAACTTGGCCGAGTACTATCGATATCCGCGGGCAAGCAGCCGGCAGATCGTTGCGGGGCTGCCCCGAAAACCGGGCTCTCGTCGATCGTGCCGCGGCCACTCGCTTGGCCGCACTCAATAGGAAGGCTACAAAACAACTACGCTTTCATTGTACTGCCGAACCGCGGCCCCCTCAACCCATCTTGCCGGCAAACGAGAAATGGCCACAATGTTCGGTTCGGGCTTTCGCTGGTTCGTCTCGCGGTCTCGCAACCCAGGTGTACCCCTATGAGGTTAGTCCTTTGTTACCCTGTTGAACCGTCTCATTTGGCACAGATCCGCCAGACCGTACCCGACTTCGAAGTCGTCGACGCCGGCCAGGAGCACGTGGCCGAGGAGTTGCTCGACGCCGACCTTTACTGCGGCCACGCCAAGGTGCCGGTCGACTGGGACGCCGTCGTCGCCCAGGGTCGCCTTCGCTGGATCCAATCGTCGGCGGCCGGCATGGATCATTGCCTTGTGCCCTCGGTCATCGATTCGGACATCGTCGTCACAAGCGCCTCAGGCGTTCTAAGCGACCAGGTCGCCGAACACACGTTGGGACTGATCGTGGCCTGGCATCGCAGCCTGCCTGTGTTCTTCCGCGCCCAGCAGAAAAAGGAGTACATTCGCCGGCCCACTCAGGATTTGACCTGCAAGACGGTCGGCATCGTGGGCCTGGGCGGGGTGGGCCGCCGGCTGGCCGAGGTGCTGCGACCGTTTCGCACCCGTGTTTTGGCGACCGACCTCTTTCCCATCGACTGCCCCTCGTCGGTCGACGCCCTTTGGCCGGCCGACCGGCTCGACGATTTGTTGGCCGCGAGCGACGTGGTCGTCCTGTCGGCTCCGCTGAACGACGCGACCCGGGCCATGATCGACGCAGCCGCCATCGGGCAAATGAAGCCGGGCTCGCTGCTGGTCAACGCGGCCCGAGGAGCGCTCGTCGCGACCGAGGCCATGATCGCCGCCGTCGAGTCGGGCCATTTGGCCGGGGCGGTCGTCGACGTGGTCGACCCAGAACCCTTGCCGCCGGAACACCCCCTTTGGGACGTACCCAACGTGATCATCACGCCCCACGTGGCCGGCCAGGCGCGATGGCGAATCGACCAGATGACGCGACTTCTGTGCGAGAATCTGCGTCGCTGGCAGTTGGACGAACCGTTGATCAATCTCCTGGAAGACAAAGCCCTGGGGTTCCCCATTCGTGGTGGTAGCTATCCACTCTGGACCGACCTGGTCGACCGAATCGCCCCGAAAGATGCCTAGCCCGCATTTCTCACCAGAAGATTCGCTCTGGACGAATTCCCCAGGAACTCATTAAGATATCGCTGGGATTTATAGACTATTTCCGATTCCTTCCCGCCGTTGAGACAGACTCCATGTCCACGACCATGTTCTACGAACGGAGCCCTACCCGAACGTGGGGCGGCCATGCCAAAACCGAGTGCCCTCAAGCATTGCTGAACACGTATCAGGAAATCGTCGGCGACAAGCGGCTTCATTGGACGGAGCATCATAGTCTGATCCGCCGCTTGGGTTCGGGAGGGCAGGGGATCGTCTATCTCTCGCAGCGGCGGAGCACGGACAACTTCACGCTGCCGGTGGCGTTGAAGGTCTTCACGCCCGAGCCCTACACGAGCGAGTACGCCTACGACGAGAGCATGGGCCGGATCGCGCACGTGGCCGCCCACGTCGCCCAGATCCAACAGGACAATCTTCTGGATGTTCACAATTGGGTTGATCGGCACCGCATCCGTTTCATGGAAATGGAATGGATCGACGGCTTCGATCTGAACCAGTTGCTGGACAAGCGGATGCTCGACTATCTCCGTTATCGGGTGAGCAACCGGCGCTGGGATCAGATCAATCAGATCATCGTCACGGCCGGCCCCACCCACCCTCGGCTCAAGCCCGGAATCGCCATCGCCATCATCCGCGATTGCCTGGCCGCGTTGGCCGCGTTGCACCGCGAGGAGATCGTGCACGGCGACGTGAAGCCGTCGAATATCATGATCAAGCGGACGGGCAACGCGAAGATCGTCGATATCGGCTCCGCATTCGAACTGCAGAAACCGCCGCCGATGCGAACCTGCACGCCGGTCTACGCCGCGCCCGAGGTGCTCGAAGGAAACGAGTGCTCGCCGCGTTCGGATTTGGCCAGCCTCGGCTACGTTCTGATTCAGATGCTTTCCGGCACGCCTCCGTTCGCCGGGCGAAGCAGTTTTCAGGACCTGCTGGCAGCCAAGCGGCTTCTGGCCCAGCAACTACACAAAATTCTCCCCAAGGAAGTCGTCGTCAACGACTTGCTGATGACGTTCTGCCAAGGGCTAATCGCCCCCGATCCGGTTCGCCGCTTTCCGAGCGCCGAAGCAGCCGAATTGGTCGAACAGGGCGCGGCCAGTTTCCACCGCCAACTGGTCCGAAGCAATTTGTCGAGCGAATACGACAACGAGATTCGCCTTTGGCTGACCGAGTTGGACGATTATGAAATTCCGCCGAACGCTTCTTGAGCGTCACGACCGGCTTCGCCCGTTCGCGTTGGCCGGCTCGGTCAATTCGTGATGGCCGTCTCGATTGGCCTTCTGCTTGCGGTATTCCTTCGGCGAAACGCCCACGATCTTTCGAAACAACCGCGAGAAATAGTAGGGATCGTCGAAGCTAAGACTCCGCCCGACTTGGCGTACTTGCAGAGTCGTGTTCAAGAGCAACTCCTGTGCCTTTGCCATTTTTAGGCGATTGAAGTACTCGATCGGCGAGAACCCGTAACGCGTCTTGAACAACGAGCAATAGTGATGCGTGGACAGGTGGGCAATCTGAGCAAACTGCAATAGCGAATATCGACCTGCAATATTCTCCTTCATGAATTGCGCCGTCTTTTTCAGATTCCTCTCCGCCGTCGACGTTCGAAGGTTGACGGAATGACGTTCGAGGTTGGCCAGCCCCAACAACCGGGCCAGGTTTCCGGTGGCTGCGATCAACTGGCCGTGGGTATGAACGCTGTTCATCCGTTGATAGCACGCCTCGAAGGCCGAGAGTATCTCGTCCGTCGCGGGTAATTGAAAGAGCGGGGTTTCGGCTGTTACCCCCAATAACCGGCAGTATTCGGCCGCCGAGCGACCCGTAAAATGGATCCAGTGAATCGACCAGGGGGTTCTGGCGGCCGCGCCATAACAGTGGGGAACCCCGGCCGGAATCAGAAGCACCGTCTCGGGTCCGATGGTCCACCGACGGCCGGCCATCTCGCACCACCCCTTGCCGTCCACGCAGTAGTGCAAGACATGGTCGAGACTTCCTTCGGGCCGGGGAATAAAATGGCCCGCGGCGCGACTGCAGTAACCGATCCGCGTCACAAGCAGATCTTTCAGAATCGGCCGGGTCAACGACTCTCGAATCGTCTCGCCGGTCATCTCGATCGAACGAAAGTCGGCAAAAACGGGCCGTCGCTGAATTTCTCGGGCGACCTCGGGCGGAATATCGGCCAACCGCTCATAATGCAGACGGTGTGCCTTGAGAATGCTCTGCAGCGTCTGCGACGGCTTCGCCCGGTAGCCCACCTCCGGAATAAGATCCTTCACGTTGTTCGTTACTTTGTCGTTCAACGGTCACTCCCGACCCCCGAAAGAGCACATGCTTCGGACAAACGCCAGCTCTCAGTATAATCAGAAAATCGTCCATTGTCTTGCGCCCATTTCCATTGTAACGATCTCCTAACAGAAGAAATACTTCTGCTTGGGGGTGCAATTCCGCGAATCCGTGCATTTTCATAGAAGATGGACGATCTATCGATGCACGGTTTCGTGCTCGTCGGTCGCCAGGCGTGAACGCTCGCGCGCCGCGGCCGGCGCGATTTCGGGCGTGGGCAGATAGGGCGCGAGCCAATCGGTCTGCGGCGTGGCCGGCACCAGGACCGTGCTGTCGGGCACCATCGCGCGAATCACTGCGACGGCCGAACAAGAACGCACGGTGGGGCCCAGAAGCCACCCTTGCCGGCCGACCAGCACCGGCTCGGGCTCGGTGTCGTCGAGTCCGCCGCGAATCCGCAGCCCGTTGTTTCGATCGAGGCGGAAGCGGCATGCCAGCCGCGCGAAATGAATCGGCGTATCTCCCGAGACGGGTTCCGCCCCTTGCTGGAGCCCTAGATGCTCCACCGCCGCCTTCACCAGCGAAGGGCTAATTGTGCCGTGGTTGGCCAGGACACTTCCCTCGACTTGCTCGATACGGCCTTCTCGCACGACAGCCTGGCGCAACTGGACCGACGCGGTGCCGCTGAGCACGTGGGGAAAACGATCGGTGATCAACCGATCCAACTCGACGTCGAGAAATTCGCAGGGCGGGTCCTCCGGCCGGCAAGGCCAAATTCCGCCTTGCCAACCCGTCGCCGTCGACGTCGCGCAAAGATAGCCCCGGAACCGGGCGTTCGCCCCGAGCGATTTCATGGGCCTAATGCCCTGACCCAACAACCCGCACGGCAACGCCGCGCCACCGGTGTTCAGATCGAACCAATCGCCGGGCGGCCCCACGTGCCGGTTGCGTCCCAGGCGGAGCCACGCCGGTCGGGTCATTTGCTGGCCCGTCTCGCGGAACTCGATCCATCCCTCCGTTCCGCTTTCGAGCGTTTGCATCGCGCCGTGGACCTTGGTGAATTGTTCCGACTGCCCGCCCGAGCCGACTTCCACGGTCTCGACCGCCAGACGCACGTCGACATCGACGTTTCCAGCCCGCAACTCGAAAAGTCGTCGGGCCAGCTTACCCAATGTGGTCATCCGCGCGGCGTCGACCGCGATGGTTCCTGCCTGCAACATAAGGACACGGCGCGACGCCCCCGACTTGTCGGTCACGGTTCTCCACTCGGCATCGAGTCTTGGACATTGGAGGACCGCCTCCGGCGATTCGCAATCGCGGAGCACCACGTTGGTCAATCGCACGGCGCCGGGTCGCCGATGCTCGACGCCCCCGAGCGAGAGGTCCATGCCCAACTGCCAGCCGATTCGCCGAGCCTCGGCGCGCACATGGCCGGGCAACCGCCACGCCACGGCCCAGCCCAGGACCACCACGGTCGGCAGCACGCACAGCAGAAAGAAACCGGTGAGGCAGATCCGCCGCCGTACCCGGTCGTGCAAAAGGAACATCCTTGTTCACCCGCAACGAATCGCGATCTAATCAACGACAGAGTGCTAACTGTCATCCTGAGCGCAGCGAAGGATCTCGGTCGTTTTTGCGTGGACGAGATCCTTCGCTGCGCTCAGGATGACATTTTTCAACCGGACGACACCTTCCGGCCAACTCCCTATTCGAACAATCGACCATTTTGCCTTCTCACCTCAAGAGAAGACTCCTCTCAAACGTTTTGAACCCCATCCCCCGTCTCTTCTCTGTGTCTCCGTGTCTGTGGTTCCGTCACGCTTTATCGCCTGGCGGCCATCTCTTGAAACAGTCTCCATCGGGCGACCATCTCGTCGACGTGGTCGCCTCCAAATTTGTCGATCACTGCCCGGGCCACCTCAAAAGCCACCACGTTTTCAAGAATCACGCTGGCCGCCGGCACCGCGCAAATGTCGCTCCGCTCGTACGAGGCGTTCTCGGGCTTCTTGGTCTGCAAATTGATCGATTCGAGCGGTTGACCCAGCGTCGCAATCGGTTTCATCGCCGCGCGGACGACGATCGGCTGGCCGTTGGTCATCCCGGCTTCCAATCCGCCCGCGTGGTTCGTCGGTCGCACGAAGCCGAGCGTGTTCATTGCTTTTTGCCTGGGGTCGAACTGAATTGGGTCGTGCACCTCCGAGCCGGGCCGCCTCGCCGCGTCGAACCCGAGACCGATCTCGACGCCTTTGATTGCCTGGACGGCCATGACCGCTTGGGCGATCCGCCCGTCGAGCTTCCGGTCCCACTGGGCGTGGGTGCCGAGGCCAAACGGCACGCCCTCGACCCGCACTTCGATCACCCCGCCGAGCGTGTCTCCGTCGCTGCGGAACTGGTCGATCAGATTCTTGAGCCGGTCGTCTTCCTTCGGATTGAGCGAGTAGAGTTCGCTCTGGTCGCGGAGCGCGCGATGCTCGTCGATCGTGCCTGGGCCGGACTCGATCGCAATCGGCCCGATTTCCACGACGTACCCGAGCGCCGACATGCCCAGCGGCGCGAGAAGTTGCCGCGCCAGCGCGCCGGCGGCGACTCGGCCGGCCGTTTCGCGAGCGCTTGCCCGTTCGAGAATCGCGCGAATCGGCCCCAGGTACTTGACGGCTCCGCTCAAATCGCCGTGGCCGGGCCGGGGACGTTCGAGGTCGTCCATCTGCTCGATTCTGTAGTCGCGATTGTGGACCCACAGAGCTACGGGGCTGCCTAGCGTTTGGCCGCGCCACGTGCCCGTGAGCAACTCGGCCCGATCGGTTTCGATCTGCTGGCGACCGCCGCGGCCGTAGCCTCCCTGGCGTCGGGCCAACTCGGCGTCGATCAACTTGGTGTCGATTTCCAGCCCGGCCGGTAGTCCGTCGACCAGCGCCAGTATTCCGCGTCCGTGTGATTCTCCGGCGGTCGAATATTGTAACATGTTTTCCAGTCAGCACTTAGGAAACCCGTCCACGGCGGCGTCCGACGTGAATGCGCGCGGAGAGACCGCCACCACTTATGTGAGGATTCTACTCGTGCCGGGCGACCGGCGATAGACCGGTTTTGGGCCCGCCAAAGCCGCCTGGGTGGCATGGCCTGTGCAACGAGGGGCGTGGCCAATCCGGGTAACACCGATGATTCCGCGGAGCAAGGCTCACCACTTCGACAAATCCGCGTCGCGGAATCGTCGGTGCCGCGCGAGCGGCAAGAGGCCTTGGACCGTTGGCCGATAAGACCTCTTGTTGCTTCGCAACACCGACGATTTTCCGAAAAAGCAGCGAGACATCGCAGCGTCGGCGGGCGGAAAATCGTCGGTGCCACCCAGCGACCGGCGATAGACCGGTTTTGGCCGTCAAGACGCCGTCCGAGCTCACTTCTTCCGAGGCTTGTCAATGTCGTCGTAGTTGACAACCTCGCCATCGGCCTTCAGAAACAGCCTGCGAAGGACCTCCGGGGCGATGTCCGGCGACAACGCGTGGACCGAGCCGTCGCAGAATGTGGCCATGAAACACTTGTCGTCTCGCAACCCGCCGAGACCTCGTCTGGGCTGCGTCGGGTCAAACGGCAGGTCTTCCGGCTTGGTCCAAACTGGCGCGTGGGTGTCGTCTGCTTCGACGACCATGATCGTCGCGCTCGTGCCGTCGGTGATGTCCCTGATTGACGTCCCTTTCTTCCCACTGAAAACGGTTCCCTCGCCCGTGGCCACGACGTAGTTCGTGCGCCCTTTGTCCGACAGTTTCGAGGCCGGTGAGCGGTAGACGGTCGGCATTCGGGCGATCAGCTTTTTGTTGTGCGGGCTGTCCCAGGGCTCGTCGAGATGGAATTCCCCATACAGTCGGGGGTCGTCCATGACATACGGCAGGATGTGAACCCGCCAACTCAGAAGCGGACGGCCGTCCTTGTCGTAGCTGGCCGCGGCGGGAAACGTCTTGTGCGCGTCATGCCAGTTGTGCATCGCCAGGCCGATCATCTTGAGATTGTTCATCGACTGCACGCGCTGGGCATTGTCCCTCGCCTTTTCAATCGGCGGCTTCAGTAGAGCCACCAGCCGGGCGACGCCCTGGTTTTCTTCATCCAGCCGGAGCACCAGCCGATCCCCCTCGACCCGGGGCGTCAGAGTCTCGAAAACCTTTTCGAGATGGGGAACGTGCTCGCCGACCGTCTTGTTGTCGCTCAACATCTGGCCGACTGACTTCAACTTAGTCAAAAGCGCCTCGGCCGACGCGTCGTCGGCCGACTGGATGACGGCGTGGGCCGCCATCTTCGGCGGCAACTCGACGCCCACCGCCGCCCAGAGGCAACCCTTCGTCAACACACGGCTCGGCCCGCCGCCGACCTTCTTCGGCAGTTCGGGCATCATCTCCTCAAACGTTCGCGCCGTGTGTTTTGGCGGCAGCAACAACACCTGAACAGTCGTATCGCCGGCCGCCTCGAACGCTTTTTCGAGTTCGGGCCGAACGTCGGGTTGAAGCTTCGCCAACCGTTCGACCGTCTCCCGGGTGCCCGCCACCAAGGCATTGCCCTTTCGCGCGACATGGGCGTAGAGGTGTCCCTTGCCGAGCTCCCGCAGCAGTTTCCCTTGGCTCAAGTCGCGGGCCGCCGCGCGACGATCCGTGCCTTCGGGAAGGGGCACGACGGCAAACACCGTCTGTTTGTCCGACAACGGGCCGGCAAGTGTCATCCCATAATAGAGTTCTCGAACATTGGCCTTCGCGATTGCCGCGAGCATTGACCGGTATTGCTTTCGAACGTTGGGATAGTTCGGCTCCAGTTCGGGCACTGCCCGGGCCACCCAGTCCATCACGACATCGGCGTCGATCCGCGAGACATCGACGCGAACCAACAGCACGGTCTCTTCCTCGATGAACGGCGCAATCGCTTTCGCCCTCGCTGCCGCATCGAACGCCTCGGCCGCGTGAGCCATAGAGACGACCGCCGAGAAGATCGTGATCAACACGCCTAGGACTATCTTCTTCATGAGAATTCTCCTTGTTTCAACGGGGTGGTGCGTGCAAGCACGCACCCTACAAATCTCACTTCTCTGCGTCTCCGCGCCTCCGCGCGAGAATAATCATCGCGCGGAGACGCAGAGGTTTTGATTACTTCGCCATGCGGATCTCGATCAGCCGGTCCGGCTTCTTCGAACGTGGACTGTCAAAAACCTCCAACGTCGCCACGCCGTCGGCGATCTTGCACTCGATCGGCCGGCCCGTCAGCGGATCGATCGGGATGGGCACTTCGGCAATGTCCGTAAGCCGCTCGGGCAGCCGCCCGTCGTGCGACGCCGCGTGGAGCCGCAGTGCTTCGATCGTTCGCAGCAAGGCAATCGTCCGCTCGTTGCGGGCCTCGGCGAATTTTACCGCCTGAATGGCCGGCAACAACATCCCGGCAACCGGAATGATCTCGCGGCGTTGGCTCTCTTCTCTCAGCGAGCGGTTCGCTTCTTTCATTCCGGGTGCCGCTTGCCACCAGGGCAAATAGAGCCACTTGAACTGCTCGTCGCGAAGCTCCTCGAATGTCTCGACCGTGTAGATCATCACCACCTGGGCAACCGGCATCGCGTCGACCTCGTCGGCCGTGCGTCCCTGGGCAATCAGGGCTCGCCGGGCCTTCGGATAGCCCTTGAGAACCAACCCCGCGAAAACGGCGCGTTCGTCTTTTGGTATTCGCCTCGGATTATTGAGCCACGTCAATTGGTCGGCCATCCGTTCGACGAGGTTCCGCCAGTACTCGGGTCCGTGGTTCGTCTCGTCGATCTTGCGAAGCTCCGGAAACGCCAAGTAGAACATGTCGTACTCGGCCTCGAACGCCCCGCGCGTGTCGATAATCGGGCTGGGCAGATCGGTCAGCGCCCAGTAGAGATTCGGACAACCCGGCTGCTCGATCATCGTCTCGATCTGGTGCGACATGATGCCGCAGATCGCCATGCCGACCAAATCGGCCACGAGGCACGGGCTCTCGGCTACGTTGCGGCCCAACGCATAGCCTGTGCGTAGCGTCTCGATCGCCTCGTCGAAGCGGCCTTGGGCAATCTGCCATCGAGCGCGAATGGCAAAGAATCGGGCGGGCGTGCGGATCTGCTGGATTTCGGGCAATAGCACGGCGAACGGATTGCCCTCGCGAAACGGCTGCTCCCAGTCGCACGATTCGAGCCGCGAGCCCCAGACGAAGTCCCGATAGACGCCGCCCGTCATCGCGACGAAATTCTTGACCTTCTCCCGTGGCAGCTTCTCCAGCGGCATGTCCGCCCACGAAGCAATCTCCGGCCCGTTCTCCGCGTAATACTTGTACAATTGGTAATTCTCGGCCCAAAGCCGGTTGTAGACCACGGCCGCGTTGCCCGGCCGTTTTTCGAAGAAGCCGGGCAGCAGCTTGTACTTCAGTGCCGGGCGAGGCGCGGCCGCCGGATGAACGGTCAGTCGAGTGACGGGCGTCGCGTCCTCTTCCTGCCCGGCGGACGCGCCGAACGTCCAACCCATCGCCGCGACGACCAAACCGAAGACCAGAAATGTGCGTTTCATGATCGAATACTCCTGTCTATCAGCAAGCCAGGCCGTGCCCGGCGTTCAGTTCATCTCGCTTCGTGTCCTTCGTGACCTTCGTGGCAAATCAAAACGCCGGGTGGCACCGATGATTTTGCGGAATGGACCTTGCCATTCTCAACCGGCTCCGTCGCAAAATCGTCGGTGTTGCGTAGCAACAAGAGGTTTCGTCCATCAATGATCCAATACCTCTTGCCGCCGGGCGGCACCCCTTTCGATTTCTCTCCATTTCTCTCTTCGTGCTCTTCGTGTCCTTCGTGGTGAATTCAGAGACGTCCTACCCATGGTTCTTGATCAACTCGTCAAAAATCTCGCGATACGACTTCGACTTCAGTGGCTTCGGCACGGTCGACGAGCGGGGCATGGCCGGCCGCGACATGCTGTCGAAATCGTCCGGCGCGTTCCAATCGGCCCATCGCGGACGATTCCGCGCGGGACGAATCGGACTGCCGAAATCGTCCGAGGGGCCAAAAAACACGGCCGCCAGCACACTGCTTCTCTCGGGTATTGGATAGCGAAGCGGATAGGCGGGAAGATCAACGAACGCTCGATTCCCTGGGGCACCGCTGCGCTCTGCCCCAGCCACCCCATCTTCGGTCGGGTTCTCGGCCGGCACACGGACGATCCGTTCGACGATCTTCACCGGCGGTTCGGGCCGCGTGACGAGCACGATCAACAGCGACACGG
>JAFGIR010000500.1 GCA_016929515.1 Pirellulales bacterium | reverse complement strand
TTGGAGCGGAACGACTATGAATTGGCGGGGTCGCACTGTGGAATACAGTCGCGACCCCGCCAAGCGTCCGCTGGTGGAGGTTTCCTGTGCCGATTTCGGTCGGTGCCTGAGCCGTTGCCCGATTTGTATCCGGGAAGGGTCTCGGTGTAGGATAAGGTTCTGTTCACTTAACGGCTTGGGGTTGGCCGAGAACAACCCCATCCTCCTGACCATGGGCAAGAGGACTCGTGACGGGAGGGCCCGCTGTGCCGCATCAATCGCGAGCGGGGGCAGCAAGAAGCCCCCCGGCGGAAGATTCCAGCCAGCTTCGCTCGGTCAGGTTAGCAAGACCTGTCGGAAGTACGGCAAGCGCCCCCGGGTTAGTCCTGGCCGTTTCAACCTCAGGTGGGGTGCGGACAGGTGATCCATGTCCCCTGGACGGTGGATATGGAGAGCACCCCGTAAACCGCTGTCGGCACGGGTTCTCGGCGTCTTGATTTCCGAGATGGCAATCTCGGAGTCGTTCGGCGGGGAATTCGGGCGTAGCGTGGAGTCGCGGGGCGAGCTTCGAGAAAGGAACCCTTTGCAGGACAATACCTGACCTGCTTTGGTGGCACACCGATGCTCGCAGGCAATCGGTCGTCCGTTCGGTAAGCAACCCCATGCTCCATCGCTGACTGCAACACACCCCGTTTTGCCCAGCATCAGCATTTTCGCCATCATGCCAAGGTGCGGCAGCTTATGCTAACGTAACGGAGTCTTCCGCTCGTTTTGCCTGGATTGTCCAAGTAAGATGCTCCGATTAAGTAGACTATTCCAGACAGTATCTCATCTCTTCTGGATACCGGCGATCGCCATTCCCACTCCCAGGGACTACGGTGACTATGTGGAGCCGAATTGCCTATGCCCGCACAGGAGGTTACCGATCCACATATCTATCGGGCTGCGTATCCACTTTGAGCGTACTGTTCATTGCGGCAATTCTTCTTCAGCCATCGCACGGCGCACAATTTGGGGGAACGGCCGGTTTTGTATCGGCCGAAGATGGCGATTCGACTCTTTCCGCAGCCGCAACCTGGGCTGAAGGTCGCCCTGTTCAACGCGACGAAACGACTTGCGTGACATGCGACCCGACAATGAACTGTGGGGGCCGCAGATACTTCTTTGCGGACGTGCTTGCTTGGACCGTCCGGGAAGGGGCCGCCGAGAACTGGGCGCAGGTTATCACGCCCCAGCAATCCCTGTGGACCAATATCAGCACGGCGACGGTGATCGATGCCCCGTTCGATTGGAGGGCCGGTTTGCGGGTCGGCGCCGGAGTCGAGCGGAGCGACGGCTTCGACATGACTCTCTACTACACGTTCTTCCAAACCTCGGCCACGAGCCAGGCGTCGGGCGAGGTCTACTCGGCCTTCATGGGCAACTTCTACGTCGGCAACACCGACGGCGTGGACTACGGCCCCCACTATCACCATGCCAGCATCGCTTGGGACTTCGATTTCCACGCGATCGATTTCGAGATCGGCCGCAACCGCGCGATCGGCGAGAACCTCGAATTGCGGCCCTTCGTCGGGCTCAAGACGGCGTTCATCAACCAGACCATCAAGTCCCAATGGCGCGATCCGATCGACACCCCCGACGGGACGGTCCCGCATTCCTACACCTTCACCTCCGCGACCGAGGACATGAATTTGGGCTTCTGGGGAATCGGTCCTTCGCTGGGCGCGACGATGACGATGCCCTTGTGCCGCGAGGATCGTTACAGCCTGAAGCTCTTCGGCACTCCGTCGGGCGCGCTGATGTTCGGGCATTGGAAGTTCACCGAGCAGTACACCAACGACCAGGCTCCGACGCCGACGTCGATCACGACTGACATGAGCCCCATTACCGGCGCGGCGACCATGCTCAGGGGCGTGGTCGGTCTCGAATGGCGGCAGCAGTTTTGCCGGGCGACCAGCACCGTGCGATTGGGCTACGAGGCCCAACTGTGGCTGAATCAGATGCAGTTCTATTCGTACAACATCGGACGGCTCAACAACGTAACGAGTCTCCAAGGCGGCTTCCTGCAGTGGCAACTCAACTTTTAGCGTAACCAGGCGATGATGCGGTTCACACGTTTGACATTGGCGATTGCCCTGATCGCGAGCTGCTCGACGGCGCTCGCCGACGGCGTGATGCCGTTTGGCGACGTGCTCTATTGGCATGCCTCGGCCGAGGCGTCGTCCGTCTGGTCAAACGCCGCCTACGAAGGTTCGTCGTTCTCCGCCGACAACGTGCATTTCGATTGGAGTCCGGGCTTCCGGTTCGGATTCGGGCACAAACTGCATGACGAGTCGTGGGACGTCAAGCTGTATTGGACCCACTTCCGCACCTCGCAGGACGAGCACGTCGCGATCGAGGAGGGTCAGCCGGGCGTGGTCGTGCCCGAGTTCTTCAGCGGATTCGTCGGGAGCACCCTCGACGGCATCCCCATGTTCAACCACGCGTCGATCGACTGGCGTCTGACCTACAACACGATCGATCTGGAACTCGGAAGACGCGTCGCCGTTGGCCAGTCGGCCTGGCTTCGTCCATCCATGGGGATCAAGACAGCCATCATCCGGCAAGACGTGCGTTTGAGGTTCGCGAGTCCCAATGCCATAATTCCCGCCCTGAGCGTGACCGCAGAGGAAAACATCGCGCACGATTTCTGGGGAATCGGACCGAGTTTTGGAATCAGCGGCGGCTGGAGCCTGCCGAATCGCAGGAACCTGAGCCTCGTCGGTTCGTTTGCGGCCGACTTCTTGTTTGGCCAGTGGAACGTCAACGACGACTATGCCAGGACCGACGACCAACTTCCGGTTTTGAGCTACGGCGCCTTCAGCACGAGCATGAAGGACTCGTGGCTCGGCGTTCCCTCGCTGCGGTGTTTTCTCGGTGTTGAATGGGTCCACCAAGGCAACGTCACGCTCACCGCGCGTGTCGGCTATGAACTGCAATGGTGGGCGAATCA
>JAFGIR010000499.1 GCA_016929515.1 Pirellulales bacterium | reverse complement strand
GACATGGCCACCAACGGACTTTCTTCCAATAGACGAATCGCCAAGTCGATCGACTCGCCCGAAATCTCCGGCTCGTCGCCTTGGACATTGACGAAAATATCGACCTCGGGCATTCTCCGCGCAATCTCGGCCACGCGATCGGTCCCGCTGGCCGCGTGGGGATCGGTCATGTAGACCTCGCCGCCGAACGAACGAACCGCGTCAAAAATCCGCTCGTGGTCGGTCGCCACACAGACCCCCCCGGGCAACTTGGCACGAAGGGCCGACTCGTAGGTATGGCGAATGAGTGGCTGACCCGTCGCGTCCAACAACAGCTTGCCCGGCAACCGCGTCGAGGCCAATCGGGCGGGGATCACGATATGACTCGTGGCGTGGACTCGCAGCTGGGAAGCACCTTGTCTGGCCATCGCCTAGAATCCTCCGTGAACGTCTCCAACGCATCGGCCGCCCATTCTACGTCAATCAGGACGTTCCTCGGTAGAGCAGTCTTTCGCAGCAGGTTGATCCACACCCCCAATAATGGTACACTCCGGGTGAATTGGCATGCTGAACTTGGTGATACTGTCAACGGACAGAAGTCGAGCGTGTCAAGTTTCCTGAGGGGATTCCGATGGTCGACAACACGGGCCAACTACAGTCTCAGGACAAGCTCAATATCACGAAATCTGCAAGGATTTCTGCCTTCGTCGGCTTGACCCTGCTGATAGCGTGTGTCGTCATTGCTCCGATCCTGGAGGCAGAAGCCGTGGCTTACGGTCTGCTTCTGCTCGCGTTTGTGTTCGGCCTTGCAGGGCACCGACACCTAGTTGGCCGCCTGGTGGTTGTCAGCGTGTTCATGCTGGTGGCAGCCGGTGCGATCGTATACCATGTGTTGTCCAACACTTGGACTTGGACCCCCTGATAACTCTCGGTCCTGAAACCGCTTCCAGTTCACCGGACGCCGTCGGGTAAATGCCACCCACCAGAAACTGCCAATGGACTCTCTCACGTTCGATGCCCACGATGAAACCGAAACCCACCGGTTTGGCGCCGCGCTGGCGCGAGCCTTGCCCGACGGGACGACCGTTTCGCTCTGCGGCACACTCGGTGCCGGCAAGACGCGGCTGGTGCAAACGGTCGCCGAGGCGTGCGGCGTCGAACGTCGGGCCGTGGTCAGTCCCACGTTCGTTCTGATCCATGAATACCAAGGCCGGCGGCCCGTCTATCACATCGACGCCTATCGAATCCGTGACGAGGACGAATTCGACGAGCTCGGGCCGGAAGAGTATTTTGAAGGCAACGGGATCACGTTGGTCGAATGGGCCGATCGGGTCGAGCCGTGTATGCCGCCCGATCGGCTCGACGTGCAAATCGAAGTCACCGGCGAACACGCGCGACGGTTCGAGATCCGCGCACTCGGACGATTGGACCCGGCGATCCTCAACAGGCTTCGCGAATCACTAACACCAACCGATGACGGCGCATCTGGGCCGTAACGTAGCGGCGGCCGAGAAAGCGCGACACGTATTCCCACACACGGGGATAGAGTTCTTCACGCCGCTTGCGTGCCGTCTTTCTCGGCTTTCTTGGCCTGTTCGTCGGCCCGGCGGAGTGCCGAGGGAAGAATGTGCCCGTCTTCGCTGACGTCCTCGAACGTGACCGAGACCTGCTTCGTAATGCCCGACTCTTGCATCGTGACGCCGTAGAGCGTGTTGGCGCAGCTCATCGTCTTCTTCGAGTGCGTGACGATGATGAACTGGGTCCACGTGAGGAAATCCTGGAGCACTTGGGTGAAGCGATCGATGTTGGCTTCGTCCAACGCCGCGTCGACTTCGTCGAGCACGCAGAAGGGGCTCGGCCGGCTTCGGAAGATGGCCAGCAACAACGCCACGCACGTGAGCGTCTTTTCGCCTCCGGAAAGCAACGAGATGCTCCGCGGCTCCTTGCCGGGCGGCCGGGCGACGATCTCCAGTCCACTCTCCAAAATATCGACGTCGTCTTCGAGCACGATATCGGCCTGGCCGCCACCGAAAAGGTCGCGGAAAAGCTGTTGAAAATGGCCTCGGACCGTTTCAAGCGTATCGGAGAAGAGCCGCCGGCTGTCGGTGTTGATGCGATCGATGATGCGAAGAAGCTCATTCTTGGCGTCGGTCAGATCGCGGTATTGAGTCGACAAGTGCTCGTGGCGCGCGTCGTATTCTTCAAGCTCGGCCAGCGCTTCGAGGTTGACGTTACCGAGATTGTTGATCTTGCTGCGTAATTCATCGATTTCTTGCTGGACTTCTTCGCGTTGCTGTTGCTCTTCTTCGCTCGGTTCGACTTCCAATTCGGCCAACTCGATTCGGTAGTCCTCGCGCAGCCGGTCGGCCAACGCATTGCGCTGATGGTGAATCTCCCCGGCGGCCAGTTCCTTGGCGTGGATTTTCTCTTCCCATTTGTGGATTCGCGAGCGAATCTGCTGCATCTTGCCCGAGGCCTCGGCTTTCTGCGAGCCCAACTCGTTCCGCCGGTCGATCAACCCAACGGTTTCGGTGGCAAGCCGTTCTTTGTGCAAGTAGAGCTCCGCGATTTCCGACTCGGCTCCGAGAATCGCCCAAGCGGATTGCTTCGCGTGGCGTCTACAAGCGGCCATTTGCTCGCGATTCTCGGCCAGCACGCGATCGCGTTCCTGCTGAGTTTCTTCGAGTTGACGCATGCGGCTCTGCAAGTTGCGCAACTGCTCTTCGCTCTTGGCCAACTCGACCTTGGCATCGGTGGTCAGCCGCATGGAAGCCTGCCGCTCCGTCTCGACCTGCTCGATCTGTTGGCCAATCTGGCCGACCCGTTGCTCCAACTCGGCCAGTGAGGCTTGTGACTGCCGTCGGCTCGCTTCAACTTCGGCCAATTCCTGGGTCGCCTTGTCAAACGCTTGTTGGGCCGCATCGCGTTCTTCCTCGCGGACCGAGCATTGGTGGGCGATCTCGGTTTTCCGCTCCTCGATGGCCGTGATGCGATGGCGTTGCTGGGCGAGTTGTTCCGCGGTCTGCTCGTATTCACGTTCGAGACGATCAACTTCGCCTTCCCGATGACGGACCTGCTGCTCACAAATCTCGGCCGATTTTCGGCTTTCGGCGATCCGCAATTCCAGAGTCGCTTGCTGTTCGCCCAGTTCGTGCATCTCGCTCCGCCGCGTGACGAGCCCGCCGGCCGCATGGCTCGGCCCGACCGTGAGGGAACCGTCGGCTTCGACCAGTTCTCCGGCCAGGGTGACGAAGCGAAGACCGCGCGGCGACGTAGCGGACAAACGAAGCGCGTGGTTCAGTTTTTCGACCACCCAGGTGCGACCCAACAACCGCCGCGCCAAGGCCGCGTAGCGAGGTTCGGTCTCGACAAACCGGTCCGCGCGGCCAAGCACGCCCGGCTTGCCTTCTAGATTGACGTCGTCGGCCGACGAAGGTAGTCCGGGCTGATCAAGCCAAAGAAACCCCACGCGCCCGCTGAACCGATAGGCGTTTTGTTGCAGGTAGTCCACCATCGGGCTGCCTTCGGCCAGGACAACTTGTTGAGCCGTGTTGTCGAGCGCAACCTCGATGATGGTGGCGGCTTCGACGCTGACGCGCAGCAGATCACCGACCAGACCGAGAACTTGCCGAAACGGCCCCTCCGTCGCCCTTTGCGCCTCGGAAAGAACCTGCTTCACCCCCGTGCTCAGCCCTTCGTAACGCCGGTGAAGATCTTCGAGGACGCTCAATCGCTGGGTAACAGCACTGCAACGCTCGCGTCGCTCGGCCAATTCCTCCTGGACTGCCTTCCACTGATGTTTCGAGGCTTCCAACTGGTCTCGCGCCGAATCCAACCGATACGCTTGCGTTTTGGCCTGGGCGGTCAAACCGGCCACCTTACGCCGGAGCAACTCCTGCTGGGTATCGATCTCCCTGGACTGATCGCGGAGTTCATCAAAACGCTTCTGACACTGTTGCCGAGCGACTCGGGCCGCGGCAGCCTGGCTTTCCAGGGCACTCGCGCGGCTAGCCCACTCGGCCGCGGCGGCCAAATGTCGCAGATGGGCCTCTTCGTGTCGCCTGTGCTCGGCTCGCAGGCGGTCGTATTGGCCAAGCGATTCGGTCAACTGGCGTTCGCCTTCGGCGACCCGGCTCGCCACTTCTTGACGGCGTGCCTCGGCCGCTTCACACGCCTCGGCCGTCTGGATCGTCTGTTGTTGGAGGTCGCCGGCGCGCACGGTCATCTGGGCCAATCGGCTTCGCAGCGTGGCGATTTCGCGCTCCAGATCATGCCCTCGTCGTCGTTCGTGCGCAAGGGTCGACTCGCGAGCGGCAATGCGTTCGCGATTCGTGGCGATCTGGGCCTCGGCCGCCCGAATGGCCTCGGTGGCTTCCTCGATTTGCACCTCGACATCGAGAATGCGGACTTCAAGCGAATGGTATTCGGCTTCGTCACCTTGGCGCCACTCGTCGAGTTGGCTTCGTTCAGCCTCGATGATCGACAGTCGCTCGCTCAAACGATGCCAGTCCACCAATGCAACTTGGGTCCGCAACTCCTGCAGCCGGTCGGTGTACTCCTTGTAGCGCCGGGCTTTGCCGGCTTGCTGCCGGACGCTACGGAGCCGCGACTCGACCTCGTCGACGATGTCGGAGAGCCGGAGCAGATTCTGGTCGACGCGTTCAAGCCGGCGAAGCGCCTCGAGCTTCTTGCTTTTGAACAAGCTGATGCCGGCCGCTTCTTCAAAAATGACGCGGCGATCTTTGGGCGACGACTGAAGCAATACGTCGACCTTGCCTTGCTCGATGACACTGTAGGCCTGAGTGCCCATGCCCGTGCCACTGAGCAATTGGCGAATGTCGCGCAACCGGCTCGGCTGGCGATTGATGAGGTATTCGCCTTCGCCGCTCCGGTAGACGCGGCGGGTAATTTGAACCTCGGGCGTGTCGACGGGCAGGAGACGATTCGAGTTGTCGAACGTGATAGTGATTTCAGCCGAGTTGGTGGCCCGACGATTGCTCGATCCGTTGAAAATGACGTCGGCCATTTCCTTGCCGCGAAGACTCTTGACGCTCTGTTCCCCCAAGACCCATTTCAAACCGTCGACGATATTCGACTTTCCGGAGCCGTTGGGTCCAACGATCACCGTGATGCCGGGTGGAAACTTGAAGAGCGTCTTCTCGGCGAAGCTCTTGAAACCAACGATTTCTAGCGCTTTGAGCATGAGAAGAGAAGTTCACCATGAAAATGGGGGGTGAGCGGTTCGAGATCAACACGAAACACATCGCGGCGCACCGGCATATTCATAGCCGCGTCACAGCACCCCGCAACCGGCTGACAATACGTTCAGTTGGCTGCGGTCAATCCGAATTTCGACCTGTCATTTTAGCAAAGGAAGTCCTCAGTGGGTGGGGGACTTCGGTCGAATCATCGTCTTACGGGTTCTTTTCGGCGTTTGAAGCGGCGTTGGGACCTCCTTTTGCGGAGACAGGCCCCCTCGGACGAGTGAACAAACTGAACGGCGACCGCCGCGTGGTCTCAGGGTTGACTTCCGCGATTCGATCCATTTCGCCCTCTGCCGAATCGGCCGTTCGCTCGTAGCGACGACCAGCCTGGGGCAAGGCGTCGACTTCGAAGCGGCTCGCGAGCACGTCTTTGGCCTTGGCCTGTTGCAGTGCCTGCACAATGTCAGGATAAGTCCCCCCCAGTTCGGCGACGGCACGAATCACCTCGTCCACCTTGGAAGAGACGATTCGTTTCTGGTCGGGCTGGCCCACCGCGAACCGGCTGACAGCCACCTTGTCACCACCGTTGCTGGTTATGCGAATTCGCGGGCCCGCCTCGAGCAACAGGGGCGTTAGGAACCTCTGGTCCGTACCGAAGAGAACCAACTCCGCCCGGTGGCTCCGAGTCATGTGGATCATCGGGGGTCCCGAAACGTCCAAGACATGATAGCTGAAGTCGTCTCCGAGTTTCTCGCCCATGACGCGACGATCCATGGGGTTCATGGTCCAGAGAGCTCGGAATGCTCCGTAACGCGTTTCAGCACTGGCGACGTTCAGCAAGGCACAAAGCTGCTCGTAGGAACCGTAGTCGTTCATGGTGGCCAACGCCGTCAAGGCAAACACACGGAAGGCCGGTTCGTCGCGAGCCATTTTCCCCAGCGTCTCGGCGGCTTCGCTTTGGTCGAGATAGGCCAAGGCTTCGGCCGATCGGAAACGGACCTCGGTGTTCTCGGACTTGAGGCCCTTCTTCAAGAGATCGATGCCTTCGTGGCCAATGGCTTCAAGCTGCAGCGCCGCTTGGGCACTGGTAATCGGATCAAGCAATTGCTTTTCGAGAATCGCCATGCGTTCGAGCCGTTTGGCAGACGACTCTCGCAATCCGAGCGAACGCACAACCTGCATGTAACGAGGGATGTTGTCTTTGTACCGTGGATGGACGGACAACTCGACGTATTTGTCGTTGATGGCCTTGGCCATTCCCTCCTGAATTCCTCCGGGAGATGTACTGTAGAAGCGTTTGTTGATTGCGCCGGCCGCGCGCGAGGCGTTGAACACGTTCTGATGTTCCGGTTTCAAGACCAATCCGAGCGATCGGGATCGCAACGCTCGGCCCCCGCCCAAAATGCGCCCCCGACACGCCAAGATAGGATTCTTCTCGACATCGGCGGAAGGATCGACAAGCACGGCTCCCTTGCCGACGCCCCAGTCCCTCCCGTGGTGGAGTTGCTGGTCATCCAGGATCTTCATTTCTTTCAACCGCGTATCGAGCAACCACCCGCCGCGAAGGCTGACTGTTTCGCTCTGGCTTGGCACGCGGACTTCGATGTCGAACGGATCATCCTTCTGGATGCCCGGCGGCAACACTCCACGGACCAGAACGAGTGCCGTGCCCTTGCTGGCCAAGAGCCGGCTTGGCCGATCCAGACCGCGGGCTTTCATGTCGGCCAGGAGAGCACCTCGATGCGGTGACGGCGCCGGATCGCTGCCCGTTTCCCGAAGACACGTAACCAACCCGATTGACTCGACGGTCACCGGAAACATGCCATACGGAACCGCGAGGTCCCCGACAAGCTTGGCGTTGGCCCCACCGACGTCGACGCCATCCGGGCTCTGGAAACGTTGTGAGAACAGGTCCAGCGACGAGCAGCCGCAAGAGAGCAACAGGAAACCGGTGGCCAGCACCAAGCCCATCGGCTGTTTTCCAGGGGATTTCGTCATCATACCGGATAATCCTCCAAAGAATCACCGCACTGGCGGACGCATGCTGGGCGACGGCCCAACGGTCCCGGCGGCTCTTTCTGATCGGCGCGAAAGTGATGAATTCGAACATCCACGGATTTCCGACTCGACGCCACTACGCCCGTTGGTCACCCAAGGATCGAAACCTCAATCGTTGCATCTGCAGTGTTCCACGCATCGACCGTTGGAGGCTCTTGCTCGCAGGAACCCGATGCCTGTCGGTCGTGGTGCGTCGTCACGGAAAAGGCGCGGGGCGGCCGTTCGGTACGATCGTCCCGTCGACTTGCTCGGAAAAGGTAGTTGCGGGCGGGACAATAGAGAATCCGACGGACACCGTCAAGGCGGATCGTACCCACCTGAGTTCCAGGGATTACAGCGGCAGATCCGCCACAACCCACGGAGCGAACCCCAAATTACGCCGTGTTTCCGCACCGCCAGGATAAAATACTCACTACAGGTGGGTTCGAAACGGCAGCGAGGACCGATCATCGGGCTAATCCACGTTTGGTAGAAGTGGACCAGTCCAATGACCAACCGGCCAGGCAAGCCCATCAAACACGTCAGAACGGCTCGGAACCGATTCATCGACCACGCTCGGTGAGATTTTCCCTTGTGGTGCCGGTTCGCGCGAGCTTGCGTACGACCTGATGAGCCAGCCGGGGAAGCGACTCCATCACGCTAGCCAAGTCAGGAACTCCCCCACCACGAGGGATGACTACCAAATCCACACCCTGCGGAAGCTGCGTGTACGTCAGCCGAAATGACTCGCGAACCAACCGCTTGAAACGATTTCGCACGGTGGCCTTGCCGAACTTCCGCGAAACGGAAAGTCCCAGTCGACCGTGCGTCAGGCCATTGTTGCAGCCGAGAACGATCAAATTCGAATCGGCCGCCGAACATCGCCGCTGGTAGACCCGGCGAAACTCGTCGCGGCGACGGAGCCGATACTCGGGCCGTAGACAAAAATCGTCCGGAGGGGTCACCATCGCAGGTCGGTTCGAGGATTGGGTTGCGGCTCTCGCTCAGCAATTTTTCGAATCATCTCGCGGCTTTCTTCGTCAAGTTGCTTAGGCAAGACGACCTGAATCTCGACAATGAGGTCGCCCGGCCCACCCTGCTTGTTCTCAATTCCGTGGCCTTTGATTCGCAGCTTGGTCCCGCCGGACGTGGCGGGAGGCACCGCCAGCGCAACCGTTCCTTTCGGCGTGGGAACATCGATCTTTGCGCCCAAGGCCGCCTCGGCCAGCGTCACGGGCACCTTGACGTGAAGCTGTTTGCCGCGGCGTTGAAATCGTGGGTGCGAAGCAACACGAATCGTCAAGAGAATATCGCCGGCCGGCCGGCCTTGTGATCCTGGTTCCCCCTGGCCACGCAGCCGAATCTTCTTTCCATCCTCGATCCCGCCTGGGATCGTGACCGTGATCGTCTCGGTCTTGCCCGAGCCGCGAAGCACCGAAACTTGAGCCTTGCCGCCGGTGACGGCAGTGGCAAAGGGGACGGTCAACTCGTGTTGGATGTCGCGCCCACGGCGGGGTTGCCGTGTTCGTCCCCGTTGCGTCCGGGGCCCACCCGATTGCTGAAATTGTCTGAAGAAATCGGCAAAACCGCCGCCGCCCGCCGTG
>JAFGIR010000498.1 GCA_016929515.1 Pirellulales bacterium | reverse complement strand
GGCACAAATTCCCAGATAGCCGCCGCCCCGTTCGACGAATCGCGCGACCGCCTGGCGGCCTTCGCTGCCGATGGCCTTGGCTTGCCGGCTGCCGCTGCCGCCGGGGAAGATCACGACGTCGAACTGGGCGAGTGTCCGGTCGTTGATCTCGGGCGGTCCGACGTGGGCGACCGCGACGTGGGGCTTGGCGCGAAGCAGCCGCGTCAGGTTCGGCACGCCGCTGCCGCCCGTCCCTCCGGCGTCGTAGAGGGCCACGGCCAGGCGGTCCGGTTCGCGGCGGCGATCGACGAGCCAATCGGTCGACGCGTCGGCCGGGAGCATTTCGAGTTGGGTCAACAGGCGGTGAACGATGACGCGGTGTTGCCGCGTGCGCTGCGAAAGGGGCTGCAACTTCCGGGTCGTCTCGCAGATCATGGTTTCCGCGCCGAGGTGCGCCGAGGCGGCCTTGGCCAGACATCCGTCGATGTGGCCCGTGATTTTGACGAATTGTTCTTTTTCTTCGTCGATGGTCGAATTGACTGCCTCGATCAACAGAGGCGCCACCGTCTTCGCCTGACCCTCGCTATAGACGATGACCGTGTTGCCGACGCTCTTGGAATTGATCTGGTGAGGTTGGACGCCTTCGTGCAGATCGATCACCCAGTCGGGCCGGCACGTCCGCAACCAGCGCCACAAGATCGTGGATAACTCGCCGGCGCAGAGTCCGGCGCCTTGGCACTTGGGGAAGTTGCGATTCAAGTTTCCGCGCGGTTTTTTGACGCCGGGGATGCATCGGGTATTCGCCCGCAAGGCAGGCTGATTCGCCCGGGGAAGCACGATGAGTCTGCCCCGACTGACGGGCCAATGGCGGACCTGATCGGCAGCCCCGGCGCCGGCCGGCTCGTTGCCGTGCACGCCTCCGAGGATCACGATGGTGGGGCCTTCGATTTGCGTGTCCTGGACGTAATAGGGAGTCTCCCATCGCGTGCCCTGGGCCAGCACGAAGCGTTCGACGGTGGCCGCGCGACTTGCCGCGGCCGTGTGACCCAGAGCGATGGCCGCAAGGGCCAGGCAGCACGTGTTGAAGATCGAAAGAGCACGGTTTGCACATCGGTCCGACGGAGCGATTGACATGGTTGCTTCCTCCGATGGGCGAGCGGGATTCGGTGGGGTGGGGATCGCCGGGGGCCGCGTTTTCACGATGTTTCACACGGCCTGGAAAGGGTGGGACCACTCCTCTATCATATCCGCCCGTCCAAGGTCCGGGCAACACTTTGTTGAGACGTGTCGCCCAGGCGAGATATGCCGGGGGGCTTGTTGACATTCACCCCACGTGGTATGTTGTTGGCATAGCCCAGCAAGGGCAGAACGCGGCCGGACATTGCTTGATGGCAAGCAATGGGCGTCGTCGAACGCCGCCGTCATCTTGATCCCCTTTCGTGGAGAAAAGCCATGCATCGCTTTGCTGCTAGATTCCTGAGCGCGGTTGCTGTCGCTGCGGTTGTGTTCCTCTCGCCGTGCACGTCCTTGGGCATCACGCTGCCCGATATCCTCTCGATCACGGGATCAACGGTGCACCGCTGGAACCTTGATAGCAGCAGCTATATTTATTCCCAATCAACGGGTACTTCGCTTTTCGGTGACATGACTCGGACGAACGACGGGCGATTTGTTGCCTATCGGTCTACTTATGATGGAAAGACCCCGGCTCTTTTTCAAGTGAATCCAACCACGGGAGCGGCCAGCCTGCTTGTCGAGTCGACTGCCGGAGCGCCCCATGTGATTGCTCTTGCTCCGATGGCCGGCAGCGACCTCTTGGGGTACGACGAATTTCTTGGGTTTGTCCGTATCGACCCGTCGACGCTCGCGTACGAGGTGGTTCCCATCGAGCCGTCCAATTCGGCAATCACCCTCAGCACCGGTGCAATGGCCACGTCGCCCTCGGGCGAGATCTACGCCTGGTGTTCGGGCTTCGCCGCCGGCGCGACGAGTGTTTTTTCCGAACTGTTCAAGATCGATCCGATCGAAGGGACGGCCCAGGAGATCGGCGGATATCCGGACCTGGGCGGGACTACATCGTTCAACGCGATGGCGTTTTCGCCGGACGGTCGCTTGTTCGGGTTCACGGAGATCAACGCGAAGGCGCCGCTGAACACGAACAGCGTCTATGAATTCGACCTTGCGACAGGCATGCCGACATGGGTTGCCGAGCGATCATTCCTGTCGGGCGTGCGCGGAGCCGCGTTCGTGCCGGAACCCGGGATGCTTGCTCTGCTCGCCTCGCTGGCGTTGGCGATGTGGGGGACCCGTTTTCGAGTTCGAGCGTAACGGTCGCGGTCGAGATTCGGCCGGCCCATCTTCGAAAGAGGCCTATCCATGTCCGTCAATCCGCTGCGCAATCTTCCGTCGATTCACGAGTTATTGGAGAATCCGACGCTCAAGGCATTGGCCGAGCGGCTCCATCCGAGCACGATGATGGCGACCGCGCGCATGGTGTTGGACGAGATGGCCGCCGAAGTGCATAACGCGGCCACCGAGAAAGCGCTGCCGAGCGTCTCGGAATTGGCCGAGCGGATCTCGCGCCGCGTGCTCGAAGGCCGGGCCGCGGGCCGCCGGGCCGCCATCAATGCAACGGGCGTTCTGCTCCATCCCGAGTTGGGAGATCCGCCCTGGGCCGACGTGGCCGTCGAAGCCTTTGCCGCGGCCGCCAGCGGCTACACGATAGGCACTCCTCTGCCGGCGGATGGAGCGGCGCGCGAGACGGATCTGGTCGCCGCGCGTCTCAAGGAACTTACCGGCGCCGAAGGCGCCCTGGTCTTCAGCAGCGCCGCCGCGGCGACGATGGCCACGCTCGCGGCCATCGTCGGTCAACAGGAA
Source organism: Pirellulales bacterium (assembly GCA_016929515.1). Classification (GTDB taxonomy): domain Bacteria; phylum Planctomycetota; class Planctomycetia; order Pirellulales; family Thermoguttaceae; genus UBA11386. The sequence continues at coordinate 3,171 of JAFGIR010000498.1, read as the reverse complement.
GTCATCGTCGCGCGTGGGCAAGTGATCGAACGCGACGACCGCTACCACCTGGCCGAGTTGGCCGCCGCCGCCCCGGTTCTGCTCCGCGAAGTCGGGGCCGCGAATCGGGTTCGACTGGACGACTATCGCCGGGCAGTCGGCGAATGGACCGGCGCGATACTGCTCGTCCATCGCGGCGAAGCGGTTGACAGGAAAGACGATAACGACGTCGCGCTCAAGGAACTCGTCCACCTGGGCCGCGAGAAGGGCTTGCCCGTGATCCACGACCTTGGCCCCGCCGGTCTGATCGACTTGGACTCGTTGGACGCCCGTTGCGTTCCGGTGGCGAGCCAAAGCGTCGAGGCGGGCGTCGATCTCGTCGTGTTTGGCCACGAGTTGCTCGGCGGACCTCGTTGCGGCGTGGTTGTGGGCAGGCGCGGTATGATCGATAGCATCGAACCGCACGCGATTGCCCGAGCGTCGGTGCTCGACCGGCCGGCGCTGGCCGCGTTGGCCGCGACGCTCGATCTGACCCGCTCGGCCGATCAGGCTCGTCAGCACATTCCTCTCCTTCAACTCCTGACGACCTCGGCCGACAACCTGAAGAGTCGAGCCGAACGGATGGCTCTGCAAATGGCCGCTGCCCGGGCGATCGGCGACGCCGAGGCAACACCTGCCCAGGGCGCGCTCGCGGGCCGGTCTGGCGACTCTGGCGGAATGGCCGGTTGGGCCGTGGCGCTTCGTCCCGAGAGCGAAAGCGTCGAGAAATTGGCCGAGGCTTTGCGTGGCGGCAACCCGGCCGTGATCGGCGAGCAGCGCGGCGACCGGCTGCTGCTGAACCTCCGTAGCGTCTTGGCGACTCAGGACATTCGGCTGGTCGAGATCATCGAGGGGCTCGATCTGTCGTCGTAGAACGTCTCGCGGACCGCCGGGCCAGACGGCCGCATATCCCCCCGCTCGTGGCATCCTTTGGACCACAACTGGCCAATCTGGTATATTCATGCCAAGGAAGCACGGTCTTCCTCGTTACGATCGTGGCAGACGGCCATTGGTCGTCAGCCGTGCCGGCAGACAACGTAGATTTGCTATACGAATTCTAAGGTTAGACGAGCGCGCTGCCGCCGACCGATCTTTTTCGACGGCACGCGCTTTTCTTCGCGGGACGGACGGACTGTTTCAAACTGGAATGTGTACAAGGGCGTCGAACCACGTGCTTACGGCCATGCGGGGCGCGCGCTGGTTTTCGCGGAATTGACTACCCTTTCAAGCCGGATCGAGCGTTACCCCGCAACGGAAACAGCGTCCTCCCATTCCGACTTCTTTCGCAGAAAGAGAACTCCGAGGTGAGACGGTTCCTTCGAAACACGTTCGTCTTGTTGTTGCTGGCGGCATTCACGAGCTTGCCTTGGCCGGCGATGGCTCGGGCCGAGGAAGCGCCGCGCAAGCTTCATCCTTGGGCCACGTTTTCGCCCGGGGCGTGGCAAAGCATCCGCGTGTTTACCGAAGTGTTCGACAAGGAGGGCCGCGTCGTCGACACGGGCCGGATTCGAGAGACGACGACGCTCAAGGAGGTCGGCGACTGGGGGGTGACGCTCGAAGTCCAGAAGTCGGTTCGCGTGGCCGGCAAGTGGCTCGATCAGCCGCCCGAGACGGTCAAGCAAACCATCTACGGCGAATCGGAGGACCAGAAGGTCGCGATCAAGGATCTCGAACCCAAAACGCTGGTTGTCGAGGGCCAGAATGTTCCGTGCGGCGTTCGCGAGATACAGGTGGCCGATGCGAACAGCAAACGCCTTCAGGTGTCGAGGCTCTATTTCAACAACGACGTGGCGCCCTATCTTTTCAAGAGGGAAACCACGATTAAGGACTCAAGCGAAGGGACGGTTCTTTCGGAGACGAAGATGTTGGTCGACGCCCTGCGCATGCCGTGTCGGATCGCCGATCGCGTCGGCTCGGCCGCGCATTCTCGCTCGACGTTCAAACACGCCAAGGGGATGAGAATCACGTTGGCCTATGCGTCGACGGAGGTGCCCGGCGGCGTCGTCTGCCGGTGCACGAAGGAACTGGACAAGGAGAACCGTCTGGTGAGCCGCAGCGTGATGGAACTGATCGATTGCGGTCTGGAACCCCCGGCGGACCCGCCGCGCCGGCGGCTTTTTCCTCTCCGAAAGAAGAAGGAAAAAGAAGATTCGCCCGGCTATTGACGAGCCGTCGCGGTTCCGGCCACCCCTTCTTATGGTTTTCTACGGAGCCGATTCGTCCGCGTTTCCTCGTGTGGGCGAGTCGGAGGCAGCCTCTTCGTCGGCTACCAGAAACCGGCGCCGGATGCTGTCGCTATCGTCATAAGGATCAATGACGGTCAGTTGCCCCGAGGCGTCGATGGCTCGAATCCCGTTGACGTGCGAGTTGAAGAACTCGCCCTCGGGATTTTTCTCGACCGCGGCAATGAATTCATCCAGCGTAATGTCGCTTGGTGTCATCCACGGAATATTGGATCGGACCAATTCCACCAGCACGATCTTCGCCGAGCCATCCGGTGGAACGTCGTTGCCCTGGGGGGCAGGCCAGCGTACGTTGTCCGCGCCGACCGTCGTGTACTCATAATCGGTCGGCTCTTCGGGTTCGGGCCACAGCGTGTTCTCGCCGACAACCGCGATATAGTTTGTCATGTCCGACGAATAGGTATGTGCCGCGCAAGCATAACCCGTTACCGGAATGCCCTTCCGGGGGTTGCCGATCTGCCGGTTTATCGGGTGGTTCCACGGTTGGCGAAAATCGTAGGTCCCGTATAGGAAATCGTCAGTAACATACGGCAACAGGATCACTCTCCAACCGTGCCGTTGGCCGGTTTCCTTGTCTCTGATGAACGGCGGAGGCAAACGGCCGCCATGGGCGTCGCGATAGCTCTTGAGTGACCGAGCCATGCGGATCGCGGAATTCTCGCAGACACGCGCTTGCGTTTTCTCGAACGCTAGAGACAAGAAGTAGGCAACCGAGAGCACGAGAGCCGCCACTGCCGAAAACACCATGGCCCATTTGCATTGTTGCATAGTTTTCAGCTTTCCACGGAAGACGTCCACGCCGTCGCGGCGGCCGCCGGTCGTGTCTTCGATGTCGCCTGGTCGTCAGGCCGGGGGTCTCTGGGGGCAGCCATGGTCGCGGCCGGAGTACATCATGCCAACGTTCGGCGTG
>JAFGIR010000497.1 GCA_016929515.1 Pirellulales bacterium | reverse complement strand
GAGACCTCCGAGGCGGCGGGCCTCTTGATGAACACCGACTCGGAAACGCTCATGCACGAAGGCGTCGCGGCCGCCAAGACGACCTTCGAGAAATTCTGCCGCCATCTCGGTTGGAAGCCTTCCGACATCGACAAGACGTTCTGCCACCAGGTGGGCAGCGCTCATCGAAAGCTATTGTTCGAAACCCTCGGACTCCGGCCCGAGATCGACTACGCCACGGTCGAGTGGCTCGGCAACACCGGCTCGGTCGCACTGCCGATGACCGCTTCGCTGGGAATTGAAAATGGTCACGTCGGGCCGGGCAATCGCGTGGGGCTGCTGGGGATCGGCTCGGGCATCAACGTCCTCATGCTCGGCGTCGAGTGGCACGGAGAAAACGGATCGAGAACTCGTTAGCCGCCTGTTGACAAAGTCGCGTGGCACTGCTTTGCAAGAGAGGGTCTCCGGAAATTCGCGTGGCACGTCCTGAGCAGCGAAGGGCGTGGACAACCGGGTAACACCGATGATTTCGCGGAGCATGGCCTGCCACTTGGACGAAGCTACGCCGCGGAATCGTCGGTGCCGCGGAGCGGCAAGAGACGCTGGACAAAGAAAACCTCTTGTTGCTTCGCAACACCGACGATTTTCCGAAAAAGCAACGAGAAATCGCAACGTCGTTGGTGGAAAATCATCGGTGCTACCCAGAATCGGAATTCCCGGACGCCCTCTCGCAAGAAGCAGTGCCGAACAAAGCGCGGAAAAACACTGCATGTGCCAGGCGGCGGCGCCCCAAGGAGGGTTCCAGATATTTTCAAAACACGTTCCTACTCCAACTCGACCGTTTGTTGGTAGCGGGGCACGGTGGTTTCCCAACTTTTCTCTTCCTTGATTCGCTTGGCCAGACCCAACGTCGATTCTTCTTCGCCGTGGGTCAGAAAGACGGTTCGAGGGGGCGTCTTCAGAAAACCCAGCCACCGCATCAATCCCGGACCGTCGGCGTGGCTCGAAAAGCCGTCGAGTCTTTCGACGCGGGCACGGACCGGCCAGAGCCGCCCGTGGATGCGGACTTCCGGAGGCACCTCGAGAATCTGCCGGCCGAGCGTCCCCGCGGCCTGATAGCCGACGAACAACAGGGTGCTTTCGGGCCGAGTGATGTTGTGGATCAGATGGTGCTTGATACGGCCCGCCGTGCACATGCCCGAGGTAGCCATAATCACGACCGGTGAATCGACTCGATTGATGGCTTTCGATTCCTCGGTCGATTGCACCATTCGCAGGCCCGGAAATCGGAGCGGCGCGTCGCCCGACGCAATACGTTCCCACGCTTCCTCGTCGAAGCACTCGCGATGGCGGCGGAAGACATCGGTCACTTTGCTGGCCATGGGACTGTCGAGATAGACCGGCACGTCGGGAATGCGTCCCTCGTGGAGCAAGCTGCCCAAGTGATAGATCAACTCCTGAGCTCGCTCGATCGCGAAAGTGGGAATAACGACGTTGCCGCCCGCGGCGACCGTTTCGCTGATGATCTGGGCCAGTCGCGTTCCAATGTTCTCGACGTCTTCGTGTTCTCGGATGCCGTAGGTCGATTCCATGATGACGTAGTCGGCCTCGGTGAACACCTCTGGATCGCGGATGATCGGCTTGTCATATTGGCCGATGTCGCCCGAAAAGACGATGCGTCGAGCTTGGCCGTTTTCCCGGACGGTTAACACCAACATGGACGACCCGAGGATGTGGCCCGCGTCGTGATACGCAACCGACACGTGGTCGCTGAGGGCCAACGGCTCGTGATAGGAGACAGGCCGGAGCAAGGGAAGCGTGCGTGCCACGTCCTGTTGCGTAAACAGCGGCTTGACCGGATGGCGTCCTTGGCGCCCTTCCTTGCGGTGACGCTTTTTCTTGTACGCCGCGTCTTCCTCTTGGATCTTGGCCGCGTCGTGTAACACGACGTCGAGCAGATCGGCCGTGGCCGAGGTCGTCACGATTTCCCCGTCGAAACCCTCGCCCGAGAGTCTCGGCAGCAGACCACAATGGTCAACATGGGCGTGGGTCAACAAAACCGCATCGATTTTGTCGGGCCGAATGGGACTGGGCTCCCAATTGCGATCCAGAAAATCGCGCTCTTGGAACATGCCGCAGTCGATCAACAGCCGCGTGCCATTGGTTTCCAAGTAGTAGCGCGAACCGGTCACTTGCCGGGTGGCTCCCAAAAACTGCAATCTCATGGTGGGTTTACTCCAGGTGTCGCCGTTCCCCCGAGACGATTTCGATGGTCGCGGCGTGATCCGCGCAAAACATCTCCATCGGATGGTGAACGATTGCCTCCGAACCATGGACGCCCGACCAGGCAATGGCGAAAGGCGACCGATACAAGCCTGGCCTTCAGGTCTAGCCACGACGTCTTGTCGACGGTGTATCGTCGTGGAGTTCGTGGGCACCTTCTTTAGTCTGTTTCAAGCGACCCCATCCGTCAAGCCGGCTCGGGCTAGAACCTGCTGCCTTACGAAGCCTTTCGCAAGGCACGGAGGCCGATTGTCCGTGTAACTCGCCCAAAACAACGGTCCGCGAGCATACAATGCAGCGAAAGGGATTTCTCGTCCTCCAGCGCGGGTCGCATCGACATTGACTCGTGACCGACGCCGGGCTATCATCTCGTGAGTCGGCGTCGGTAGATGGAAACGCGGTCGACGATGGTTGAACACCGGGAAGCCCCCGTCGAGAAGGCAACCCGGAATTCTTTCGGAAAAACGCTGCTCCGACTCGACTTGCTTGGCGTCTGCGTTGTCAAAGCGCGGCCGATCATCGCGGCCATCCACGAGGAATCATGCCGTGGACCTTTGGGACATTCTCCGTAGGCACCCGGCCGAGCACTTTCCCGCGAGGTTGACCGCCGAGGCGGTCCTGGGCAAGGACGCCGCGGCCGCTTTGCCGCGGCGATGGTCGCTCCTGGCTTTCTTGCTTCTATTCTGCCTTGTGTTCCGCGTTTGGTCCGCCTGGAAATGGAATGTTCTCTGGGCCGATTCCATCGCCTATCTGGCAGACGCCGACGCGCTGGCACGAGGTGATCTTCAACGCGCTTTCGGCGCGCACGGGCTGAACGTCTATCCGGTCATTCTGCTGTGGCTTCAGAGGACCGGTGGGAACGTGCTCGTGACGGCCGAATGGTGGAGCGTGTTGATGGGAACGTTGACGGTCCTGCCGCTGTTCGGCTGGATCCGGCGACAGTTCGACGATCAGGTCGCCACGGTCGCCTGCCTCTTGTATGCATTTCATCCCAAGCTGGTGGTCTTCTGTCCATTGATTATTCGCGACGCCACGCTTTGGTTTCTGTTTACCTTGTCTATTTACCTCTTCTGGCGAGCGATCACGGAAAATCGTTGGTGGCTGTTTCTGGTCGCCGGGATTGCTTTGACGCTCAACGTTCACACACGAACGGAAGGCTGGCTTTTGCTACCCTCGTTATTGTTGTGGTGTGCCATTCGCGTGTTTGCCGTCCCCAGGTCACGAATCCGCGTGATTTTTGGAACGGCCGTGTGTTTGTCGGTGATTCCGGCGTCGATCACGTTGGTCAATATGACATGGCTGCGTGAGTGTCCCCAGTGGCAAATCGTGCGATCGGACCATCTCAAGATCGTCGACCAATGGCTCAAATCGTTCCACTCGCCGGATCAGACGCCGAAGCAAGAGCCGCCAAAGCAGAAACAACCGTCGGCCGTGGCCAAAACGAACCCCAAGGTCGCGAAGCCGTCGCCTCCTCCGAAAGCGGCCAAGGCCGATTTAAAGCCCTCTCGCGATCGGACGCCCGCGCACCCAGCCGGACCGGTCTTGATGAGGAAGGTGGTCATGCGGCTTGTGAAGGCGTTCACGTACGTTCACGGGCTGTTGACCCTTGTCGGCTTGTTCCTATGGCGACGCGTTTGGATTCGGTTGGAACAGCAGGCCCTTGCTCTCATGGGCCTGCTGCTGGTCGTGGCCGTCTATGTCAACTACACTTCGGCCGGTATCGATGTTCGATACTTCCTTCCCCTGGTACTCGTCTCATTTCCCTGGATGGCCTTGGGCTTTCTTTCCATTGAGAGAACATTGCTCTGGGCGAGCCGGCGAACCGTTGCATGGAACGCCAACCGACGCGGCGTTCTCGTCATTTCGCTGTTGGTGATCGCCCTCGTGCTCAGCGCCTTCAACACAAAGGCCAGCGCGGATTCCTTCATGCATCGGCAGGCGGCGCTGGGGAAATGGATCGCGAGTCGTTTCGGCACGGGCAAGACCCTCATGGCATGCGTGCAGGACTCCCGGCCGGTGACGTATTACTCACAAGGTGGCCTCTCTCGTGAGCTTGCTGCTTCCCAGTTCGCCGATGGAACGGCGCTCGCCTTGGTGCGGTCCCGCCGTCCCCAGATCATCGTGATCGACAGCAATAGGCAAAACGGAGAGAGCTGGATTACCTTCCAGAATACCCTGGTTCACGAAGCGGAACGACCGTATCGGCGGATCCCCGCCAACCAACTGCCGCCCGAGTGCCGAGGAATCGTGGTCCTCGTTCGGGACGGATTGGATTGACCTTGCCGGCGCGGCAAGGACGGCCGTCAATCGGAAGATAGGGGCGAAGTAACCGACCGGAGAAAACGGCCGCCACTTTCGTACCATCCTTGTTTCGTGAATCGGCACCAGGTCAGATCGATCAGAAAACCGAGCCACGAATTGTCGCCCGTCTCGAACGATACGATCATGCGACGGTAGGGCAACGGCTTCGTGTGGTAGAATCCCAGCCCTCGCTCCGAAATCTGCTTGCCGACAACAACGACCGTCTCACTTTCGACTTCAGCACTCTCGGCTCCTACGGGCGTCAAGTGGACCAGGTAGGGGAACGGGTAGCGTTGATCGGAGCGACGTTCCAACTGCGCCATCGTCGGGCGAAAGTGGGTCAATAAGCCACAGATCTGGGACCGGACGCTTTCGTCGGAGGATGCCCAATTCTCTTGGTCGCCCGTCAGAATGTCCTGCGGCGGAGTGACGGTCGTGTTCATATGCAATCCTCTCGTTGATAATGGCTGGTGAGAACGCGACACACTCCTTGTTTGCCTTTCAGGATCCTAGACTGCCTCGCACTACGAAATTGCCCGACGAGTAATAATACGCGTCGACGTCAATATCTCGTCGGATCGACGAACTTCCACCAAGCGGCGCCCGGCATGTGGTTGTTGCCACGCTCGGCGCCGGCGAGGTTTTTGGCTTGGTGATCCCGTTTCGGAAAAACCGCTTCTCCAAACCAAATGACGAAAATGCTCAGGCGCACACGGACCATCATGTGTGCAACGGGAAACCGCCCCTCCCACTTTCAGTAGATGAGTATGCCGGCAACGCCGGTCAAAATTTCGAAGATGCTGCCCCTCTCTCCGATGACTGCCGGTTCACGAATGCGCCGGTCAATCAAAATCTAGGTCACGAATCATATTCTGTCAAACTCAATCGACGACCGCTCTAGGCGGCCCTTCCACGCCCAAGGAGCTAACTCACGTTGCCATCGACCTTTGCACGACCAACCGCCAGAAGGCCCGATCGACCACGGTCCGGTTTTTGAACCATCGACGAAGGCTCGCCGTTCGACCCCTGGGTAAGTGTCAGAGAAGCGACACCCCTTCGCCACTGCCCTCCGATGTCGTTTCTTCGGAGAAATCCGAGATGAAGTGCTCGCCGCCCCATGATTGGCCCAACTCCGGCTCGGCCCCCCCGCGAGCCGCCGGTCCCTGCTCGGAGAGAATCGCGCGACGACTTCTGGCCAACCGCGAAGCGTTTGGGTGGCGCTGCAATGCCCGATCGAGCACCCTCAACGCGGTCGACCCGCGGCCCTGCTCCGCGAGCCACGCGGCGTAGCGGCCAACCTCGTCGATCTCCATCCGCGCCGCTCGAGCGTCGTCGCAACCCAAACGGCGGGCCGCGTCGAGCACGGTAAAAGCACCGTCGATCTGCTCGGCGGCTAGAAGCGTGCTCGCCCAACGGTGATAGGCGTCCAGCAACGCTTCCGCAAACCAAGGTTCGTCAGGCAGGTCCCGCTGGGCCGCGGACAGCACCGAACACAACTGCTCAAACTGCCCTCGCCGGCGAAGTGCCTTGATCCATTGACGGTGCACGTGAACGAAATTCGCGTGAAACGTCTTGAAATTAGCTTCCACGGTCATTCCCGCGCGAAGCAGCCCGACGGCTTCGTTGAAATGCCCGGCCGCCCCTTCGGCAATCGCCCAATTGTTCAACGTCGCCAGCAGATTCCCCCGTGCCGTGACGCTCGAAGGGTCCAGCCAAAGGGCCTTGGTGTTCGACTCGACGGCCTCGGCGTACCGGTGTTGGGTCAACAGATCGACACCCCGGTTGTAGTAGATCGTCGCGATCAGAGCCACGCCCGACACCTCGCGACAATCGGTCAACGGCCCGTGGACGTCGTGCCGAAAACCGGTTGTCTTCTCGACCAATTCGGCCCGGCGCCGCGGATCGGCCGTCAAGCGAAACCACCGAGGGCAGGTGCTCTCGACCTCGACCGTCTCGTTGCCAAAATGCAGCCGGCTCATCGCGTGGCCCGGCAACTCCAACCCCCGGGCATCCAACCCGCACCGACCGGCCAAATGGCAGAACAACAGCGACGCACTGACACAATTGAATTGACCCTTCTCCAAAACGATTGCCAAATCCGTGGCTTCCAGCCGGTACCCACCGCGGAGAAGCCGGCCGTGCATAAACTCGAAGACCGCCTGAGCACGCTCCTTCGCCGAATCGGAAAGCGTCGTCGACTCGCGCCATTGATCGACCACGGCGTCGAGACGTTCTTCGTAGCGGTCGATTGCCTCCGCGTCGTCCATCCCGCCGGCCACCAACGCGGCGGCCAGCAGCGAATGGTCGTCCAACACCCCGTCCGAGGCGTCGGCAAACAACCGTTCCTCCAACGACGAAAGCGTAACCGGCAGCAACGGACGACTCGCCGGTCGGCCGTCAACCTCCGGAAGCGGGGCCAGCGGGGTGGGGGTCTGGCCGGCGACGGCCCAAGCCGCCGAAAGCGTCGCAAAGCAAAGCGTGAGGATGGCACGTGGAACGGGCATGGCGTCTGCTCGGAGCGATGGTATCGATACTGCGTATTTTGGCGGCGCGCAGCCTCGGTAATGTAGGCTATTCGCAACAAGTATACGATGCAAAATAGCATCATGCCGGTAAAGAGAAGAAAGATTTCCGGCTATTGCGATCGTGCCGGTCGTGTGTCTGACCACCGGTCCGTCCGCCGATTGTCTCTCCCAGCGAGTCTTCGCAAACATGCCACGAGGCCGTTCGCGCCGATTCTCGGGCCTTTCGATCTTCGCCTCGGTGCGGAAGCACTCAGCCACCGCGCGTCACGTTCCCTCCGCACAGATGGCTGAGGAAACTCGCGGGGGGGTAAGGCCCACCGTAATTGACGCCCGAAGATCGAGCCAATAAACTCATTGGGTTAGCCTGGGATGGTTGTTGCCACCGGGCAGTCAAATCGAAAACCTCACGGTTCCGTCGACCCCGTTTCTTGGGGCGACGTCCAGAAAAGAAACACATAGGACTCAAACACAAAAACCATGACCAAATCCGCGAGCAATATCGAGAAACTGGCAATCAACACGATTCGCACCCTGTCGATGGACGGCGTCGAGGCGGCCAACAGCGGACACCCCGGCACGCCCATGGCCCTGGCCCCCGTCACCTATCTGCTGTTCAACGAAGTCATGCGCTACGATCCGGCCGCGCCCGACTGGCCGGGCCGCGACCGCTTCATCCTCTCCTGCGGCCACGCCTCGATGTTGCTCTATGCCACGTTGCATCTGGCCGGCGTTCGCCAACCCGGCACCAACGAACCGGCCGTCTCGCTCGACGATTTACGGCAATTTCGCCAGTTCGGCAGCCACTGTCCGGGCCATCCCGAACACGGGAGCACCTCGGGCGTCGAAACCACGACCGGGCCGCTCGGCCAAGGCGTCGGCAATAGCGTCGGCATGGCCATTGCCTCGCGGTGGTTGTCCAAGCACTACAACCGGCCGGGCTACGAGCTGTTCAACTTCAACGTCTACGCACTCTGCAGCGACGGCGACCTGATGGAAGGCCTCGGCGGCGAAGCGGCGTCGCTGGCCGGCCACCTGAAACTGTCGAATCTGTGTTGGATCTACGACGACAACGGCATCACGATCGAAGGCAAGACCGACCTGGCCTTCAGCGAAGATGTGGCCGCCCGATTCACCGGCTACGGCTGGAACGTCGTCGAGGTCGAAGACGTCAACAATCTCGACGCGTTGCGCGGCGCGATCGACTATTTCCAAGAAAACAACGACCACCCGACACTCATCGTCACCAAGAGCCAAATCGCCTACGGCGCCCCGAACAAAGCCGGTACGGCCGCCTCGCATGGCGCGCCGCTTGGGGCCGAAGAGATTCAAGCAACCAAAAAGGCCTATGACTGGCCAAGCGACGAACCGTTCCACGTGCCCGAGGCCGTCGTCGAACACTTTGCCGGCGCCGCCGGTGCCCGCGGCGGCAGCCTACGCGAGGAGTGGGAAGCCAAACACGCCGAATACGTCGAAAAATATCCCGTTCTGGCCAAGCAATTGCACGCCATGTT
>JAFGIR010000058.1 GCA_016929515.1 Pirellulales bacterium | reverse complement strand
CAAACCGTGGCGGTGGGCCAGCTCGACCAGCGTCGCCAGCGGAACCTCCGAAGTGAACCCGGTGATCTTGTAGTTGCTCGGATGGATTCGCATGATCGCGGCCGTGGCGTCGGTGATGGCCGCTTCGTAATCGCGAGGATGGGTCTTGTTGGTCGTGCCCACCTCGACAAGCCGAACGCCGCTTTTTTCCATGACCTCGGGCAGGCGAAACGAACCGCCGATTTCGACGAGTTGCCCTCGCGAGACGATGACTTCGCGGCCTTGGCCGAGGGTGTTCAGTACAATCATCGTGGCGGCCGCGTTGTTGTTGACCACCGTGGCGGCCTTGGCGCCGGTAAGCTGGCACAGGAGCCGTTCGATAGCGTCGTCGCGGCGCGAGCGGCGGCCCGTCGTGAGATCGGTCTGCAGCAGCGAGTAGCCGGTTAGCGCGTCTTGGATTCGATCGAGGGCCTGCTTGGGCAACACGGCGCGGCCCAAGCCCGTGTGGAGTATGATGCCCGTGGCGTTGATTACCCGCTGATAGTAAGGCGTCATGGCGGCGGTCGCCTGGCGGCAGGAGCGTTCGACCAACAGCGCGAGCAAACCAGCTTGGTCCAGCGCGCAGGCCTCGGCATGGGTTCCGGCGACCAATTCGCTTCGCAACCCCTCGACGGCCCGGCGAACGCAATCGACAACCACGCGGCGAGGCACCCGACCGGCCAATTGGGCAATTGCCGGTTCTTGCAGGACGAGATCGACGGCAGGCAATTTCTTCAGGACGTCACGGTTGGGTGGGGTCATGATCGACTTTCACATTTGGCCAAATGGGGCACCGGACTCCGCGAAAACGTGCTGCTGCAATCACCGCTAGCCGCATTGTACCGCCCCCCCCCCGGCCGTCAAGGAAGGGCCGCCCGGTTTGACTGGCGTGCATACGCTGGTACGATGAAGGTTTCCCAGCTCGCGTGGTCCGACACACGCTGACGACCCATTTCGGTTCGTTGTACGTCGGAGTCCGGTCCTGCGTGACTCGGAATGCGGCTTGAGGGAGGAACGAATTCTCAAATCAACAACACTGAAAGAGGATCAGGGTCATGGGAACGGAAACGCCGATTACGTTGGCCGACGTGCAGGAAGTCTATGGCGGTCCCGAGTGCGATCTTTGGGAATTGGTCATGGGCCAACAGATCCACATCGGGGGCCTTCAATCGTCGATGGATCTTGCGGACAAGGCGAACATCGCGCCCGGCACCGAGGGCGTCGATTTCTGTTGCTGCACGGGCGCCGGCATGCGTTTCCTCGCGCGGTTCCGCAACGTGGCTCGGATGACGGGCGTCGACGCGACGGAGAAAGTCATCCAGACGGGTCGCCGTCGGTGTGAAGAAGAAGGCGTGGCCGATCGGATCTCGTTTGTCGTGGCCGACGTGTGCGAAAGCGGACTGCCCGACAATTCGGCCGACTTCGTCTGGGGCGAGGACGCCTGGTGCTACGTGGTCGACAAACCGCGGATGATCGCCGAGGCTGCCCGGCTCGTGCGACCCGGTGGAACGATCGCCTTCACCGACTGGGTCGAGGGCGAGACGCGGCTGTCGCCCGAGGAGAAAGAGCGATTTCTCCGCTTCATGAAGTTTCCCAACATCCAGACCCTGGAGGGCTATCGGACGCTATTGACCGACAACGGCTTCGAGGTGCTCGCCTGCGAGGACACGGGCCGATTCGCGCCGCACGTCGATCTCTATCTGGGCATGATCGGCATGCAGTTCGGCTACGACGCCTTGCGCATCGTGGGTTTTGACCACACGGTTCTGCAATTCGTCGGCGGCGAGATGCAATTCATGCAGGGGCTGGCGCATCAGGGCAAGCTGGTCCAAGGACTGTTCGTCGCGTGCTCGCCGGGCTAAACGTGGAAATCGCAGGGTGGGCATCGCCCACCAGAGGCGCCTGGCATCGCGGATCGCCGGGACGAGACACAGAGAGAACGCATCCCCGGAGAAAACCTACCATGTGTGATTGTTGCGGCGGCCACACGCCCCCACCGAGCGAGTCGACGTGTTGCGGCGGTTCGAGCACGAGCCGTGCCGATCGGACGGCCACGCCCTGTGCGTGGTTCGGCCACATGATCGAAAACTGCCTGGAACACGCGACGGAGTCGAAGCGGCAAGGGAAACCGATCGTTTGCATCATGTGCGAGTACACGCCGCGCGAGTTGATCATGGCCGCGGGCGGGGTGCCCGTCTGTCTCTGCGGCGGTTCGGCCGACACGATTCCGGCCGCCGAGCGCCGATTGCCGGCCAACCTTTGCCCGTTGATCAAGTCGACCTTCGGCTACCATGTTGAAGGCAGCAATCCGTTTCTCGAAATGGCCGATCTGGTGGTCGGCGAGACGACGTGCGACGGCAAGAAGAAGATGTTCGAGCTGATGGGCGAGGACCGCCCGATGTACGTCCTCGAATTGCCGCAGAAAGAGAACGACGCCGACTCGTTCGCCCGATGGAAGACCGAGCTGGCGCGATTCAAGAAGTATCTCGAAGACGAGTTCCAGGTCGAGATTACGCCCGAGCGACTCTGCGAGGCCGTCGAGGTGATGAATCGCGAGCGGGCATTGCGCCGCGAGTTGGCGGAATCGATGCAAGCCGATCGGCCACCGTTGACCGGCCGCCAACTCTTGACGATGCGCAGCACGATCGCCGGGATTGGCGAAGACTATCGGCAATACGAGAAAGCGATCGAGATGCTCCGCAGGCGCGCCGTCTCCGGCGAACGAGTCGACGGCATTCGCGTGTTGCTGACCGGCGTGCCTTTGGTCCACGGCGCCGAACGCGTGTTGCACATTCTCGAAGACTCGGGCGGGCTGGTCGTGGCCATGGAGAACTGCAGCGGGCTGAAGCCGTTGGTCGATGACATCGACACCGAGGCCGACGATCTGATGCAAGCCTTGGCCGAAAAATATTATCGGATTCCCTGCTCGGTGATGACGCATAATAACCGCCGGCTCGACTTGCTGCGCGAGATGGTCAAGGATTACCGGCCCCAGTGCGTGGTCGAGTTGACCTGGCAGGCATGTCTCACCTACGACGTCGAATCGAACCGGATCAAGCGGTTGGTGGAGGAAGAATTCGGATTGCCCTATCTCCACGTCGAGACCGATTACTCACCCTCCGATTCGGCTCGCATTGCCGTTCGCGTCGAAGCCTTGTTTGAGACGGTTCGAGCCAATGGATAGCCGTGACGTGGAGCGGAAACCGTCATTACAAGCCGCCAGTGGCCCTTCCACGCAGAACCGCATACTACCCATGAAAACCGTCGCCTACTGCCATCCGTTGGTCCCGTCGGAATGGATCGAGGCGCACGGTTTGCGTGCCCGTTGGACGGTCCCGCGACACAGCGGCGCGGGCGCGATCTGCGGCATGTGTCCGTACGCGCAGGCGGTCGTCGATACGCTGGCCGGCGCCGGCGAAGAGACGATTGCCGTATTGACGACCGCCTGCGACCAGATGCGTCACGGGGCCGGCTTGCTGGCCGAGGGGCTTGGCGACCGTGTCTTCCTGCTCAATGTGCCTTCGACGTGGCAATCGCCCGCCTCGCGTGCCTATTACACCGAGGAGTTGCAGCGACTTGGCCGGTGGCTGGTCGGCTGGGGTGGCCGTCGACCGGCGGCCGGGCAGTTGGCCCAAGTCATGGCCGACCACGATCGGGCACGCAACGCTTTCCGTCACGGCCAGATTCCGGACGAACCGCCGTCGTGGTGCAACCCGGTCGCCGTGCGGCTTGCGGCCGAAGCCAAACGGGCCGACCGGGGCGGCGTGGCGTTGGGCATCGTCGGCGGGCCGTTGATGGAACACGACCTCGCGATCGTCGAGTGGATCAACGCGGCGGGCGGCCGGATCGTGCTCGACGCTACCTGCGGTGGCTATCGCACGTTGCCCGAGCGCTTCGACCCGTCGGCAATCGAGCGCGACGCGTTGGCCGAGTTGATCCGCGCCTATTTCGACCACGTTCCGACCATCCATCAACGGCCTGGTAGCCGGCTCCACGACTGGCTTGCCAACGCCATTCGTGAACATCGCGCCGAGGGCTTGCTCTGTTTGCGATACGTCTGGTGCGACCTTTGGCACGCCGAAGTGGCACGGTTGAAAGAGACGGCCGGCGTGACTATCCTGGATATGGACCTGGGCGACGAAGACCGAGGCGGCGAGGGGCGCGTCGTCGCCCGGCTCGAAGCCATGATCGAGTCGCTTCGGAAACAACCACGATGAAAGACAAAGCCGCACAGCTGACGCTCGATGAGTGGGATATCCGCTACCGGGAACTCTGCCGCCACGGGCTTCGCGAGCCCGACTATGGCGGTTCGCTTCGCCGGCACGTCGACGAAGGCGGCGACCGCCGCCTGCTGCGGTTGCGGATGGACAATTCCGAGGCGGCGCTGCGGCTCTGGAACCTGCTGCTAAGCGAGGAGGACCGGCTCCATCGTGCCCGGGCCGAAGGCAAGTACCTGGTCGGCACGATGAAGGACCTGGGCACCGTGCCGGTGATGGCCTACGCATTGGACGACACGGTGGCTTTCTATCCCGACGGCGCGTGGTGGACGCCTTGCCTGATGGAACACACCGAGGGGCTGCTCGCGCTGGCCGACCAGCTCGGCGTGGACGATTCGTTTTGTCCGGTTCGGGCCATGTTGGCCGCGTTCGTCAACGGAAATCACTTTCCGATTCCCGACACGGTCGTGTGCAGTGTCGGGGCCACGTGCGACGACATGTCGGCCATCGCCCAGCGGCTCGACGAGCTGGGTTTTCCGGTTTTCTGGTGGGAGATTCCTCATCGGCGAGTCGCCGACGCCGACGAGCCGAGCGTCGAGCTGCCTGGCGGGTCTCGCGTGCCTGTCGCACAGGTCGACTTCGTGCGGGGAGAGTTGAACCGCGTGCGCCGGCACTTGGAAACCGGCACGGGGCAGTCGCTCGACGACGCGCGGCTGGCGGCCGGCATCCGGCGCGCGAATCAGGTTCGCCGGTTGCTGGGCCAACTGCGGCGGTTTGCCTACCTGGGCGATCCGAGCCCAATGCCGGCGCTCGAAATGATGATTGCCGAAATCCTGTCGATTCACTTCTGCTCCGACTGGGCCGAAACGGTGGCCGTCGTCGAGGATCTTCTGGCCGAGGTTCGCCGCCGGCTCATCGCGAACGAAGGCTCTCGACCGGCCGGCGCGGCTCGCGTCTACTGGATCAATCCGCCGGCCGATTTGCGATTGATGAACCTGCTGGAAGAAGCCGGTGGGCGGCTCTGTGGAACCGACTACATGATTGCCCACGCGTTGGATCCGATCCCCGAGGATATGCCGCCGCTCGAGGCACTGGCCCGGATGGCGTTGGCCGATCCGATGGTCGGCTCGTCGGCCGAGCGTGCCGACCGTATCGCGCGCGAGGCGGCACGGTTCGATGCCGAGGCGGTGATCGTTTCGCGAATTTCCGGTGCCAGCCACTGCGCGACCGAAGGGCTCGCGATCGGCCGGATCGTCGAGCGGCGATTGGGCATCCCCGTGTTGGATCTCGAAGTGCCGCCGGTGCTCGACGCCATGGAACCGACGATCCGCACCCGACTAGAGGCACTCGTGGAAACCGTTCGCAGCGGGAGAAGAGCATGATCTTTGTAGGTATTGACGTCGGATCGCGAACACTCAAAGTCGTTTTGTGGGACGACGCCCGGCAGCGACTGGTCGCTTCGGCCGTCGCCGACCAGGGCGTGGATCAGGACGCTTTGGCTTCACAACTCGTCGACCGTTTGCTTCTGGAGAATGGTCTGGCGCGGGAAGCGATTTGCTCGATCGTGGCGACCGGCTACGGCCGCAAACTCATCGGCATGGCCGATCGGGCCATCACGGAAATCACCTGCCAGCGCTGGGGTGTGCGGCAACGGGTGCCCGAGGCGCGAACGATCGTCGACATCGGCGGCCAAGACAGCAAGCTGATTCGGTTGGCCGCGGACGGCCGCGTCGTCGATTTCGCGATGAACGATCGGTGCGCCGCCGGAACGGGACGTTTCTTGGAGGTCGTCGCCGCGCGGCTGGGCACGCGGATCGACGCGCTGGGCCGGCTGGCCGCCGAGAGCCGACAACCGGCACGCATCAGCAGCATGTGCGTCGTCTTCGCCGAAACGGAAATCGTCGGCCTGCTGGCCTCGGGCATTTCGCCGGCCGACATCGTCGCCGGCGTGCAGGCGTCGATCGCGATGCGCGTCGCCGGCATGGGCGGTCGTTCGGTCGAGGGACCCGTCGTGTTCACCGGCGGCGTCGCTCTGGTGCCGGGCATGACCGGCGCATTGGAATCGGCGCTGAACCAACCGATCGCCGTGGCTCCGGAACCCCAGATTACCGCCGCGCTGGGCGCGGCCATGCTGGCTGCTTCGGACAAGGAGTGACCTAACCGACATTCACGACAAATTGGACCGCGCCGACGACGAAGACCATGTGTTTTTCCCGCGAGGCCAGATGATGTATCGTACAGAGACCTTGCCGAGGCTGTCGGCGTACTCGTTGCTGGCCGCGATTCTGGCGGCCGCGTCGACCGTGATGCCGGCGGCGGAGGAATCGGTTGCTCCAAAACCGGCCTTGTGCGAACTGCGGATCGACGGTGACTGTCTTGTCGGTCTTGAGTTGCTCGACAAGGAGGGTCGCCGCACGACGTGCAAGCGGCCGGGCAAAGTCATCTATTTGCCACCCGGCCAATACCGCGTCAAAAAAGTCACGCTCGAAGAAGGCTATGAAACGGCCGACGACGTCGACTTGGCAGGCCCGTTTTTCGGAGCGAGCCGCGGCGAATCGTCGTTGAACGGATTCCTTTCGGCAAGCTCAAGGAACCGGTGGTTCATCCTGGCGCCCGACAAACCCTCTACGCTTCAGGTCGGCGCGCCGCTCGCGCAGACGGTGAACGTGACACGCGAAGGCACCCACCTTCGATTGGACTACGGCGATCTGTTCGACGACGCCGGACGGCGATACTACAAGAGATACGGAGGACGGACGTATCCCGCGCCCCGCTTTGCCGTCTACAAGGACGGCCAGGAGATCGGCTCGGGATCGTTCGAGTATGGCTGAGGTGGCCCCTGTGCGTGCTCGTGGCGAGTACCCAAGACCATCGGAAACGACCGGCTCGAAGTCGTGGCCATTCACGACATCGGCAAGCTGGGCCCAAAGCGAGGAACGCCGACGTGGGTCGAGTGGCGTTGGTACTTCGGCCTTCCGAGCATCCCCCTTTGGGTCGTGCTTGGTCTGTTGTTGATACTGCCGCCGCACAATCATCGTTGGCAAGCCTGGCTGATCCTGATCGTGCCGCTACCGGTCGCCGTGCTCGGCTGGCTGTTGTCGTTGCTCACAGGGCCGTCGTCGAATCTTGAAATATCGGTCGGTTTCTTCACGTCGATAGGGATTGCCTGGGCAAGTGTCTGGCTGTTGGCTCCCTGGATTCGTGCCAAGAATCGCTCTTGGCGTGCCCTGCTCTGCTGGGTCGTGATGTGCGTTTTGGGTGCGGTGGGCTACCTCGGGTGTTACGGGTTTTCGTTTTCGGGCGATACGACGGGAATGTGGGCCGTCTTTTGGATGGTTGCCACGGTGCCCTTGGTCGCGGGCATGACGCTCAGTGGGTACTCCTGCCGCCAGACGGGTGAATTGCCGGCTTTCATGCTCTGGCTTGCACTCTGGATGCCCGTGGTTTCGCTCGCCGGCGTGTTTCTCTTCACAATCGTCATGGCTGTCATCCGGGAAGAGCCGACGTTCATTCTGGCGGGCTTCGGTGCGGGTATGGTCATCGCGGCGTTTGTTTCGGTTTGTTTGTACGCTCTCAATTTGCCGGCCATGTTGCTTGCCCGATGCAGCCCGCTCTATGGCGAGCGTTTTCACTCGCTGTTCTGTCCGGAGGAACGGCTGGACCTCTCGGAATTGCGGGCCCAATTGGCCGGGTCGGTCGCGCCGGCGGCAATTTCGCCGGGGGATGAGACGGAAGGAGAGTGCCCGTTCGCCAGGCCCGAGGCTTAAAGCCTATCCAAGGACGGGGCAAAGCACGTCATCCTGAGCGTAGCGAAGGATCTCACGTCATTCCGCACCAAGGAGATCCTTCGCTGCGCTCAGGATGACCACCACGCGACCGGAAGGGGACCGTTCCCCGGATCCCGCCGATTTCTATTGCCGGGTGCAAGAAAACCAGATATCGTGCGAATAGGATGGTGACCTGCCCGTTGGCGGGGCACTGTTGACCCCATGCCACGTCTGCCCAAAGGCACAATTATGCACGTTCCGAGACTAGCGCTTCGGCTCGTTTACTTCGGATTTCTCGCCACGTTTTTGGTGGTTGCGTCGGCCGCGGCGGACGAGGCGAAAACGCCCGGCGAGAAGCAAACGCTTTGCGAATTGCACGTCCAAGGCACCCACCTCAAGTCGTTCGAGCTCGAAGGCCGAAACGGTTCAAAAACGATCTGCGAGAAGCCCGGTAAGATCCTGCATTTGCCGCCGGGCGAATACCGCGTCACGAACGTGTGGCTCGAAGGCGACTACCGGTCTCGACCCGGCCGCAGTGGGAACAAATCGGAAGCGTGGTTCGAACTGACGCCCGAGCGGCCGCACACGATCAAGGTGGGCGCTCCGCTGCTGCCGACGGCACGCGTCACTCGCCAGGGGTCGTTTCTCGATTTGGAGTACGATTTGGTCGACGGCGAGGGGCGAAGCTACAGGCTGTCGAGTGAGATCGCTCCTGGATACCCCCAACCGCCACGGTTCGCGGTCTACCAGGGCGACGAGAAGATCGGTTCCGGCTCCTTCGAGTATGGCTGAGGCGGCACCTGTTCGTACTCGTGGCGAGTACCCAGGACTGCTGGAAACACAACGCTCAAGGTCGTCGCTCTGGAGAAACTTGGCAAGTTGGGCTCGGAGGAAGGGCCGCCGGTGCTGGTCCCGTGGCGGTGGTATTACGGCTATCCGAGCCTGCCGCTTTGGGCCGTGCTTGGGGTGCTGCTGGTCGTACCGTCGAAGAACCGCAACCGCCAGGCCTGGCTGATCCTGATTCTGCCACTGTTGGTCGCGGGCCTCGCTCAAGCGTTGCTCCTGGCAACCGGTCCGTCGGGTGGAACGGAAACGTTTTGCTATTTCCTGACTGCGGCGGTCATAGCCTGGGCAAGCGTTTGGCTGCTGGCGCCGTGGCTGTGCGCCGAGCGGCTCGCCATCCGCGCCTTGTGGGCCTGGGTCGTGATGTTGGTCGTCGGCGTGATCAGCTACGTCGGCTATGGCGGACTGTCCTTTGACGGCGACGCGGCTCTGTCATGGACCGTCTTCTGGGGCGTTGTCACCATGACGTTGGTTGTGAGCATGATGTTCAGCGGACACTTCTGCCGGCGATCCGGCCGAATGATCCTGTTCATGCTTTGGCTCGCGCTGTGGATGCCCGTCGTATGCTTGGTGGCCATGGTTGTGCTTATGACAATTGTGGCCGTGACCCAGGGCTCGATTGAAATCCTTGTCGCCCTGCTTCTTTCGAGCTTGATGGGCACGGCGATGGTGTCGAGCGGGTTGTACGTGCTCAATTTGCCGGCGATGCTGATTGCCCGATTCAGCCCGTTGTATCGCGAGCGTTTCCGCACGTTGTTTTGCCCGGTGGAGCCGCCCGATCCGTTGGACGCGCCGCTCCAGTCCGGCATTTCGTCTTCTGCCCAGCCTCCGCCGGCCGGGGACGAGACGGAAGGCGAGTGCCCGTTCGCCAGGCCCGATTCGCCGTAGCCGACATGGCTCGGCCGGCGCGACCGTCCCCAAAAAGACCGAAACCGTCCCCAAACCCTCCCATTTAGGCAACTTGCGAACCGGCGGCCGACCGTTTAGGATAAGAGTCTGCGGTCCGATGGGACGACGATAGCCAGGAACAGACGATGAAAGACCTCGACAAGCGCCGCCGCGTGATGCAGCGTTCCATTCGGCTGGGGCATTGCGTCTGCGATCCGAAGAAGCCCTGCCCTTGCGACCTACTGAAGGAAAAAGACGTCTGTCTTTGCGCCGGCGAGCGCCTGGAAGTGGCGGCCGGTCCGATCCGCTTGACCAAGTTGGTCGACAGCCCGGGCTGCGCGTCGAAGATCGATCAGGTCTCGCTGCTTCGCGTGCTCGAAGGTCTGCCGGCGTTGGACGATCCTCGGGTGTTGGTCGGTTCGGCGGCGGGCGACGATGCGGGCGTATTTCGGTTCAACGGCGAGGAGGCCCTGGTCGAGACGGTTGACGTCTTCGCGCCCTCGGTCGACGATCCCTACACGTTCGGCCAGATCGCTGCGGCCAACAGTCTGAGCGACGTCTACGCGATGGGCGGACGAGCACTCGTGGCTCTGTCGATCGTGGCGTTTCCGATCCGCGAAGTGCCCGAGGAGGTCATGCGCGAGATCCTTCGCGGCGGCATCGAGAAAATGGCCGAGGCCGGCGTGCCGGTCGTCGGAGGCCACAGCATCAACGACCCGCAAATCAAGGCCGGTTTTGCCGTGACCGGTCTGGTCCGGCCCGAAGCCATGGTAACCAACGCCGGCGCGCGGCCGGGCGACCGGCTTGTGCTGACCAAACCGCTGGGCGTGGGCATCACGGCCTTTGCCGCGCAGATTGGCCGGGCCAGCGACGCGGCGGTCGCCGAATCGGCCCGATGGATGGCCACGCTCAACCGCCGCGCGGCCGAGGCCATGGTCGAATTCGGCGCCACGGCCGCCACCGACGTGACGGGTTTCGGGCTGATGGGCCACCTCGGTTCGATGGCTCGGGCAAGCGGCGTCGACGTCGAGGTGACGCTCGACGAGCTGCCGCTTTTGCCCGACGTGTTGCAGTGTGCGGCCGACGGCATTCTGCCGGGCGGAATCGAGCGGAATCGCGAATCGGCGCTCCAATATGTGGCCAACGCCGACGAAGTGCCTCCGGCGATGCTCGAAATTTGCTTCGACGCTCAGACTTCCGGCGGGTTGCTGGTCGCCATGCCCGAGGAAAACGTCGAGGCGTTTCTGGCCCGATTGCACGAGGAAGACGGCGCGACGGCCGCCGTCATTGGCCGGGTTGTTGAGGCCGGATCGGGAACGGTTCGGCTGGTCCACACAGGCAAGCGGCCTTTGCCGGAGCCACGAGAGTATTCAAAACCGTCGCCGAGCGGCGAGAGCCCGACAACAAGCAAAGACGCTGGGGCAGCGCTACGCCATGCCTCAGCCACCCCAACTCAACCGGTTGGGTCGACGGTAGCGGAGGACGACGAGTGTTGCTGTCCCGAACCGGCCGACTCGCCGACGCAAGGAGCCGTCCAGAACGACTCGCCGGTGACGGCAATCGAGCAGAGTTTTCAGACGTTCATGCGACAAAGCGGCGCGCCCGGCGCGCTCGACGTCGCGACGAAGCAGTCGATTAACATTGCTTTGTCGGTGCTGGCCAAATGCGAGCCGTGTATCAAGGCGCACCTGAAGAAGGCCCGTGCGATGGGTTTTTCGCAGGAAGAGATCGACGAGGCCGCTTGGATGGCCATATCGTTCGGCGGCTCGCCGACGATGATGTTCTGGAAACAACACCGGAGAGAAGGGTGAAGTAGGAAGTGTGAAGAGTGAAGTGTGAAGTGTGAAGAGTGAAGTGTGAAGAGTGAAGTGAGACAAGGACCCTTTGGTTGGAGGTGACTGGTATCTGGTGGTGCCCCTGGTCTTCAAAACCAGTGTGGGGCTTGCAAGAGTCCCGGGTGGGTTCGATTCCCATTCACCTCCGCCATTTTGATTTCGATGTTTTGGCCGGAAAAGTCGCCTCGATCGGCAGAGTCCGAGGGATTGATCCGAAATAGGCTGAGTTTGTGCGGCCCGGCTGAACCAGCGAGTGATGGATTGCCGAATCGTCGATATTCGACGTGAACGATGTTTTCCGAGGACAACCGACCTTTTATCGGCAATGTGAGTGACCATGGCTGACCAGGAATAAGTGGTCCGTGAAACGAATTCTGCGGGTGATCATACCGATCGTGCTTTGTGTGGCCGGCTTTGGGCTGGTGATTCATGGAGTGCGCGGTCACATGCTCCCGGTCGTCCACAACCGCGAGATCGAGGAGACGATCACCATTCCGCAGCCGCCCATGGATCCGATGGACCCGTGGATGCCCCCGCCGCCGCCGATCAAGCAGACGATCAAGCGATTGGAACGCGAGACGATCAAACTGCCCGAGT
>JAFGIR010000496.1 GCA_016929515.1 Pirellulales bacterium | reverse complement strand
GCTACATCGCCCAGCGGATGCTCGCCGCCAAGAACGAAGCGCACGCCACCGGCGCCACGCTCCTGTTCAACGTCGCGCACTATGCGCTGCGTCCTTGGCCGTGGATTCTCGTGGCACTCTGCTCGCTGGTCGTGTTTCCCGATCTGGCTTCGCTGCGGGCCGCGTTTCCTCATATCGATGCGAGCATTGTGAAAAATGATCTCGCCTATCCGGCCATGCTCACCTTTCTGCCGCACGGTCTCTTGGGGTTCGTGCTGATATCGCTGATTGCCGCCTATATGTCGACGATCTCGACGCATCTCAACTGGGGTTCCTCTTACGTGGTCAACGATTTTTATAAGCGCTTCGTCCACCCCGACGCCGGCGAAAAGGAACTCGTTCTGGTTGGTCGGGTGTCGACGCTGTTGTTGATGGTGGCGGCCTCCGGACTGGCGCTGTGCCTGAGTAATTCGCTTCAAGCGTTCGCCATCATGCTTCAGGTGGGCGCGGGAACCGGGTTGCTCTTCCTCCTGCGATGGTTCTGGTGGCGGTTGAACGCCTTCAGCGAAATCACGGCCATGGTCGTTTCGTTTGCCGTGGCCGTCTGCTTTCAGATCTTTGCTCCCGGCGTGGACGACTGGAAGAAACTCTTGGTGGGCGTTGCGGTCACGACGGTCGCCTGGGTCGTCGTGACCCTGTTGACTCGCCCCACGGACGACGCCACCCTGCGACGCTTCTGCCGGCTGATCCGGCCCGGCGGACCCGGATGGCGAGCCGTCGTCCAACAGGCCGACGTGGACGCCGACGCCGGCGAATTGGCCGACCCGCATTGGAACGTTCCCCGGGGTATCCTCGCGATGGTCGTCGGGTGTTTCGCCGTCTACAGCGCGATGTTCGCAACCGGGTGCTGGATCTATGGGCGGCATCTGCCCGCGGTCGTGTTGACGGGTGTCGCGATCGTCTCCACGATATTCCTCGCAAGGACGTGGCCGTCGCAAACCACGGCCGACGCTCGCACTCGGCGAGAATCGTCTTGAGCGTCCGATGAGAGCGTGGTGCATGCGCACGACGTGTCTGGAAGCGGTTTGGCTCGGTTGAAAACCTAGCGGAAGGGTGGCTGGGAATGAGCGAAGCGAAGGCCCAGTTTTTGGCTATCTGGGGCAGCGCTTCGCTATGCCCCGGTCACCCCCGCCGGTGTAATACAAGGCCTCAATTCCCGGACGGTCCCGGGGCATCGTTCAACCCTTCTCGACCATTTCGACCATCAGCTCGTAGTTGCGGACCGTTCGAGCCGAAATCGTCCGGCCGTAGGGACTGGCCGACGGCATGAGCACGAAGCCCCGGCCCGGCCCGGCCGTTCCCTCGTCGAGTGCCGTGGCGATTTTCTTGCGAAATTCCTTGGGCGGAAGGGCCTCGATGTCGACGATTTCGAGATTGCCGAACAGGACCATCTGTTGGCCGTAGCTCCGCCGAACATGGCTTAGCGTGACGTCGCCCTGTGGAGGCGGTTCGATCGGGTCAAGCCCGTCGCAACCGGTCGCCGCGATCTGGTCGAGCACATCCTTCATCCGACCGTGCGCGTGGACCCGCGCGTAGCCGCCGTGTTGTTGGACTATCTCGATCAACGGCCGATCGTATCGAACCACGAATTCCGAAAACAACGTCGGCGAGAGCATGGGCGGCGTGGCCGCCTCGGGTCCGTAGATCCGCCACAGCCGGCCCGGCAGTGCCCGCGAAATGGCTTCCACGCGCGACGCAAGATGGTTGGAGCAGAACTCCAAGAAGCGGTGGAACAGCTCTTTGTGCAATACGGCCGTCAGCACGAACTGATCCATGTGGAGAAGCAGCAGAGGCACACACAGGGGATCGAACGTATCGATCATCACGATACCCGAATCGTCCAGACGTGATTCCGCTTCGAGCACGCCGGAGATATCCGGGAC
Source organism: Pirellulales bacterium (assembly GCA_016929515.1). Lineage (GTDB taxonomy): Bacteria > Planctomycetota > Planctomycetia > Pirellulales > Thermoguttaceae > UBA11386. The sequence goes on along the minus strand of JAFGIR010000496.1, from coordinate 8,947 downwards.
GGGCTTCGGCGCGGCCGGGGGAAAATCGAGCAGCGCCGCGAGGTCTTCCGCGCTTTTCAGCAAAGGCTCGACCGTCCAAATCGTGTTCATGTCGGGGTCGCGACGCGTGAGACACGTAAGGTCCCGACCGTTGCCGCTGAGCGTTACCCGCTCGAACCAAGAACCCTTGTCATCCACCCAGTTTTCCTTCTTGCGCCGGCCAGGCAAGAAGTCGGGCACGACGTCCAACGCGGTCCAAGGACCGCCGTGGGGCGTCTCGTCCGATTCGGCTGGGCCGAACGGAATCGAACGCATCACGATCCGGTCGGTCTTTTCGCGGGCCAGGTCCAACACGGGTTTCCACGACGGATCGGAGTAGACGTTCAACGGACTCGGGTCGAGCGGATCCTCGTCCAGCCCGTTGATTTCGTAGAAGCAGACGGGAACCCGATCCACCGATTCGCCACGCAGCGTGGCCATAAGTCGTTCACGGCGATTCATGGAGTCCTCGTCCCGAGAAGGCTGCGTATTGTTTGGTTGTTAGGTGATAATGGGGAATTGCGGGGGCGCCGGAGGAATTCGTGCTTGTTTCGGCCAAAAATCGGCCGAAACGGCTGCAACCCTCCGGTGCAGCGATTGTACCGAAAACCACGAGGGCCCGGAAAGAGACACATCATATGGTAGGACACCCGGCGTTTGACCCCAAAATGTGCGACTTGCTTGCCAACGATACCTATCGTCGGTAAACTCCGCAACTGCATACCAATCAGGGAACGACACTCCGCCCAGAAACAAAGGATTGTTGAGGCCAAACGGCAGGCGATTGCGAGTCTGTCCAGATGACAGTCACCTCGGCCGGAGTATCTCGTCGGCGAATGTTCATGATGGACTTTTCGTCGGTTCTTCGTCGTAGATGACTGCTTTCCGTCGATAATCCGTGAATCGGCGGCTCTCTGGCGTGTCTCGCTCGCCTCGTGGTCTCAGCTCGGTGGTTTCCCGTGCATTTCATTTGCCAGGGGAACTCCCGATGGATCTTCAAAGGAGTGCAAGATGAGCCGTAAGCCCTTGATCGGAATGAATGCCGACTATCAATCTTCCCGGGCGTCAAAACCCGCCTTCAGTTACCTTAACGCGGGCTATGCCGACGCGGTTGCCAAGGCCGGCGGCGTTCCGATCGTTCTCCCCATTATCGAGGACAAGGAAGATCTCAGTCGTCTTGTCGACATGCTCGACGGGATCGTCATGGTTGGCGGAGCCGATCTTGATCCGTGCCGAGATGGCTTCATGCGGCATCCATCGGTCCGGATGCTCGACCGCCGGCGCGAAGATTTCGATCGGACGCTCATGTCCATGGTGATCCAACGCCGTTTGCCCGTTTTCGGTATCGGCGTCGGCATGCAACTGTTGAACGTTACGCTTGGCGGCAATTTGTTCCTGCACTTGCCCGAGGACATGCCCCAGGCGCTTCCCCACTGTGATCCGACCGATCCGACCCATCGTCATGCCCTGGAGGTGGTTCCCGGTTCGCTCATGGAACACATCTATGGAGAGGGTGAGATTCGGGTCAACAGCATGCACCACATGGCGGTCGACGAGTTGGGCGTCGGGTTGACCGCCACCGCGCGTTGTCCCGATGGTGTTATCGAAGCCATCGAAGGCACCGATGAGAACTGGCCCGTCTTGGGGACGCAATTCCACCCGGAGAATCAATCCGCCTCGGCGCTCGACCTTCGCGTTTTCGAGGAATTCGTCGCCGCCGTCATCGGCGAACCGGTCGAGATGCGGATGGTCGCCTAGATCGCTACGATGAGGCAGGCGACGGGTTGAACGCGACGGCCGGAAAGGCCCTGTTGTTGCTCGCGCGGCACTGGAATGCCCGCGGTATTTCTGGGAAATGCTTGCATCGGGCCCGACCGGTTCGCATACTTGGATGAAAACACACCCGGGCCGGGTTGCCGCGAAACCTGGGCGTGTCTCGGCCGATTTGCATCTTGGACGACCTGACCGGAGGATTTGATCATGTTTCGAGGACTGTTATTGGTCGCGTTCGCGCTGTCGACGGTACCAGCCCTGGCCTCTTCACTTGCCGAAGTGAGCGGTCCCATCGACGGCCGCCGAATGCGAGCGAGCAGCACCGGGCCGCGTGAAAGAAACCGCGACCATGCGGTCATTCCGGCCGGAGAGACGATTACACTGGCCGAGTTGAATGGGCCGGGCATCATTCAGCACATTTGGTTCACCGTGGCCAGCGACGACTTCCGATATCCGGCCACCGCCGTGCTACGCATCTATTGGGACGACCATCCCGAGCCGTCGGTACAAACCCCGTTGGGCGATTTTTTCGCGGCCGGGCACGGGATGCGGGTCAACGTCAACTCCGAGCCCGTCCAAGTCTCGGCCGAAGGCCGTGCCTACAATTGCTACTGGCCGATGCCGTTTCGTCGCAAGGCACGGATCGAAGTCGAGAATCAGTCGGACAAGAAGATGAAGGCTCTCTACTTCTATATTGACTGGCTCAAACTCGACAAACCGAAGGAGGACGGCTATTACTTCCATGCGCGGTATTGCCAAGAGCGACCCCACACGCCGGGCCACGACTACACGATTCTGGAAACCACCGGCCGGGGGAACTATGTTGGTACGGTCCTCTCTTCGCATTGCGGATGCCACTACTGGTTTGGTGAGGGCAACGACCGTGTGTTCATCGACGGCGAGACCGAGCCCAGCTTGACCGGCACGGGAACCGAAGACTATTTCAACGACGCGTGGGGGTTCCGCGTATTCAACCATCCTTATGCCGGCTGCACAATCTTCGAGGGGCGCAGTCTCGACAGCCGGATTACCGCCTATCGCTGGCACCTCCGCGATCCGATTCCCTTTCAACGATCGCTCCGGTTCACCATCGAAAACAAGGGTTGCGTCGCCTACCAGAACGGGAAGCTGTTCAAACGGTTTCACGATCGGCACGACAATTACTCGTCGGTCGCCTTTTGGTATCAGGACAAGCCCGCCACGGACGTGCCCGCATTGCCCCCGCTCGACCAACGCATCGATCCGGAGCTCTATTTCGACATTCACGCTCTGGAGAAGATGGCCGAAATTGAATCGTCGGGTCGGGCCAGGCTGACGTTCAGCCGGCGGCTCATTCCGCGAGAATTCTTCCACTTCCAAGACGCCGAGCCCGGCGCCGTGCTCACTTTTCCGATTGAGATTGACAAACGGGGACGCCACGGTGTCTCTTTGTGGAAAGTGGCAACGCCCGACGGCGGCATCTACGAGATCGGCTTGGACGACAAGATCGTCGAGCGGCGGCTCGATTTTTACGACGATGGAGGCGTAATCGAGGAAAACGGTCGCATCAACCCGCTAAGAGAAGCCCGAGAACGCAAACTGGGTGTGTTCCGACTCGATCCCGGCAAGCACACGTTGCGGTTCAAGTGTGTCGGCCGCAATCCGCAGAGCCATTTGAACGATAGCAAACGGCCCGGCTACGGGCTCGGGCTCCACGGTCTGTCGTTGCGAAAAATCGGGTTTGAGGACACGGATCAGTACCTGATCGACTCGAAGGGCGGCAGGGCCGCCAACCAATAGGTGCTTCCGCACCACGGCAAGAACCCGCTCCCACCGGTCCCTGGACTTCGCGGAGAAGTCGACGATCCTTGGGATTGGTAGCACGGTGGATTGGTCGTCACAAAACACACAAGATCGCAAACTCATGGTCCAGCAAAGGCTTCGTTCCCATCCCGCGCATCCCGACGGCTCGTCGCGGTGTGTGATGGGCATTTCGATTGCCTCCTCGTGCGGCACCCTCCGGGGCGTCCTGATCGACGCGGTTGGGCACGGTTCTCGAACGCGAGTAGAGTTCCTCGCGGCGGTTGCACTGCCGATCGACGAAGTCCTGGTCGTCCGGCTCCGAAAATTGGCTACTGGCAGCGGAGCCGATTTTTCAGTCGATACGCTCGGCCAATTGCGAGCCGAATTGGCCGAAGTGCAGGTCGAGGCGATCCAGGGACTGGTCGCCGAGGCTGCCGTGGCGCCGAACAGAATCCTCGTGGCCGGCATCGATGACCCTGGCCTGTGGTGCGTGAATCCTCCAGACGTTCGCTATTTCTCTCTGTGCGACGCGGCTCGCGTCGCCGAAACCACCGGCATTAGCATCGTCGACAGCTTTCCGGCGCGCGATCTGGCCCAAGGTGGCCAAGGCGGTCCGATCGGCGCGCTCCCCCAGTGGGTTCTTTTGAAACAGGCCCAAGAGAATTGTCTTTTGGTCGATTTGGGCCGTACCACGCGACTGAGCTTCCTGCCTAGCGATTCGTGTCTTTCGGCTTCGTCACGCATTACGTCGTTCGATGTTGGCCCCGGCACGTGGCTGTTGGACGAGTTGGCTGCCAAGTTGACCGGCGGACGCGAGCCGTTCGATCCGGGCGGCCGGTTCGCTGTCCAAGGACGGCGCATCGACGCTTTGCTTGACCATTGGCTGGCCGACCACCTGTTCAGCCAAACCTCGCCACGATGGCATCCCCGGGGGGTTCGGCCCGAGCGGTTTCTCAACGATGCCCTCAGAATGGCGGTCGAGGCCCACTGGTCGGTTCAAGACCTTCTTTGCACGGCCACTCATCTGATTGCCGAAGCGCTTGCCCGGGCCACTCGAGAGAGACTGCCAGACGACCTCCCGATCGATCGAATCCTGGTTACCGGCGGTGGGCAACACAACGGAATGCTCTTGCGCGAGATCACGGCCCGAGTCCGCGACGTTCCGTTGTCGCGGACCGGCGAGTTGGGCATTGAGGACCACCTACTGGAACCAGCTTGCATTGCTCTGCTGGCCCTGTTTCATTTGGACCAGGTGCCGGGCAATCTGTGTTCGGTCACGGGAGCTGAGATTCCTCGCGTCTTGGGGCATTTGACGCCCGGCTCTCCTCAGAATTGGCAGCGTCTCTTGCACTATATGTCTGGTGCGCGGCCGACAGTCCGCCCGCTACGAAGCGCTCTGTAAAATAGTCGGCCGAGTCATAACCGGACGAAGTCCTGGTCCGGCAATTCACCCCCGGTCATGACGCACTGCCAATGAGATAAACTAAGGTGTTTGGGTTATGTCTGCCGATAAGTAAAGATAATATGATTGCAGAATATAGAAAGCAATGACAAAGCGACCTCTGTGAGCAAACTTGCGTCATAAATGCTACTATGCTTTCTTATTCAACCCGAATTCACCATCGGCCCCATATTGACACGAGTTCTATGGGAAGAGTCCCGATCATGGTTTCAGCACCTGAATGCCATTTGTTTTCCGAGGCGGGTGTCGGCGACCAGCCGGGCCGTTGGCGCGTCGTCTTGCGACACTCGGATGGAACGGCCCCACTTGAGGTGGGGGACGTCGAGCCCGATATTACCGGCGAACGCCTCGAACTGCTCAGCGTGGTTCGCGGACTCGAAGCCCTTGAACGGCCATCCCGGGTCGTGCTCATGACGGCGAGCGTCTACGTACGCGAGGGAATTCGCTACGGACTGGAAGAGTGGCGGTGCAATGAATGGCAATGGGAGTCGTTTGGCCAATTGGTCCCGGTGAAGAATCGGGATCTTTGGCAGCGTGTTGACCGAGCTCTGCGGTTTCATCAGGTCGAGTGCCGTACTTGGCGGATCGATTCCGCGCACGCGAGAGTGCCGTCGCCCCATGCGAAGGCGGATACGCAACGAGCGACGCTGGACGAGCAAGATGGAACGGAACGGCTGTTGGGAATCAAGCCACGGTTGCGACGGCTGATTGACGAGTCGCGCCGACGGATTTCCTTGTGCCGGAAGGAATTGGAGCGAGTTGCTTGCCTATGATCGTTGGGAGAAGCGGACACGCGCATTTTACGGAAGACACCCCCATAACGGTGATTCCAGAGACATGTGCCTGTCCGCGTGTCCCGTTCCGGAAGAGGCAACACGAGCGTTCCTAGCTAGTGAACGCGGTCGGGTTGTGGTAAAATACCAAGTTTGGGCAGGGTTTTTGATTTTGCGGAAGTGGTGATACTGGTGCTGAGGGAAATTGTCCGGGAAACCGGGCTCCCGTTGATCGCTGGACTTCGCAGAAGAGTTCACGATCTTGGAGATTGGAAATACAGAAGAGGCAATGAATCAACTCGTTGGCGAGTGAAGGTGCAAGGAGGTCTTGGTGCGTACTACGGTTCCGTTGGATAAGATCAGTCAACTTGTTGAAGGTCGATACGAAAACCCATTTGAGCTTCTTGGGCCACATGAAGTAACCGACTCCGGCCGCAGGGCGTTGGCCGTTCGGGCGTACCTGCCCGACTCGACTCAAGCTTGGGTGGTCGACCCTGCACACCAGGGCTTGACCCGTCCCATGCGACGGATTCATCCGGCCGGGGTATTCGAGGCGATTTGCCCCGTCGCGGAGATGAATGGGTCGCGTTACATGTTGCGTGTGGCCGAGCACGGGGGAAAGAAAACCGACATGCACGATCCCTACTCGTTTCCCCATTTGCTGACCGACTACGATTTTCACTTGCTCGGCGAGGGCGCGCATTGGCGGCTCTACGACCGGCTCGGCGCCCACTTGCGGACAATCGATGGCGTCGACGGCGTGAATTTTGCGGTTTGGGCTCCCAACGCCACTAGTGTGAGCGTCGTCGGCGATTTCAACTCGTGGGACGGACGACGCCACCCCATGCGCAAACACATCCCTAGTGGATTCTGGGAGATCTTCGTGCCCGGGCTGGGCGAAGGCACCCTGTACAAGTTTCGCGTGCGCCATCACGATCAGGTTTTCGACAAGACCGACCCATTGGCCTTCACTGCCGAGGTGCCGCCACGAACGGCCGCGAGTGTCGTCGATCTCGACCGCCATCACTGGCACGACACCGAGTGGATCGAAAAGCGCGCCGAAACCAATTGGCTCGAACAACCGCTGTCGATGTACGAAGTACATTTGGGGAGTTGGAAACGGCCCGGCGACGATCCAAGCAAATGGCTCACCTATCGCGAGTTGGCCCATCAACTCGTCGAGTACTGCAAGGAGATGGGCTATACCCACCTCGAACTTCTGCCGGTCAGTGAGCATCCGTTCTCGGGCTCTTGGGGTTACCAGACGGTCGGCTACTACGCCGTGACGAGCCGCTATGGCTCGCCCCAGGATTTCATGTACTTCGTCGATCTGTGTCATCAGAACAACATCGGGGTGATTCTCGACTGGGTGCCGGGCCATTTTCCCCGCGACGGCCACGGCCTGAATCAGTTCGACGGCACCGCGCTCTACGAACACGCCGACCCGCGACAGGGCGAGCATCGCGACTGGGGAACGAAGATTTTCAACTACGGGCGCCACGAAGTCCGCAACTTCCTGGTCGCCAATGCGCTGTTCTGGTTCGACAAGTATCACATCGACGGCATCCGCGTCGACGCCGTGGCCTCGATGCTCTATCTCGACTACAGCCGCGAGGACGGCGATTGGATTCCGAACCGCTACGGCGGGCGCGAGAATCTCGACGCGATCGGCTTCATCAAGCAGTTCAACGAACAGGCCCACGCCCAATTCCCCGGCGTGCTGACCATTGCCGAGGAATCGACTGCCTGGGCCGGTGTGTCGCGTCCGACCTATCTCGGTGGATTGGGATTCAGTCTGAAGTGGAACATGGGCTGGATGAACGACACGCTTTCCTACATGCGACACGAGCCGATCCATCGAAAATACCACCACGACGAACTCACGTTCAGTCTGATCTACGCGTTTCACGAGAACTTCGTGTTGCCCTTCTCCCACGACGAGGTCGTTCACGGGAAGGGCTCGATGCTCGACCAGATGCCCGGCGATCTCTGGCAGCAATTCGCCAACCTGCGCCTGCTCTACAGCTACATGTGGACCCACCCAGGCAAGAAGCTCCTGTTCATGGGCGGCGATTTCGGTCAGTGGAACGAGTGGAACTACGACGCCAGCCTCCAGTGGGACCTGATGCAGTGGGAATCGCACCAGGGTTTGTTGAAGTGCGTCGCCGACTTGAACCACCTCTATCGCCGCGAGCAGGCACTCCACCAGCTCGATTTCGACGGTGCCGGGTTCGAATGGATCGACTGCCACGACCACGAAGACAGCACGCTGAGCTATATTCGCCGGGCAAAAAACCCCGACGATTTCCTCGTTGTCGCCAACAACTTCACGCCGGTCCCACGCGCCGGTTACCGAATCGGCGTGCCACGGCTCGGCTGGTACGAGGAGATTTTCAACAGCGACTCGACGTTCTACACGGGCTCGAACCTAGGCAACGCGCCGGGCATCGACGCCGACGACTTCTCGACCCACGGACGTCCCGCGTCGATTAGCGTAACCCTGCCGCCTTTGGCCACCGTGGTCTTCAAGCCGCGAGCGTAAGGGTCAGCGGCCGGATGGCTGGGGCATAGCGAAGCGGTGTCCCAGAATACCTGCGCCAGCGTGTCGTTACGGCAATTCCAGATCCTCCAGTTCGTATTTGAACTGTCCGGTGAAAATCCGGGCCGGCGTTTTGTAGACAAACGTGTGTTTATCGGGCGGGTTTGTCAGGTAGAAGAAATAGGCCAGCGTGATTTCGTTCTCGCTTTGCGATTTCGTTTCGAAGCCGTCGTTTGCAATACGTTGTCCGTCGGCGTCTTCGAGATAGGCCTCGTTGGCGAAGATCCAACCGCGATGCGAGGCGAGCGCGTCGCCCGCCTCGTCGAATCGGACGCGGATTTCCACCTCCCAGATCTTGTCGTTCTTTCGCACCCGCTGGAGCGTTACCGTCGCGCTGGCAATGCGTTGCTTCACGTTTTTCGCTTCGGTCAGCCGGTCGAAGCGAAAAGTCTCGACCTGGCCCGGCACCAGGGCATCGAGCGTACCGGTGAGTCGAGCGACTTTTTCGACATCGCGCGGCGGCAGGGCGAGCGGAATCGTGAGCCGCACGGCCGTGGCCTTCGGGCCGACGGGCACTTCGAGTTCGGCCGGCCCCATGTC
>JAFGIR010000495.1 GCA_016929515.1 Pirellulales bacterium | reverse complement strand
GCCGCGACGGGCCGGTCGCGCACGCTGGAGGCGATCGCCACCGCCACCGCCAGGTCGGCCGCCAGCATGGCGATTCGCCGGATGCCCGGGTAGTCGAGTTTTTCGGCCGTGTCGCTCGGCTGGTGATAGTCCTGCATCCCGACCAACGTGAGAAAGTGGATTACCGGGACGCCGCGCGAGTAAAACGGCGCGTGGTCGCTGCACGGCATGTTGCCGGGGATCGGCAACAACTGGATTCCGTGGCTTTTCGCGACCGTCTCGGCCGCCTTGAACAACGCCGTCGAGCTGCCGGTGCCCATGGCCGATAGCTGATCGCCTTCCATCCGACCGATCATGTCGAGATTGATCATGGCGATGGTTTTTTCGAGCGGGATGGGCGGATGACCCACATAGTGGAGACTGCCCAACAGCCCGTGCTCCTCGCCCGAGAAAGCGACGAACACGACGCGTCGCGGCAGCTTCTGTTTGTGTTGCGAAAGGACTCGGGCGATTTCCAGCAACGCGGCCGTGCCCGAGGCGTTGTCGTTGGCCCCGTTGAAGACGATCGGCTCGCCGTCGGCGTCACGTTGTTCGCCCAGGTGGTCGTAGTGGGCGCCGATGACGATGGTTTCTTCGGCCCGGGGGCCTTGGCTTTCGAGCACGGCGATCACATTTTTTATCCTGGCTTTGCCCGACTTCGTGCGTTTTGGTTTTTCGCGGGTTCGCGTGGCGGGCGACGGCTTGCCGGCTTCGTGGGTCGCGGCGCCGTCGGTGCCGGCGGCTTGGGCCAGGATGCTCCACCAGTCGACCTGGCGGCGCAACTTGTCTTTATGCGTGCGTACCACGAAGCTCTGAAAGGGTCCGCCGTTGCACAGGTCGGTCTTCAGCCCAAGTTGGATAAACTGCTGGCCGATATAGCCGGCCGCCCGATCGAGTCCCTTGGTTCCCAGCCCACGCCCCTGGAGTTCGTCGGAGGCCAGATACTCGACCGTGTCGCGAATCCGGGCCTCGACGGCCAAGGGGGTTTCGTACTTGTCGGCCGGGGTGGTCTTTTCTTCGGCCATGGCGCGAGCGGCGCCGATCGGCAACAACCACGCGGCAACGAAAACCGCAATCGAGAGGCGACGACGCGCGCCGCCCGGGCCGGACAACCATTTCCGACAAGTTGCATAGGTCATGGCAAGATCAACGTGAAAAGAGGAAACGGTTTGACAAAAAGACGGCAGATGTGGCCGTATGGCTCGATATCATGTGATAACGTGATTGAATCATGGGGGCAAGTAGCGTGTTTTCAGTGTTCCGGCATGGGCACCGTTCGCCCTGGGAACATGGCCACGATCATGAACGTCAGATAGAGCGTAATCAACACGGCCCAGACAATCTGATCGTCCTTCGCCGCGAACAAAGCTCCCGCGGGCATCAAGCGTGAAAGAACCAATACGCATTCCATGAGAGCCAGCAGAAAGAGGCCAATAAAGAACACACCAAACTGACAACGTCGAACCAGGATCCCGCAGCGGTTCGAACTGATGACGCGATGTCCGACGTAGACGCGGATGAAGAAACCCGCCATGGGCAGCACCACCGCGACGATTTCGATCGCGCCGCGATTGTTGCGAAGCAACATCTCCACCACGATCGGCACCAGCACGACGCACGCGGGCAACAGCCCGTCCCACGTGATCAGCGTGAGCAGCCAGGAACGAAAGTCTATTCTCCCCGCGGCCATGGGCGGTCATCTCTTCGGCGTGTTGTCGAGGCGACGTCCCGACGGAAAGAGCAACACGGCTCAAGTGGTTGCTTCCGTCATTCGAGCACGTCCGCGGCACGCGTGAGCGCGGAGTTCATGCTAATCAGCTTCGTGTTCTCGCAAACGCTATTGCATGAGCGATTAATGAGTTGGCGAATTTCGTGAAATTCAGTTCTTCGGAGGGTTCTTGATATCTTCCCTTAAGGCCATCTTTGGCAGTTGACAGTAACAGGCACGCTCCGTCGTAGAGACGCTCTCGAAGCAGCTTCGTCAGGAGGATCTCGTACCGTTTGGCGTAGGAGGCTTCTCGAAACTCGTCAAAGACTCGGAAATGGGGTTCCTTGACTCGAACAGGAGCCATGGATTTGGGGCATTCTTCGCACAAGAAGACGTAGCCGAGCCAAGGACGTTCCGATGGCTTGAAGGCACCCTCTCGATACGCTGCCCACAGATCGGTCGCATTGCCCAGGGCTTCTTCGGTACGGTTGTTAAAGTTGTTGCTGAAGGATGGTCCAACTTGAGCTTTGAACTCGATAACGGACAGCAAATGCCCGTCGACGACCGCGAGGAGATCCCAGCTCTTCTCGGCACGATAATAGCCGGGCAGTTCAAGATGACTCTTCCAAAAAACACTGGTGTCCGGCAGACCAGCTTCGATCATCAGATCACGGCAGAGCGAGACGAATCCGTCCAAGTGCTTTCCACCGGTCACTGCAGTACGAAGGCCGGTGTCCTTCTGGCCAGTTTGTTTGCCTTGACTTGCTGCCTGCTGCTGGCGCACGGTCCAAAAGTGCCTAATGGCCTTTCTGACTCGCCGTGTCATGTCACTCATGATAATTGACCTCTGCCCGACTGAAAAAATCCGAATTCCGATTCTCGATGTTTCTTTTAGCAAGCTGGAAGTAATCGGTGTCGATTTCAAATCCGACACTACCACGCCCACATTGCATAGCCGCCAGCGTCGTTGTGCCGCTGCCCACAAAGGGATCGAGCACCGTATCGCCGACAAAGCTGAACATCTGAATCAACCGATTGGCCAATTCAAGTGGATAGGGAGCCGGGTGCTTTCGCGTCGACGCCCCAGTCAGACCTGTCCAAATCTGCTGGAACCAAGCTTGATGGTTTTCAGCCGATATCACGCTGAGTACCCGGGTGGCCACGCTAGGCTTGCGATAGCCGCCCGGTTTGCGTTCCATGAGGATGAACTCGATGTCGTTCTTGATGACCGAGTTGGGTTCGTACGGTTTGCCCAGAAAGCTCGATCCGTTCTCGACTTCATGAACTGCATTGGCGATCTTGTGCCAGATAATTGGCGCGAGATTGTCGTAGCCGATTTGTCGACAATGTTCCTGGATCGAGGCGTGAAGCGGCACCACCGTATGGCGGCCCTTGTTCTTACGACGCGAGAGACAAACGTCTCCGACGACGCAGACGAGCCGTCCGCCCGGCACCAGTGCGTCAAAGCATCGCTGCCAGACCTTATCCAACTCGCCAAGAAAGGCGTCATATTCAACCACGTGCCCCAGCTGGCCTTCCGTGTCGTGATACTCCTTGAGGGTCCAATACGGCGGTGAGGTGAGCACAAGATGAACCGACTCCGGATCGAGCCGTATCGACCGAGCGTCGGCCAAGTGAAGCTCATGTCGGGTCGGGACATCCTGAACCGCTTGACGGATCAATGCCATATGCTCCTTGCTTTTGGCAATGGCAGGAATTGCCGTTTGCGGATTGTCGAGAAACTGCAACTCCGCCGGGACGTGGTCCTCAGCTCGAAACGATGTGCTTTCGACCGTCCTTGTGCGCATCACAAACCTCGGGTGTGCTTTCGGAAGAGATCCCAAACGTCCATTCTACAGAATGAGACGCCAGCTGGCCAGCGATTGTGAGTGATGCATCATCCCCCTCTGGGCATTGTGTCTGTGAGATACCTCGGGGAGTATCGCGAGCCGGGCTACGGGCAGTGTCGAGGAACGACGTACAAGAACCTACCTACACCCCCGCAAACGCCTCAAGGTCCTTCTGCATCGCGGCCAGCCGTTTGCGCTGGTTGTCTTTCGTGGTGGCGAGGTCCTGGCTGGCTTCCGCCGGGTCGTAGGCGAACATGTAGAACTTCACCTTCGGCTCCGTGCCCGAGGGTCGCACGGCCACGTAGTTGCCCGCCGCGGCCAGATCGAGCATGACCAGGTCGCCCCGGGGACCGGCGAGCGGACGAGGGTCGCGGCCGGTGGGCGTGAGCGTTTGGTTCAGATAATCGCGGACCTGACTCACCTCGATTCCGGCCAGACTCGCCGGCGGCGACTCGCGAAATTGGGCCATGACCGCTTTCATTCGGTCCATGCCTTCGGCGCCGGGCATCTTGACCGAAATGGTCCGCTCGGCGTGGCAGCCGTATGTCCTGAACAGCGCGTCGAGCTTCTCGTGCAGCGAAAGCCCGGCGGCCTTTGCCCGGGCGGTCAGCTCGGCCAGGATCATCGAAGCCACGGCGGCATCTTTGTCGCGGGCGTGCTCGCCAATGAGAAAACCGTACGACTCTTCGGCCCCGAGAATGAACTTGGCCGGGTCGCGCTGGTCCATCACGCCGCCGATCCACT
>JAFGIR010000057.1 GCA_016929515.1 Pirellulales bacterium | reverse complement strand
CATGAGAACCATGCCGGCGACAAATCCGCCCACGTGAGCCCACCAGGCAACACCTCCAGCCACGTTCAGCCCAAGTTGCCCCTGGCCTTCCATAAGTTGGATCAGAAACCAGGCACCCAAGACACCCAGGGCCGGCAGATCGACGATTGTGATAAAGACAATGAGGAAAACAAGGGTGTGGATGCGAGCCCAAGGCCACGTAATGGCATAGGCTCCCAGCACGGCGGCCACCGCGCCCGAGGCCCCAATGGTCGGGGCCAGGCTGTCGGGATTGATTAGCCAGTGACAGCCGGAGCCCAGCAGTCCTCCCAGAACATAGAACAGCAAGAACACTACGTGACCAAGCCGATCCTCGATGTTGTTGCCGAAAAGCCAGAGAAACCACATGTTGCTTAACAGGTGGACCCAGCCGGCGTGGAGAAACATGCAGGTCAGCGGCGACAGCAGGATTTCGTTTCGGTCCGCGGGCAGTCGGACCGCTCTGTCAGCTTGCCAGAGGCCCCCGCGACGATCTCGAAGCAAGATGGGTTCCTTCACAACCACGGGCTGACCCACTGCGAGTTTCGTCATCCTCGCCGGGATAAAGCCGTGGTGCAGCGTGAACTCATGCTGCTGTTGGGTCGGCAGTTGAAGAAACCAGACGAAACAGAGGACGTTTGCTGCAACGATCGCATACGTGACGAACGCCGTGCGTTGGGTCGGGTTGTCGTCGTGAAAGGGCAAGAACATGGTGCGAGCCGATCCATACTACCGTGCGGGTCTACCAAGGGCCAACGCACAAAATCGCTCGTGGCGTACCGCTAGGCCTGCTCGGCCATCAGTTCGTCGACTGGTAGAGGGATTCCCTTGAGAATCCCTTCACAAACCAAGTCTTCGTCGACGAAGCACTGAAACTCGCACGTCAACATCAGACGCCGCACTTTGAGCAATCGGACAACAATGACAAACCGGTCGCCCGGCCGAACCACGCCACGAAAGCGAACACCCTCGAGTCCACCATAGCCAATCATCTTGGTGTCCATGAGCCGGTGCTTTAGAGCGTAATAGCTGGCCACTTGCGCGCCCGCTTCACACATGATCACACCAGGCATGATGGGAAGACCAGGCATGTGCCCACGAACCCAGAAATCGTCGGAACTCATATCCTTGTAGCCGACACAGATGCCGTTTTCGAGATCTTCGTAACAGATTGCCGTCAATTGCGCCATTTCGTACCGCTGTGGGTTGTAGCGGTGGATTTCTTCGGTGTCGGCGACAATCTGGCTCAGATCGTATTCAGAGTGATCAAGGATAAGGGGCTTCTTAGCCACAGCTTACTCCTTTGCGACAGTTCGTAACATGGTTTATCCAGCGGAATCAACCTCAGACAATTTCCGCCGGAGATGGTTGCCCTCGGACAAGGATACCCGAACAATACCACGGAAAATCACAAGCTCCGTTGCGGCCATCACTCCGCGACCGCATGCGCGCCGCGCTAGATGGTCGCCATCATGTCGACGCACTTTTTGGCTAGGTTTTGACGCGCTGTCGCTTTTCCTTGCGCGCCTTGCTGCTAGCAGGCCGCTTTCCGTGATTGGCTTTCTTGATCTTTCGACCTGGCTTGGCCATGGCGATGTACTCCCGCAGTATTTCTAATGCTCATTGAAAGCCGGTTGCCAGCTCTGTCGAACCAGGCAACGACTAGCCACATACAGTTTGTTTGGTCAAGGGCGTGTCAGGCGACCTGCCAAAAAGGCCGCGCAACCACCCGTTGGGTGGACGTCGCCCACCATAAGTCGCTCGGTCAACTGGCGCCGCGCACTCCCAAAGGCACACTCCGAGCGACTCGGTGGTTAACCGAACCTATTAGTTTAACCGGCCTTGCGGTGCGTGAAAAGGGTACCGAAGCGACTCGGATGTTTCCAGTAATATCTCGCTCGGGTCACCATAAAGACTGTAAGCGAAAGGGGATACGTTAGCTGCACAGTTGATGCTGGCCTCTACAATATTGCCACTGACTTGGTTGCTGACCGAAGGGCGACCGAAGGGGAGGGAGGAGGGCATTCCGAGACGGTTCGCCAACGGTCGCCTATGCAGACCTCGCCGAACCGCTCACTGCGACGTACACCGAGCCGGACGGTTTATCCATGAGGCTCTCGATCTCGCGGTCCGTTCAACGGTCGCAACGGTGTGTCGCCCGAATCGCGCCGCGCGATTTGGGGAACGGTCGGAGGGCTGGTGCTTGGATGGGCACCGGAAGCGTATCGGTGGAGGCTGCGGCCGATGGCCGATCGATGCTGGCTCTGGTCCGGGGTGGTTCCCAAGTCACTTGGGCGGTGGCGAGTCGCCCATGTCAATAACGCTGGCAGCATGACCAATGACGCGAACAGGCAACAGCTTACGCCGATGGTCAAAACGCGGCCCAGACTCTGCAGGCCCCGATGGCTGGCAATCATCAGGCTGCCGAAGCCGATAATGGTCGTCAACGACGTGATCAGAACCGCACTGGCTGTCGAGGGACTCATTCGATAGGGTCCCCTTTGGCGGCGGAAATCGTGGACGACATGTACCCCATCGTCCACGCCAATCCCCAGGATCAACGGCAGCACGATCATGTTGGCCGGGTTGAGCGGAATGTCCAACAAACCGAGCATGCCGAATAACTGGAGCATGCCCGCTCCCAATGGCAGTATTGCCAACAACACATAACGAAGACTGCCGAAGTCAAACAACAGAACGACGGCAATCGCCCCCAGCGCGTAAAGAGCCGCGTTCTCATAACTGGCCTTCATTTGACGCGAGGCTTCGTAAGTCTGCAGCGGATTGCCCGTTGCCTTCGGGTCGACGGATCGGACTTCTCGAACAAACTGTCGCATCATCTCCATGTTCCAGATGTCCGACTTGCTGTAGATCTTCATCAAGTAGAAGTGATGGTTGTGTTCTTGGCCGACCAGCCGAGTCACTAGACTCTTGGGAAGGTCATCAAGCTTCGGAGGCTCGGGATCAGCCACGCTTCGGAGTTGGAACAGCCGACTAAGCAAGTCACCTGCCATGCCGTGCTGGAATCGCCGAAGACGCTCATAACACTCGGGCTGAGTCAAGCCTCGCAGGGCGATCCTCGCTTGTTCCAGACGGTGTTGAATTCGTGGAGCATCGGCGCTATCGTTGATCAAGACTTGAGCGCGAGCCAGGGCTTGGCCAAGCTCTCCCGGTGGGTCGACCGGTATCTCGGGCGGCCGTTCGGGCAAGTCATCGAGACGATGCCGGATTCGCTCGATGATTGGACGCCTTTGTTCGTAATCGAGTGGCAAGTAGCTGGATATGTCCTCGATCCGGTCGATGGATTGCTTTTCGAGAAAGGCCTTTCTGCGGGCCGTGAGTTCCTCGCGGTTTTTCGCGATGGACAAGGCAAACCATGCACTCTTATCGGCCTTGTTGAGCAGTGCCTTCTCAAGTTCGACGCTTTCGAGCCCTTCTTCCTGCAGGTTGAGCAAGTTGTGATCGTAGCGAAGCCTCGCGACCCCCAATCCGACGAGGATCGTGCCGGCGGTGGTTAGCAACAACACAAAGCGTGGCCACCTCAAGAAAGGACGGATCCAAGTGTGAACGTTCAGCGGCATAGGCAAAACCGCGCGTGGGCGATGTGAATCGCTCAGAGAGATCATCGCGGGCAGCACAACCAACGCTGCCACGCAACAGAGCAAAATTCCGCCGCCGGCAATAATTCCCAACTCGGCCACGCCGGTGAACGTGGTGAACCCGGCCATGAAGAATGCAATGGCAGTCGTCACGGCGCCGGTTACAATGCCCGGTCCCACGCCAGTGGCCGTTTCGACTATCGCCTCGCCACTGCCGAGGTGTTCCCGGCGATTCTGAAGATATCGCGCCGTGAAATGCACGCCAAAATCAATGCCGAGGCCGATCAATACCACCGCGAAGGCGATGGTTAGGATGTTCAGGTGTCCGACGACGAGCGTGATGTAACCGAACGACCAAGCCATGGCCAACACCAACGCAAGCATGGCCATCATCGGATGGCGCACGCCGCCAAACCCGGCCACGAAGAGACAGGCGACGCCAAGTAACGACAAGAAACTGGCTCGTATCATGGCCGTTTGGCTGGATCGCATCTCGTCGTTTTCGAGGACGGGCAGGCCGGTTAAGCCGATCTGCACTCCGGGATGGCGTGCTTCGGCCTGCTTGGTCAGGCGTCGCAGCGTGTCGAGGGCTTCACCCCCCGGCGCGAACGCGTTCTTGTCTTCGTCCTCGGCCAGCCTCAGGAGAATCAGGCCCCAGCGTCCCTCGTTGGTAAGAAAGTAAGCCGACCCCGGCTCCCTGAGTGACGCGAAAACCTCGGGCATTTCGGGCCATGGCGAGCAATAACCGACCGGTTGTGTGAGCGCCGCCAAAAGGCCGTACGACAGCCGGTCCATCATGGCCAAAGTGGGCTCGCGCCGATGGAAGAGTTTCGGGTTGTGCAACTGCAGACACAACTCGTCGATCATGTCGCTTAGCTTGAGTCGTGACCACTGCCCATCGACAATCGGCTTGATCTCATCGAGAAACGGTTCGATTGGCCGTAATTGGTCGGGTTTCAGATAGTAGAGACCCTTGCTCCGAATCCGCGAGAGGTTTACCTCGTGTAGAACCGCATGGAAGAACTGACTCTGGGAAATCAAATCGGAAGAGAGTTCTTCCAAGACAGGGACGACTTGCCGACGACTACCGCCCTGGACCACCACGACCACGTCGTCCTGATGCCCAAATTTGTTGATGTAGTCGATCCATAGACGATTGTGACTACATTGCGCGTCGAGCAGGTCGAGTCGGCTGGTGTGGAACTCAAGTTCGCTTCCGGTGAACGTCAAGGCAACTAACGCCAGAGTGATCGCCACGGCAATCACGGCCACGGGATAACGTAGGACGCCGCGTGTCAGCCAAGCCATGGGGCCGGCCAACAACGATGGTTCCGCCGCCGGCATCCTTTCCGCGGCCATGATATGGTTCCGGAATGAGCGAATACGGGAGTCGGTAAATTGCCGTTGGCCGGGACGACCGGTCCGACCACTGCCCCAGGGTGGGCCACATTCTAATGGGTGTTCTCGGAACCAACAAGAGCGATCGCGTCAAGCGAATGTGTGTTAACCTGTTGCCCTGCCTTTGGATACAGCCTCTTACGAGTCACTTGATACATTTGTTCGCTCGACAAGTCGGGCCAGCAGATCGGCCGCCGCGCCATTCTCGATCGCTTCGAGGGCCACTGGCACACATGCTCCAACCGTGGGCCCACGGCCGGCCAGCCATAAAGCGGCGGCCGCGTTGGCCACCACAATGTCCGTGGCCGGGCCTGGACGACCCTGCAAGACAGTACGGATTCGTTGGGCACTCTGCGCTGGCGTGTCCACCCGCAGATCGTCCAATTGGACCTTCTCCATCCCAAAATCCTCGGGATTCAGCTCCATTTCCAGGCGGCTGTCTCCTTCGATCTTGATGGCCTGCGTGGTGCCGCTCAGCGAGACCTCGTCGAGCCCACCCTCGCCGTGGACCACCAACGCCCGCTTGCATCCCAACAACAAGAGAGCTTCGGCCAGAAGGACCTGCAATTCAGGGCTGGACACGCCCATCAGCTGCAGCGGAGCGCTGGCGGGGTTTGCCAATGGGCCGAGAATGTTGAAAAGTGTCGGTGTTCCCAGTTTTTGCCGGACGTGGGCGACGTGCTTCATGGCTTTGTGCAACAAAGGGGCAAAACAGAAGCAGATACCCAGTTCATCGAGACAAGCCTCGACCACCGGCACCTCGGCCTCAATGTTGACCCCCAATTCGGCCAAAACATCGGCCGAACCAGTCCGGCTGGTCATGGCACGATTGCCGTGTTTGGCCACGGGTACGCCCGTGGCAGCCGTCACCAGGGCGGCGGCCGTGCTGATATTGAACGTTCGAGAAGCATCGCCACCGGTGCCCACCAGATCGACGACATCCTGACGCGTCGTGTGGATCGGCGTCATGTGCCGCCGCATGGCCAACGCGGCCCCGGCAATTTCCTCGACGGACTCCCCCTTCTTATGGAGACTCACCAGCAGTCGAGAGATCTGGTCCTCGGTCGTCTTGCCGTCCATGATGAGCCCGATGGTTTCGGCCATCTGGTCCATCGATAGGTCTTGGCCCGCTTCCACAAGCTCCAAAGCTGGTCCGATCATACTTCCACTGACCTCATTGGGGTATTGTGACGAGTGCCCATTGTAGCACTTTGAGTCGTTCTCGACAGCGGTCCTCCCAGTGGACAGCATTATTGATGGGTGTTTTATAATTCTAGCGGGTGGTATTCATGTCGCATTCTGCCGGAATCCTCCAGGAAATAGTGAATTTGGATAAAATAACCTCCCTGTCAGAGTGGTTCGTTGGTTGGCTGGATTGGAACCGACACTCACTGCTCTTGCCCATGCTGAGTCAGACCTCTACAATCGCCCAACACTGGAAAGAGGCTAGACAATCCGCAGCAGATTGGTCAATGTCGGCTGAGTGTGAATGAGGCTGGGTGGGACAATCCCCCTGCTTGGATTATCGCTGGCTGACGCGCTGCTTTTGCCGAGCACTGGATTCGCGACGTGGGATCGCTTGGCATGCGGGAATCGCTCGGTCGTCCGTCGCATCGTCCCACGGAAGCCTGGATGGTCCGTGATCGGCGGAACATCACGGACCAGGCTGTAGACCGGGCTTCCGTTGGTTGCCCTTTGTTTGTTGGGAATGTCGGTGCCAGTAAGCGGTTCCGATATCGGTCATTGGATGTCATTGCTCGACACGGCTTGCGAGGAACAGGATGCCCAAAAAGGTAATCCTCGACGTGGATCCAGGCATCGACGATGCCATGGCGTTGTGCATGGCTCTGTTCGATCCCGATCTGGATGTGATCGCGGTTACGGCGGTCGGTGGCAACTGCCCAGCCGACAAGGCCACGAGAAACGTACAGGCGATCATTGAACAGATCGATCCTCCGCGATGGCCACGGATTGGCGCGGCGTCGCCGCCCGATCACCGTTTACCGGTCGACGGGCGCTATCTGCACGGTGACGACGGGTTGGGGGACGTGAAGTTCGAGGTGGCCGAGCTCCGCACTCGGCACCCGTCGGAAAAAGTCATTTCCGACGCCGTCCGTTCGGCTCCCAATTCAGTGACAATCATCGCGTTGGGTCCACTGACCAATCTTGCTCGCGTCTTCCAACGCGACCCGGAACTCTCCTCGTTGGTGGGCCAGATCGTGATCAGTGGAGGAACGGTCAAGGGGCCAGGCAACATTACCCCGGCGGCCGAATTCAACATCTATTGCGATCCCGAGGCGGCTCGAGAGGTTTTTCGGTCGCCTTCGACAAAGACGCTGGTCCCACTGGATCTGACCAATCAAATCGTCCTCAGCTACGATCTCTTCAACCGCTTGCCCGAGGAGTCGACCAAGGTGGGCAAGTTTCTTCGAAAGATCCTCCCTCCGGCCTTCCGGGCATATCGCCAACAGTTTGGACTGGAAGGCATCCATGTTCACGACTCCATTGCGCTCTGCGCGGCTGTCAACCCGGAGTTGTTCGCCTTTCGAGAGATGGCGGCCGACGTCGAGACCATGGGGGAGTTGACCGCGGGCATGACCGTCTTCGATCGGCGTCGCGTCCCAGCCTGGCGTCACAACATGGAAGTGGCCATCGAGATGGAAGAGAAAAAGGTGGTCGCGGAACTTATCCGCCGCCTCGGCGGCGAGCCGGTCGAGTGACACAACTGCGGGCATGCTGCTTGCCGAGGCGAGCACCGTCTCCTCACCGCCTGGCGGTCTCGTACTTCGATTCTCCAGTCATTCCGCGATCTTGAATACCGAGGTGACGACAACTTGGTAGGAAAGCGCGCCCGGCGTGAGACCGACAACTTCATTTTCCGACGACTCAACTTCATCTTGTCGGCCTTGGGTTATCTGTTGGAGGTAATTCCGGATTTCATAGTCCACGCCGAAGGATCCGTAAGTGTTCAATAGGCCACTTGATCCGGAGCTACTGCCGGTGAGTCCCACAAGTGATCCCAGCTTTACTCGGGCCGCGAGGGCGAGTTGCTCGGCGTTCTTCTTCGCCTTGCCAAACGCTTCGCGCATCGCCTTGGTTCGTTGGTCCTCCGAGACGGTGCCGACATAGACGAAATAAGGACTGCCGGGCTTTACACCGTCACTATCGTTGGAGTACGAAGTGGACGCTCCTTCCATTTCTTCGAGGAGTTCCTGTTGCTCGGGCGTGAGTTCCTTGGAGTCCTTTTTGCCGGATAAAGCGATCTTCTCGATTTCCGCGGTCAGGCTGTCGACAAAGAGGAGCAACTCATCGGGCTTGTCACTGGGCAACGGCCACTCGGCCATGAGCAACGCAGTTACTTGATACACTCTGGGGCCCTTTGGCTTTGCGACCGACATTTCCACCGTCGTCGGCATGACGATCCGCGACTGGATCATCATTTCCATCTGTTCCTGCTGGCTCTGGGCGGCGATGGTCGGCGCGCCGAGCGAGATCGAGTCCCTCTCGGCCTTCAACTTTTCGAGTTCAAGCACGGTCGTCTTGTGGTTGCCCTTTAGGTTGGCCAGGGCGTTCTTGAGCGTTCCGCCCTTGCCGTCCAATTGAAGGTACATTCGCAGTGTGGTCGGTTTGATTTTGAGCTTCACCGTGCCGACCGATTTAACCGCGTCGTTGCCCATGCCGGAACCGTACGCCAACATGTCCAGTCCAAACTGGGCCTCGCCGAAGGTTGGGTTCACGACGATTGCCAAAAAGACAACAAACACAAGCTTCAATGCGCGAGAAGACATAGCGATTCTCCTTGTCGTTAAGAAAGGGTCTAGGAATGTCCAGTTCAGGGTTGCCGTTGGACGCTTACGGAATCGTCGATCACCGCAGGCTATTCATTCCGACTTCATCACGGATTTGTTTTCGCAGTTTGAGGATTTCTGGCCCTGTCATGACGCGAATGGTCCAGTAGAGTTCGCGCCTTCGCCAATTATCGGTTTCGCCATAGATTTTGCGGAGCGTGCCGACTTGCGTCGAGTCATTCAACGCGACAATTGCCCGGACCACCAGCCGGTTGTCGTCCCAATCTCGCTGGCTGAGCGATTGCCAGTGGTCCAACAACGGGGGCAATCCCTCGGGCTGGCCCAACAACGCCAAGAGATAGCCCGCATAGGCCGCCGTCTTGGCGTCCTTGTCGTGAATCCACGGTCGAACGTGCTTCGGCTCTAGACCTTTCGGTGGCTTTGGAACGATTGGTTTGCCGGAGGAGAATCCCTCGCTGTAAAAGGTGAAGCTATAGCTCAACGGATACCCGGCACTGCTCATCTGAAGGCTGCTCGTGTCACCAGCCAGAAAGGCCAGGGCAATTTGACGCAATTGGTCATCGTTGGCCAGAGCGTTGACCGCAATCTCGGTCGAGGCCGCTTTTCGCTGTTTGTTCGCGGTCGTGAGTAATATCCGGAAGGCATCGCGTCGATGATCGGCCGCAAGCGACTTGTCGTCGATCATTCGATGTGCGAATTCAGCCGCCTCGTCGGGCGCAACGGTCGCCAGGAGCGACAAGGCCATCATCCGCTGAATCTCATTGCCCGAAACGACCCAATGCTTGGCATCACGCCGCAAAGTCATTTTTGCCGAGAGGCTTGCTTCAGACGGGTTGTAATAGCGCTCACCCAAGTAGGCTTGGCTCAGTCCGTGCTGCAGCGTGCCGGCCAGATACTTGGGCAGTTTCTCCTTGCTCAGCAGATTCCAAAATCGGTCGGTGGTTCTTCGGTCGGCGACGGTGATCAGGCCGGTAATCAGAGACGAATAATCGCTCGGGTCATTGGCCGTTTCGAGAAGCGAGTCAAACAACTGGGCCCGCTTTTCCCAAACCAACCACGACAACATCTTTGCCGAATGTGCAAACGTCTCGGGGTTACCGCGCGGCAACGTGCTGAGAATCGGCAGGGCCAAGTCGAGCTGACCCAACGGCACCAACGCCATGGCCGCGGCCATTTTCTCCTTCGGATCGTCCGATTCGAGCATTTTCAACAGAGGTTCCTTCGCATCGGCAACCCACGACGGCCGGTGTTTGCCCGTGTAGCATTCCGCAAGCCACACATCGTGGGCGTTCGGCTTCTCCTCGTCGTTCTCCGCAGGTTCGGTCTTGTCACCGGGCTTCTTCTCGCCCAAGGCGTTGTCGTCGGGTTTCTGGACGTCAGGGGTTGTCTTCTTGGATGCGTCGCCCGAGGAGTCGGTATTCGCTGTATTCACGACGAGCACTGCCTTGTCGGACTTCTCGCTTGGCGATGGTGGTGACCCGACCGCCGACGGGACGGCGGTGACTTTCTCCGTGTTCGTGGCCTTTCCTCGCGCCAGGCTGGCAGCCGCCTTGGCCAGCGACTCCATCAGCGTCGGCCCCTGGCTTGTTGCGATGAACAACGGTGCCTCGGACCTCACCACCACTTGAGTTCTGGCCTGTTGTTGATCGTTGATTTGCTTCTGAGCGGCTTCTCGCTTTTGTTCCAGCAAGCCGAAGAGTAATTCAGCGGCCGCAATGCGGACCTCGCGGGCCGGGTCTTCCAAGGCAACCAACGCTTCCTTCTCCATGGCCGAGGGCATCGACTTGGCCAGCCCGGAAATCGCGGCCGCCCGAATCCGCGAATCGTCATGCTTGAACATCTTACGCAGGTGTGGGAGTGCCTTCGCGCGCATCCTATCGTGGCGCGTGAGAGTCTCGATGATCGAGACGGCCAATTGGGGATGACGTTCGGCCGCGTCGATCATCGGGTCGACGGCGACCAGCAGATCCTGGCCCGCGAGACCCTCGACGGCCCGGCTGACGACAAAAGCGTCGGAGTCTTTGAGCAACTCGACCAACGCGGCGAAGATCCGCGCCTTTTGTTCACTGGTGGTTGAGTCGGCTATCGCGCCGGCGGCCGCGGCAGCTTCGGCCCGCACCTGCCACACATCATGTTGCAGTAGCGGCAACAGACTTTTCATTGCGGCGCCACTGTTCGAAACACGCAAGAAGCGAACGGCGTGCACGATCAGGTCGGGATCGGTCTCGGTTTTGAGATACCTCGTGACCTTCGGTACCATACTGGCTTGTGGCTTCTCTTCGAGCTGTTTCAAGACGGCTGCCCGGATGTTTGGTTCGGGGTCGGAGAGTAGATCGCCCAGCGCGGCGGTTGTTTCCTCGCCGCCCATTCCCTGCAAGCCGCGAAGTCCGATCTCGCGGACCATCGGATCACTATCGCCGAAGAGCGACAGCAGCAAGGCCGCATCCGACGCGGTTGCTCGATGGACCAACTCCTCGGCCGCCTTGCGGCGTTGACTCGGATCGGTATCGGCCAGACGCAGCAATCCGCCCGGCCAACGGAGCGCGAGCAGGTCGCTTGCCAACAATCGATAGCGAAGCATTCGCAATCGCTGGAGATCATGGTCCGTTTCGGCCTTAGTCAGCCGTTGGGTGACCTCGGGGAGGAGGGCTCGGCCCACCGTGGCCAATCGGGCGGCGGCCGCCAATGCCTCGAAGTCCGTCCCCTTGACCAATCGTTCGATCTCCGCGCGAGCCTCCGCCAAATCTTCCTCGGAAAGTGGCCTAGGTTCCGCTGTCGCTTCGTCGGTCTTGCTTGTCGCACTCGCTGCGTCAACCGTTTGAGGTGTCTTCGCCGATTCATCGACCCATTCGTCGAGCCGCGCGAGATTCTCTTGGCTGAATGAGTCAGGCAACCAAGGGTCCATTTCTTCGACCGGAGCCCGCCACCGCCGGAGCACTTCGAGTGCCGAGAGCCGGGCCGAGAGGCGACCTTCGCGAAACGCCTTGACCACGGCGGGGCGAGCCGCGTTGGGATGTGGCACCAACCGCCGAATGGCCGCCTGGCGGACGGTGGTGTCGCGATCGTCGAACTGGCCAACCAAGCGATCCACGGCCGACGGATCGGGCGCGTCGGCCGCTAGCAATACGTCGTCCGGCCGAGCCAGGGCCGACTTGCGGTTCTCTTTGAGCCAGGCGACAATCTGCTCGGCCGTCTGGCCGCCTATGTGCGAGGCCACCGGCCGGCCGGCAGCGGTCCGAACAAACCACGCAGGAACGGCACCAGTCTGCAATTCCCGAATTCTGGTTGGGCCCGAGGTCACGTCGATATGGACAAGCACCCATCGAGCCAACTCGGCCTGAACGGCGTCTTGGTTCATCGCTTTTTCCATGGCCTGGCATGTTGGACACCAGCCGGCCAGGACACGCACGAAGACGGGCTCGCCTTCGATTTGGGCCTGGCGGTGCGCCGCGTCAAGATCCGTGAACCAAACAAGCTTCCCGTCCTTGGTCCGTGCCGGAGCAGGGGCCTTCGTGTCGTCTGCCGTTTGATCGACGGTCAGAATGTCGTAGGTTTTGACCACCGGGCTGGGAACCGGCAGCCACTCGACTTTCGTGGCTTCGACCTTCGCCGGCGCGGCTTCCGGCGGTGCCGCGGCCGGCGGTTCTACCGCATGGGAAACACCGATCGACAGCAGCAAGGCGAGTGTCCAACCGCCTCGCGCGATTCGTGGGAAGATCATGACGATTTCTCTCCGGTCGGGTCGGCGGGAGCAGGCTCATCCTGCTGATCGCCGTGACGAATCTTGGGCCAGTAGGTGTCGTAGGAAAACTCAGGGCTGTTCTCGCGATCGTGGCACGTCTGGCAGTGATTCTTGGCGCCATCATAATGGGTTGTATGAACGGTTTCATTGTCACAATGGGCCTGCGACGGTCCGTGGCAGCTCTCGCAGCCAACGTTGATCCGCATGTCGCCCTGGGCCAACGAGTGGAACCCATCGGGCATCCCGTAGCCCGTCACGTGGCAACGCTGGCAGTCGGGGTCGACGTGGGCGCCCTTGTTCTTCAACGAGTCCCAGGCGCGTCGGTGTTTCGAGTCGTGCCAGACGCCGTATTCTTCTTCATGGCACTCGGCGCAGCGTTTGCTGCCGGCGACCGCGAAACCTCTTGGCAGTCCCTCGGGAAGCGGCGAGACGAACGAAGTTTGCTCGGGCCGGAAGTCGTGCTGCGCGAGCAACTCGTAGAACTGCTTGATATTGTCCACTTGTGCCGAATCATCTTCAAAGGACTCGTCCAACTCGACAATCCTCCCGACGAACTTGCCATCGCGTTCGGTCCCGCCTGGCGAGAACACGGCCAAGAACTTGCCTTGGTTGGTGGCCGAGGCCAACAGCGTTGGACCCAATCGTGTCGGCGGGATCGTTTGGCCGGTCGGACCGCCAATGATCAGATCGACCTCGGGCAGCGTTTCGGCAAAACGTCGCAGCGCGTCTTCGGGTAGATAGGCCAGAACGACGACGGCATCGCAGGGGCCGCGGATGGTCGCGATGGTGTCGAGGACGGCTTGATGCGGCGACGTGACTTCGATCCGGTCGGTGGCATATCGAGGATCGAGAACGCCGATGACGGCAACACAATGGTCGGCGACGTCGATCATTCGTAGCGGCTCACTCAGCCGGCGGCCCTGGCGGTCGCGCGTGTTGGCCGAAACCAACGGCAGCTTGAGTCGGCCGGCCGCGTCGCGGAGGCAGTCGGTTCCCAGCGCGACTTCACCAGCGCCGATGTTGTGAGCGGCGATTCCCATAATCACTTCGCCCTTGGCGATGGCTTCAAACTTGAGCCGGTCATAAGACGAGGTTCCCACGGGCGCCCCGCCCACGTCGACCAGCAGCAATACGTCTCCGGACGCGATCAGACGCTTGACGCAAGAGGCGCGTCGCGGCAGGCCTCCGGACTGGTTTGACGCACATCCACAAGGCACGATCCAGCCGGCCGTGTCGCCGCTGGCCACGATGGTCGGCAAAGGCCGGTCGTTCGTTGAACGATCCGAACAGCCGTCGCAGCCAACCGTCACGACGAGCCCAATCATGAGCAGCCTCCTGAAGGCGGAACCAGTAACCAAATGGGGCATGGCGAACGAGGTTGTTTCAGTCAGTAGGTCATCGCATAGGCCAGGATATTCACGTTGATTTGTTCGGCCTTCTGCAGTTCGTTTCCTCCGCAGCAGCAGCAGCCCTGCGTGTGGCCCGTGTCGTTCAGGCCGTCGGGCGAGTAGACCACGCCCAAGCGCCCCCCAATGCTCACCCCCAAGAGCGACCGAGGCTTGCCGTGGGAAGCGGCCAGAGTCTTGATCTCGTAAACGGTGTGAAAGATGGGGTGGCTCATATCGATCGGTTTGGGCCTGTGCTCCGGGAAGATCGTCACCATTTCGCGCCGGAACGAACGGTCCCACTCGGTCGAGGAGCACCCGGCCGAAGCCAACAGCAGACCGCCGTGCTCGACATAGCGTCGAAGGTTTTGACGCTCGCGGTCGGAGAGCTGGAACGTTCCTTCGCCCGTCATGATCAACAGCGGAAACTCGAAGATGTCGTCGCTGCCCAGCTTGACCGCATGGAAGCGGCGGCTGGTCGAAATGGCCGACTCTTTCTCGGCCAGAACCAGAAAATGGTCGGAGAAACACCGGCTACTCTTCGTGCCGGCGTAGACGAGATTGGCGACCTGGACGATTCCATCGGGTTCTCCGCCGATTTGCTTCGCGTCGCGGACGATCGACGCGATCTTGACGGCCGCCGGCTTCGATTTCGCCCGGTTGTTCGTCGTCTTGTTGATGTCGGCCGAGGCCAAGACGGCAAGAACCGTCAAGCTGACCGCTACCATGAGAAAGCTCCAAACGCGATAGTGCATGATCTTGATTCTCCGTGGATACGGAAACCACAACCCCGTGGTTCTTCTGACGCTTCAGTAAGTCCTTGTCCTACTCCGACGAGTTGTTTGTTTCTTCATTCACACGCAGGAAATACTGACCGACGCGTCGGCGCGAATGGACGGGAATGGCTCCTTCGCCGATGCCCGAGGCGTCGTCGCTTTCCAGATCATCAATCACCGT
This sequence comes from Pirellulales bacterium, assembly GCA_016929515.1. Lineage (GTDB taxonomy): Bacteria > Planctomycetota > Planctomycetia > Pirellulales > Thermoguttaceae > UBA11386. The sequence continues at coordinate 20,382 of JAFGIR010000057.1, read as the reverse complement.
CTTTTCTTCCGGATGATGACGTCCACCGAAGAACCGCGAGGAGCGGGTGTTCTGCTGTTTGCCTTCGGATCTTCCCTGGCCCGTGTCGCCGAAGCTTCCCATCATTCCGGGCAGGCCGCCATAGACGCCGTATCCGCCGCGTTGAGCACTGAAGCCGCCGGAGCCAGGTCCCATGCCTCCGCTGCCCATTGCGTTGCCCGGCGCGTTGCCCAGGCCCATCATTGCCATGAGTTGGTTAGCCGAATTGCCCATCGAGTTGCACAACGTCGGCTGAAACCGGAGACAGTTGTTGGCACATTGGCCCATGCCGCCGTTGCACTCCTTCAGGAATCGGTGGAGGATTTCGGACGCCTCCTTGGCGCGTTCGTATCCAACGGTTCCGGAAAAGTCGCCCAGTCCAGCCTCGGCTTCGACCATGGCTTCTTCGGCACGACTGTCTCTGAGATCGTCGACAAAATCAGTCGCCGATTGACGCAACTCGTCGAACGGCTCTTCGTCGGGCAACTTCGTGATGTGCTCTTCGATGTCGACGAGCAGCGATTGCAGGTCTTCGCGGATTTGCCGTTGTTCTTCCTCGAGATCTCGCATTCGGATCTTCAGTGCCGGGTCGTCCTCGCCATCGCGATCCTTCAATGATGCAAGGCGTTCGAGCAAATCGTCCTGGCGGAGCACGAGCATCGTGAATCGTTGCTGGTCGACCATGAGTGGAAAGACGACGGCCAGATGTTCCATCGGCTTCGAGGCCTGTTCGTTGTATTGTTGTTTCCTTTTCTGCAATTGCTTGGCCATCTTTTTCAGTTGCCGCTCGATTGGTTCACGATTGAGCGACGATTCTTTCAACAGCTTTTCGAGTTCGCCGGCCATTTGGCCGGTCATATCCGCGAGCTTCGCAATCTGGGGCGACAGGTTTTCGTCCAGATCCACCGGTAGCCGGGTCTCGCTCAGCTCTCGCAGGGCTTGTGATTCCTTCTGTAATCGATCGCGTAGTTTTTCCATCTTCTCGCGAAGCTTGTCGGCCTGCTTGTCGCCGGGCGGCGTGCTTTCGAGCTCCTTTTGCAGCTTGTCGATTTCCTCGCCCAACGATTCCATCCGCCGTTGGGCCTCTCGGTATTTCGACAAGAGGACATCGATTCCCTCGCGGGCCTGGACCATTCGCTCGAATTCGCCCTGCGAGATAATCCGTACCGTGACAACCGAGCTCTCGGCCCCTTTCGCGCCGGCCGGATCGTTGTCTTCGACCCGGCCAAACAACTTGATTACGTCGCCCGGCCTCAGACCGAACACGCGCAGCGGCAGCGTGACAAGTTCGTCGGCGCTGTTCGTTGGGCGGCGGCCCAGCGGCAAATCGGTCGGTAACGGCCGAGAGTCGTTCAGACTGCGATACAATTGTATGCGAGAAATCCCATAGTCATCTTCGGCCGATACTTCAACCGGCAATTCGATCGTCGGCGTGGCGAACGACATGGACCGAGGCTGCAGCAAATGGACGAACGGTCGTTCGTCCGGCAAACAAGTGATCGTCCCGGCAAACGACTCCTGGGAACTCTGGCCGGCCACATCCCTTACGTGCAGCTCGAACTTTCCGTCGCCCGTGATGATGAATGATCCAGCGGCACTGTTCGTCTCGGAGGCAATCGGCAGCAGGTCGAGTTCGATGGGGCCGTTGGGCGAGGCTGTCGCGGCGGGGTCGTCGGGTTGGGCGGCTCGTCCACCGACGACCATCAGAGTGCCCTCCGACAAAGGCCGATTGCTTCGAGCCCTAATCTCAATCTTGGTTCCCGCCAATCCGGCGATGCCTTCGCGGGGCAGGGGACCTTCGTACTCGGCACGTCGCGTGTAGGCCGGTGGTATGATTCGGATGCGAACGTCTTCGATACGTGGAACCGTGATCACGCGGATCGAATATCGCCTGGTTCGCGCGCCGTGCGCGCGGAGGAAGTAGTCGGCCGGGGACGTAATCTGCGACAAAACGGTTCGCCAACGTCCGTCTTGTTCGCGGAACATGGGGAGAACCTCTTCGGTGTCGTCCGTGTTCGCGAGGACCAACTCGACGTCGTCGACCGCAGCCCCCGTCACCGAGGCCCGGATGTCGAGTTCTCCACCATAAACCACTTCGGCATCGCCCGGGACAACGTCGAACCGGACCAGTGAAAAGGGCGGCACGTCGTCCAACGGGTTGCGAAACCGGTTCCATTCAGTCCGAGCCAACTCGGGCAGACCGACGATCAGGCCGCCGATCAGCAACAGCAGCACCGCAAGGCCGAACAGCGACCGCGTTAGTGGGCGGGCCGGAGCCGCCTTGGCGACGGGCACTTTTTCGGCCAGCCGCGCGGCATGCGAGACGGCCATCTTGGAGAGCTGGGTGGTGACCTCAGGGTGGCGCGACTGCCGAATCACCGAATTTTCGTCCAAATGAGTCGTTCTGTCGAGTTCCCACCCGGTCAGGATGTCGCCACCGTAGTGAGCGGCCCGGTCGAGCCCGCGTGCCACGGCCATTGCCCGGGCGGCCAGCGAAGCGGCGAGTGTCAGGGCGATCGACAGTCCGATTCCCACGACCGCGGCAACTACCATGCCGGCGATTCGGCACGAGGCCGGGAGTTCCCACAGCAGATCGAGCCAAACACCGGCCAAGACGACGACCAACGCGAGTGTCAATCCCCAACAACCGGCGGCGGCCGTGCCGATGATCAACAATCGACGCCGCACGGCGCGAATGCGTGACTGCAAGGACAAGTGTTCCATGACTTTTTCCTCAGACTAACCCGGACGTGCGGCGGAGTCCCCAGGCAGTGCCCCAGAGCCCAAAGGTGCCAAGGAGTACCCACCAGCGATCCCAAAGCCCGACCCGCGAGTTTCGTTGAGGCCGGCTTTGTGCCAGATGTTGGTCGAAATACTGTGCCAGCCGATCCGGATCGTCGTCTTCGAGGACGGCCCCACCGCTGTGTTCGGCGGTCCAAGCTAGGATGTCCGGCCGGGCGGCGACGTCGAGTCGCTCAGTGAGATTACCTCGAACATCGAAGGCCGTGGTTGCCGCTGCGTCGCTGCTGCCGATCACGCTTGCCTGATAAGTCCCTTCGCCCAGGCGTCCGAACACAACACGAAACTGGCCCGGGAAGTCGCCCGACGGCGTCGCGGTCACTGTGCGAGGTTCTTTCAATGTCTTGCCGGTCAGCTTAATCTTCGGTGGCACGGCGGACCGCTTGGCGCTGGTCAACAAGACGGCTGTCACGGTCTCGGCCGTACTGAAGGTCACTTTGTCGGTTCGTAGCGCGAAATCTTGCGACGGCAGCAGCCCCGTACCCGAAACGAGCCACCGCACAAGGCTTCGCCACAGAATGCCGTAGGACTGGTCGTGTTGTTTGTATTGGGCTGGCAAAAAGTCCCATCGCCACATACCGGCGCCCTCAATGACGACGACCCGACCGTTGCCAACCGGTTGATAGCTGATGAGAGGAACTGGCTTTTCGGTGTTATCGCCGACGGCCGTCGCCAGAACGACGGTCAGCGGTTTGGGCCGATTGGGCCGAGCGACGGTTGCCAGTGACGGCAGGCTGGCCAATTCGATGTCGCCCTCGGCACCCGACAGCCATCGCAAGGCCTCACCCGCCTCGGACATCCTGACGCGAAACCGCGATTCGCGAGACGGCGTCCAACGAACAGGCATCAGTTCGGCGAGCCGCTGGTTGATCTGCGAGGAGGGCGGGCCGCGGAAACAAACCAATGAGCCTTCTCCGTCAACGAGCCACTTCTTCAACCGGGCCAACACGTCATCGGTCAGAAACACATCGGCGTCGCGGCCGAGAATGATGATCTGGAACGTGCCCAGACGATTGGCGTTACCGAGTTGCTTGTCGGCATTCTGGCAAACGGCCCAACGATCGAGTCTTGCCGCGTCGGCCGTTTCTTTTGGTTTGCCATCTTCCTTCGACTGGCTGGCGTGGGAGATCGTGCGTTGCAGCAGTCGCCCCTCGGCCATCCGCACGAGGCTGGTTAGTTCGATCGACTTGTCCATCGACAAGGTGCGGATCAGAAATTTTGTATCCCAATAGGGTTTTCCTTCGAGCAGCAAGATTCGAATGGGCTCGTCGACGACTCGCAGAAGCAGCGTCGCCGTGTTGTTCACGACCGTGGCTTCCTTGGGAAGTGCTTCTGCTCGAATTTCATACCGATACAGGCCAGTCTTGTCTTCAGCCACGTGGAACACGGTTTGTGTCGTCGCGTCGCGTTCGAGTTCCACGTCGCGCTGGTCGAGTTGCTTGTTGTCGAGCCACAAGGAGAGCCGGGTCTGCGCGGCCGTCGCCCCGCGCTGTTTCAGTCGAACGACAACCGGCACGCGTTGCCCGACGAAAGCCAACTCCTGAGGCAGGTTGAGCGAAACGGCCAGATCGTCGATGTCCGAAGAGCCGCCGATTGTCTTGACCAACAGCGGGATGGCCATGGCCTTCGCCCGAGCCACGCTCTGGCGGAGCCGTGCCAGGGAGTTGCCCGCGTTGTGAATGCCGTCGCTCAGGACCAATACGGCCTGACCCTGCGGCCGGTCGACCAGGACGTCTTCAACGGCCGACGCAAGATCGGTCGCGGCGCCGTCGGGCGAATCGTCCTCCAGAGAAGCGAGCGAGTTCGGCGTGGCTTGTTCGGCAAACGAAACGACTTGAACCTCATAGCGGTCTTCCAGCGAGTCAACCATGCGCGAGGCGATTCGGCATGCCTCGTCGTAACGGCGGGCGCTGGCTGCCGAGGTGTCGGTGGCCGGCGACGGCACGTCGCTGGTGGCCATGCTGGCCGAGCGGTCGACCAGGACCGTCAACAAGGGCTTGCCGGCCGGTGGCGGAACCGGCTCTACACGGATCGGATTAAGCAAGACGATCAGAGGAACGGCCACGGCTGCGGACATCAACGCGATGATTCCGCACCATCGCCCACGCGGCAGACGCCGGCGTCCAATGGCAGCGTAGCTGCCCAACAAGACGATTGCGCCGAGTGTCAACGACACCCAAAGTGCCAGCGGTATATGAGGTTCCACGCTCATGGAGTTTCTTTCATCCCACACATTTCTGTCAGGTCTTGAAGACCAACAGGGTCATCACCTCGGCGAACATGCAAAACAGACAGGCCACGGTGAAGTAGACCCACGAGTCGTCCTGCCGGCCCACGGCTGTCTTGACACCGCGGTAACGAACGTCGCGTCCGCCGGAGAGACGTTCGGTCAACACCTCGTCGGGAAGACTTTCCAGCCGACTCTCTTCGGCCGGAAGAACCACGGGCACGGAGCAGACCACCTGACTCTCACGTTCGACGCGATACGCGCCGGGTTGGTTGGGTGACTCCCAGTGCCAGACGACTGTCGCGCCTTGATCGACCAATTCACCGAACTGGTTTTCCACGGCTGCCTCGGGCGACGTGCCTGCGGGCCCAACGACCTTGAGCCCTGCCGCAACGTCTGCCTCCGGCGGGAGACTCACAACCAGTGGCTCGCCGCACTCGACCGAGTTGTCCGCACGGTCCTGTCGCAGCATCCGGTCGATCAACTCATCCAACAACGGCACGAACACGGGCGTGCGAGGCAGATTCGATATTCCCAGATCGGCATTCAACACGGCCAGGGTTCCCGCGTCCGACGTGGTAAGCACCAACGCGGCCGAGCTGTCGTTGAAGCTCGCCAGGATATCGTTGGTCAACCCGCCTTCCACTTGCCGGGAATTCAATCCGCCGGCAAAACGCAACCGCCCGGTGATCGCCGAAAGACTGTCGCCAAAGACGCGAAACGGCGGTTGGTTGCCACGAACCGAGGTCAAGAAGAGATCGCGGCGCGACTGACCCGGCGCCGGCGGCGTGAACTCGATTGGCATCCGCAATCCGGTTCCCACCGCTTCCGCCAGTCGCTTCAAATTGGCTGCATCGACCGGTTTGCTGGCTACGTAGAGCATTGGTCGCCCACGTCGCAACAATCCGGCCAGCAAGGTCACGGCTTCGTCATCTAATCTGCCGGGGTGATCGAGCACGATCATTCGGGCCGGTGCCAGCGCGACGTGATCGAGCGAAGCCGGATCCAGCCGCAGAACCGTGGTCGAGGCCTTTTCGCCAAGCCGCTTGTCGGGCGCCAGCGCACACTGGAGGAAATGGCTCGACGAAGGTCGCTGGGTGGCCGACTGCCGTGTAATCAGGGCGTAGACCGGCTTGGGCGGAATATGCACAACCAGCGGGCGAACGTTGTCCGCCGAGAGTGCGTCGTCGATGCCGACCAACCGGGCCTCGCCGTACTGCCACCCCAAGCCACGCCGATCAAGCCGCGCGGTAAGCGTAGTCTCGCGTCCTGGCGGACACGTGCCCACCAATCGATACGTTGCCTCGCCCAGATTCACTTCAACCGTGGTCTTTCTCTCCGACGGAGTATCGTTCGTGACATCGACTTCGAGCTGCATGTCCTCCTTGCTCGCGCTAAGCACCGTCGCGGTGGCCCGGGTAATGGCCAGATTCGCCGGCGGCCGCTCGGGCGCGACGGACTCAAGCTGGATCTTTGTTTCCGCCGGAAGTAGCGAAAAATCGGCGCGGGCCCAATTCGACCGCTGGAAATCACCAACCATGACCAATTCGCGTCGAGCCTTGTCTTCCGGGGAACTCGGGGCAAGCATTCGTGCCGCCAGGTGGATTGCACGCCGAACGTCGATTCGCTCGGGCAAAACTCGAGCGGCCGAAAGCTCATCTCGAAGTGCGCCGAAATTGGTTGACGGTTGTTCGAAAACGGCACGCGGCGCGGCACCGGCCAGAATCAAGTTGACCTTTAGCCCCGGCCGATAGCGCAGGTAGTCGGCGGCGCGTGGTCGCGCGCGTTGGATCACCTCGATGCTGCCCTCGGTGGCCGCCATGCTCTGGCTAACGTCAAGCAGGACCACGCGAACCGCACGGCCGGCGACGGAATCGGAAGTCAACGGCCGCGAGCCCCATTGCGGCCGGGCGATCGCGGCAGCCAGCAGGAGGATGGCTGCGGTGCGGAAGACCAGGATCAGCAGATCGCGCAGCCGACTGCGATTGCGGCGTTGGCGGACTACCTCGCGGACAAAACGCAATGTGGAAAGCGGCATCCGCATCGGACGAGGCCGCGTCAGCAAGTGAACCGTGATGGGCACGGTAGCGGCCGCCAGTCCAAGCCAGATTGCCCAGGGATGCAAAAACGTCATCCGGATCGCTCCACTAAAAAGCTGCCGAGCGTTTGCAGGTAAGGTACGCCCGTCGAGACGAGCCGGTAGTCGCAACCACCGGCCAGCGCCAACTGGCGCACCGTGGCCAGGTGGGTCGAAAAACGACGTCCGTAGGCGGCGGCGATCTCCGCGGGCGAGCAGTCGACGCGGCCCTCGTTTTCCAGGCCCTCGAAACGATACGCGGTTCCCGCCGGCAGCCGTTCTTCGTCCGGATGGACAATGTGCAGTGTGACGACTTCCCAATTGCGGTGCCGAAATAGCCGGAGCGCGGCAAACGTCTCCTCCAAATCGTCCATCAGGAAGTCGCTCATCAAGAGCAAGACACCGCGTCGGCTGGATCGCTCGAACAGGCCGTGCAGCCCGGTGGCCATCTTGGCAGTCGGTTCGGTCGCGAGGTTCTCAACGATTTCCTGCAAGTGGCTCACGTGCGACATTGTTCCGCCGGGCGGAAGTGTTGTGCCCAACCCGTTGGTCAGCACGGCCAACCCGATCTGGTCTTGCCCTCGGCTGATCACATGGCTCAGCGCGGTCGCCAAGTATTGCACATACTCCAACTTGGAGCCCGCCGCGAGGCCATTGGGGCTGCCGAATCGCATCGAGCCGCTGGCGTCGATCGCCAGCGTACACAGCAGATTCGTTTCATCTTGATAGAGCCGAACGAATGCCTTGTCGGTTCGGGCGAGGACTTTCCAATCGAGCCGCCGCAAGTCTTCGCTTCCGGAGTACTCGCGGAAGTCGACGAACTCACCGACGCCCCCTTGCTGGCGAGATTGGTGGCGACCGCTGTAGGCACCCTCGATGTGGTGACGCGTCGTGAACCGCATGTGTTCCAATGCCGAGAGCGCCACTACGTCGAGAAACCGGCTGTTGCGTGGCGTGTTCATACCGCGGCTTCTTCGAGCAGATGATCGATGATGTCCTCCGAGGTGACCGAGTCGCCCACGGCTCGATGGTTCACGATGACCCGGTGCCGCAAGACGGCCTTGGCCACGGTCTGAAGATCATCGAGGATCGGCGCCGTGCGTCCCTGCAACAAGGCCCACGCCTTGGCCGCCAACACAAGGTTCTGCGAGCCGCGAGGCCCGGCACCCCAGGCAACGTAGTCTCTGATGTACTGGCTGGCGTGACCGTTGTCGGGCCGGCCTGCCGAACACATGCGAACGGCACTGCTGGCCACGCTCTTCGGCACCGGCACGGCCAGCACCAGATCGCGAAGCTGGAGGAATTGCTTGCGGTCGAGCGAAGCTTTCGGCAACGGCGGCATTCCGCCCGTGGTCCGCATCACGATCTCTTCTTCCTGTTCCGGCGTGGGGTAACCGATGCGGATTTCCATCATGAAGCGATCCAATTGTGCCTCGGGCAACGGATAGGTCCCTTCCTGCTCGATCGGGTTCTGCGTCGCGGCGACCAGGAACGGTTCCTCCAACGGGTAGGTCTGACCGCCGATGGTCACATGGTGCTCGGCCATGGCTTCGAGCAAAGCCGATTGGGTCTTGGGAGCCGCGCGGTTAATTTCGTCGGCCAGAACCAGATTGGCGAAGACGGGCCCTCGACGAAAGACCATCTCCGGACCCTGTGAATCGTGACCCCGTCCGAGCAATTCGTAGCCGGTTACGTCGGCCGGCATTAAGTCGGGCGTGAACTGAATCCGCGAGAACTTCCAGTCGAACGACGAGGCAAGTGCCTTGATCAGAAGTGTCTTGGCCAAGCCCGGCACCCCGACCAACAGCGCGTGGGAACCAGTCAGGGCACAGATGAGCATCTGATCGATGACCGCGTTTTGGCCGACGACCACTTCATGGAGACTCTGCCGAATAGTGCGGACCCGGTCCGCAAAAAACTCGACCTGTTGCTGGGCCGCTTTTGCAGCTTCCGATTCGACCGACATGCGTTACTCCCTCTCATGCGGGTGTGTGGCGAAGGTGTGTCTTCCCCCATTATAGTCGTGTTCGCTCGACAAGGTCGTTTCTTACGGGCGAGTAGTGCTTTTTGGATTCTGTCTTTCCGTCTCTCAAAACACGGACGCGGTCAAAATAACATTTGATTCCCGTGCCGTCCTGGAGGATGGGCGTATTCTGAAAGTGATAGTGGATGTGCGCTTCGGAAGAGTTCCCCGAGTTTCCACACAACCCGAGGACTTGACCCTGCTTGACCCGCTCACCTCGCTTGACGCAAATTGTGCCTTGCTGGAAATGGGCAAGGACGGAGACTTCGTGCTTGCGGTGGCGGATGATGACGGCGTTGCCGACGGCCGAATAGGGATTCATCGAGCCCGGTGTGTTGTCACGCACGCCGTCGATGACCTCGGCCACGACTCCGTCGGCCGGCGCGAGCACCGGGCGGCCGAAGGCGTAGTAGTCCTCGTTCTTGGTGCCGTCGTTTGCATGCGTCTTTCCGTGCTCGTCGACGACCAGAAAATCGAAAGCGAACTTCTGGTTAGGGCAATCGTGATGCTGATTGAGTTCCTTGGTATCGCCACCCCAGGCGACCTTCCAGCATTCCTCGAAAGGCAGACGGAGCACGGTCGCGTGTTTCTCGGGAACGGGAATTGCCGGTGTGGGCGGATGAAACCACAGGCCCGTGATCTTGTCTTCTCCGTCGAGCACGATTTTCAAATCGAGCACGGCTCGCTCGAAATGGACCGCGAAGATGGCCTGATCGGGCGGAATCAGCCGCGGCGGATCCAACTTTTCGATCTTGCCGCAATCGGTGACTAGTTTTTTGAAGAAGGGCTTGGATTTCTCCAAGGGAAACCCGTCCAACACGACCTTGCCGAAATCTTGCTGGATGCCCGGGTAGTCTTGTTCGTTGATCGCCTTGACCATACGGTCGGCGACCACCTGGAATCGCTGTGCAGGCTCCTCGGCCGAGGCCATCGTGGTCAGAAACGCAGCGGCAAGCAGCGCAAGAATCGAATACGTTGTTCTCATGAAGATTCCTCTCATGAATTTCTTCTTCACTTGAAGCTCCCGTTGTCCTGAGTCTTCGTTCAGCGGCGCATCGCCCAGACAATTGGATATTGAGTTGAGAAGTTCCTGGACGATCAACGCGCGATGGGAACACCATCGTTGATCTTCGCGACAGCAATGCCCCGTGAACCGACGGATCGCCCCCCAGTGGCCGGATCTCCGTTGCTCGTCCGCGGAGTTGCCTGTTCGTCAATGAGGCGATGTTCCGAGACCGCCCTGAAATGATCGGTGACGTCTGGCACTCCATCAGTTGTGGAACGATCACGCCAACCCTTCAACTATGCTTCTCCCTTCCGGTTTGCACGGTTGGCTAGTGCGAACGTCTTGAAGCCGTTCTTTCCATCGGTCGCGTTCATGAGCAGTGCGGATATCAACAACAGGCGTAATCCTAGTTTGTATATATCGAAGATGCAAGTTTCTCTGGACATTCAGAAGAAAATGGATTTCACGACCACCGAGCAGAGGGGTGATCGAGGAGTCGGCACCCCAATCGCTGACCATGCACAACCGCACGACGAACGGACGCTCGGCGTTCCGAAAAAGTCCCGTTTCGTTTTCGGCGCTGTCGCGTTTCTCTCGACGAGTCGAACGGGCCAAGTGCCTACAGGTGTAGTCTCACTCAGTTCAACACGAAAGCCAAAGGAAGGAAAGCGAGAAAACCAAAACACTATCGCCGGACTCTCGGCACCCCCGCGACGTTATCGGTCAGACCGCGATCGAAGCGTGCCGCACGCAACCAGTGCACCGAGCATCAGAATGAACACGCTCGGCTCCGGCACGGCCAACGCTTCGCTTGCGTTGTAGCCCCAGTTGGCTCCCAGGATCGATGCGTCGCGAGGCCCGACGACCCCGTCGCAGTCGAAGTCGCCCATCGCCCAGGTCGCGTCGCTCTCGCCCCAGTTGGCCGCCAGCGCGGCCGAATCCGCCTCGTCGACGGCGCCGTCGCGGTTGGCGTCGCCGGGAATGTTGCTCACGAACGTTTTTAGGAAGAGGATGTTGTCGCCGCCAAGCATTGAGCTCATGTCATACCAGTACATTCCGTCGTTGCTAATGTAGTTGACGTCCATGGGGTCGCCGCAGGTGGTATCCGCTGCCAGATAGTAGCCAGCCCCGGTTCCTCCGGAGAGATGGAGAACGACGACAAAGTCGTCGTTTGCTTCCATCAGGATAGGCGAATCGAAATCGACGACATAATAGCCCGGCCAGTCGTAACTTCCCATCTCGGTGCGTAACAGTCCGCTGGGCTGGTTGCCCGACCAGGAGTCGTAGACGCTGATGCTGTATTGGATGCCATACTCGTCGGTCGCGAAACCGACGGCTTCGAGGAAGCCGGCTCCGTCGGTCGTGAACTTCGATGCTCCGTACTGAATGTTCCACCAGGTATTGGGCGCGTTCGTCTGGTTTTCAATAACTTCGTTGTACGTGGCGGCGGGAGCCACCTGGTACGAAGTCGCGCTCCGCACCGCGGACATGTCGTCGTAGGAAAGCCAGAAGTAGCCGTCGTCTCCAAACCACGTGTCCCAGGAGTTTTTCACCAGCCAGGCTCCGGGGTTACCACTATGAGTCATTTTGGCGTCATCCCAGCCCACCAGGCTCACGGCGTGATTGATCGTGTACGGTCCGCCGGGGCAGTAATAACTGTTGTATCCGGCGTTGTAATAATAATCATCCCAGAGCATGTTGGTTTCGATTGCCCCGTGGGCCACGATCGTGTTCTTGATGTCTTGGAAAGTCGCCGGATGATATACGTTCTCGCGGTCGATCCACTGCTGGGCCGTCACCCAGCACTGGGGCGCATAGGCATGATTCGCGTACAAATCCCCGGTTGTGCCCGGCTTCGGATATTGCGATTCCAGCACCGGTCCTCGTCCGCGAGAGAAATAGCTCAGTGCCTCGTGCCGACTGCCGCCGGTAATCGGCTGCCCCACGTCGTAACCGTCGTAGAATCGCGAGAGGTGGGACTCGGAGTAGTCGACCGAGGGTGAATTTGGGTCCGACGCGAAACCCTGCGTGAGCATGTTGCTTTCGATGGAACACATCGTGGCATACGCCCAGCAGTTTCCGTAAGGATTCTGATCTTTCACCGGCGTGACACGATTGTAGTCTCTCAGGTCGTAAGAATCGGCCTGTACCAGGTTGATTTCCAGCAATGAGCTCGCCACCGTGACCATCACCACGAGGATTGCCCATCGGCGGCAAGGTGTTTTGCTGTCACGGCACGCGAACCGGGACGCATGCGGGCCCTTGCCCAGGGAAAAACCGCGAGTTTGACACGAAGTATTTCGGATCATCATGGTTCGCTCCTGCTCATGTTCAAAGTCTGCATTGTCACGAGACTGTTGGCACTGGCCAAACACGTTTGAGGCTGTCCGTCCTGTCGATCAGGCTGCGTTCAGCAGAAGTGCAGGGAATACTCTGAAGAGCAGTTGCTCATGACAATCGCGAGACCGCTTGCTTGTGGCTGAACGGCCGTCCACGAGACATCCCAATATCCAACACCCGCCACGACCCGGGAAACGAGGGGGGACACCCAATCGCCCCCCATGCTAGCATAGGGACGCTTTGTTGTCCACTTTTTTCGCCACTCTTTGAGTGGTCCTGTCGACTTCCCGAAAAGACAACTCGGGTGGGCGAGCCGTGGGCAACCCGATAGCGATTTCCAAATGCGTCCTCACGACCAGCGGTCGATGGGGCGACTGAGGATTTCGCTGAGAATGACCGCCTGACGGACGGTGTGCACGTCGCGGAGCATGGCGGCGAAGCCGGCCGCGCCGGTGGCCGGAATGACGGGCATCGCCGTCACGGGTTTCTTCTTCGGCGGGGCCGGCCGTGCGATCTGGCCGCCCAGCTTGCCTAATTCACGGTCGAATTTCTTGCTGACCCGTTGTTCGAGTTGCTTCGACACCTCGCGAGTTCGTTTGCCTAACTGGTGGGCGCGTTTTTTGAACCGACTCGTGTCGAGTTCCTTGGCCACCACGGCTTCGACCTTTCCACCGACCGGGTGGGGTGCCGGCTCAACGATTTCGGCGGCCACCGGAATTTGCGCGGGGCGCGCCTGCACCGGGCGAGGTTGGTTTGGTCTGCCGGGGGCCTGGGCCGGCCGGGCCTGAACCGGACGATCTTGACCGGCACGACCTCTCGCCGCACGCCGGAGAAACTCGCCGATTTCGTCTTCCAGATTAGCGGGCCGTTTTGGTTGGGCAGGCTGTGCGACGACAGGACCCGGCGCGGGACGTCCACCGGCCGCCCCACGGCGCGCGGCCTTCTCGGCCGCCGCCTTTTGCTCACGCTGCTTGGCCATGATCTGACCGATCACCGAAACCAGACCGGCGATGATCACAAAGGCGACGCCAAGCAGATCTCCAATCGCGGCGATCGGGAACGTCACGGGGTTCATGCGGCCGTTCCTCCCCCCGATTTCGTTCCGGGTCGGGCGATCGCCGTGCGCATATCCGTATCAGCCTGGACGTTTCGCAACTTGTAGTAGTCCATGATCCCGAGACTTCCCTCGCGGAACGCTTGGGCAATGGCCTTGGGTACTTCGGCTTCCGCCTCGACCACTTTTGCCCGGCTTTCTTCGATCTGGGCAAACATCTCCTGTTCTTCGGCCACGGCCATCGCGCGACGACCTTCGGCCTTCGCCCGGGCGACGCGCAGGTCGGCCTCGGCCTGTTCGCCCTGCAATACGGCGCCGATGTTGTCGCCGACGTCCACATCGGCAATGTCGATCGAGACAATCTCAAACGCGGTTTGCGAATCGAGTCGTCGGGCCAGCACCGTCTTCGAAATCTTGTCCGGGTTTTCAAGCACTTCGCCGTGCGTGGCCGCCGAGCCGATCGCACTGACGATGCCCTCGCCGACGCGGGCGATGATCGTTTCTTCGGTCGCACCGCCGATCAACTGTGCCAAATTGGCACGAACCGTGACCCGAGCACGAACCTTGAGCTGAATGCCATTTTGGGCGATGCCGTCGAGCGAATCGCGGGCGGATCCGCGAGCCGGGCAATCGATGACTTTTGGATAAACGCTCGTCTGAACGGCTTCGAGCACGTTTCGGCCGGCCAGGTCGATCGCCGTTGCCCGCTTGAAATCAAGATCGACAATCTTGGCCTTCGTGGCGGCGATGATCGCGCGGATTACCAGCGGCACGTTGCCGCCGGCCAGGTAATGTGCTTCAAGCGCTTTGGAAGTGATACCAGTCTCTTCACCCAGTCCGGATTTCACGGCCATGATCTTGCTACGGACGATCACGCGAGGGTCGACCTTGCGGAACGTCATTCCCAGCAAATCGAGGATGCCGATTCCAGCGCCGGTCGTGAAGGACTGAATCCAGAGGCGGAAATAACGAACCACCACGGCCAGAACCACCAGCACCGCAAGGACGGCAATCAGGATACCGCCAATCCAGAGAATCTGCGAAAGGTCGGGGCCCACGTCCGGGCCTTGAGCGAAGAGCAACATGATTACGATCCTTCGAGCTGGGTAAAGGTAATCCCCGACGTCAATCCGAGTGAGAGAGCAGGGCGGGTGTCGCCTACCGGAAGTCCACGAACCAGCGGCAAGTGGATTTCTGGCGGGCGATGTCTACCCTCTACGTCTCAACTGTCCCTGGGTTTAGCGGTCGGAGGCCAAAATGTCAAGTCGAGGCCTCATCCTCCTCGTCGAACGGATCGGCGGCCACCGAGTCGATGGGCTGCGAGAGGGGGTCGTCGGGGCTGAGCCGCTTCGGGATTTCGTCCTCGTCGAGCGGGCGTACCACCACTCGATTTCCGCGGACTTCGATCACCCGAACCCATTGACCCGGCTCGATCGCCATGCCCTCGCTCACGCAATCAATCGTCCGGCCACCAATCTTGACCACGCCGGCAGGCAACATTTTGCTTTTTGCCCTGCCTATCTCGTTTACCAGGTCTTTCAGGCTTCGCACTCTTGGGTCGTCCGGCAGGACGTCGTCGCTGCGGGGCGCATCGAGGATGATCTTGCGGCCGATGGCCGTATCGGGCAACCAATGCAAAGCCACCATGATGACGACCGGCACGCCGACGAGGGCGGTCACCAGGACACTGCTGCCCATGGTCACGCTATACCGAAACCCGAGGATCACCGAACCGACGATGGAGCAGAAGCACAAGAATCCGAGAATTCCTCCCGAGGGGAAGAAGACCTCGAGGACCACCAATCCAAGGCCGGCCACTAGAAGCAGAAGCGATAAGATCCAGTATTCCATTTCGTCTTCTCAGAACGGTTTCCGGTGGTCCATTATGGTTCCCCACTCATCGGAGACACAGGGGGCAACAATCCTTATTCTTCCGCATCAACCGGTTCGACCATGACACGGTTGCCGTGGATCTCGACCACGACGATGCGCGTGTTTGGTTCGACCAACTCCCCATCGGCAATCACGTCGACCAGTTGGTCGCCGAATCGGGCCTTGCCGCTGGGTGTCAATTGGGTGGTTGTGATACCTTGTTGTCCGAGCAGTTCCTCGAAATGAACCAGTGATTCACGGTGTTGGGTGAGTTCCTGTTCCTCGGCCGTCGGCGGTCCGAGCATGAGCCGATTCAACAGCGGCACGTGCGGCAGCCATCGATTCAACATCGATGCGAGGACGACCACCCCCAATCCGGCACCGGCCACAATCGTCAGCGAAACCTGAAACTGGTGAAGTTGGTATTCGTTTCGCGGCAGGAAGAACGTTTGCGTGGCCAACACGAGCGAGGCCAGTACCAACGCCCCTCCGCCGATGCCGAAGATGCCGAAACCCGGCAGAACGAAGACCTCCAAGACCAGAAAGCTGACGCCGGCCAGAAAGAGGATGATTTCGAGCCAGACCGCATTGTCTCCAATAAACTGGGCCCAGAAGAACATCAGGAAGCAAACGGTGGCCAGAAAACCGCCGAGGCCGATGCCCGGTGTATGCAACTCGGCATACAGCGCCGCGCCGCCGACCATTAGCAGCAACATGGCCACGGCGGGCGAGGCGAGTATCCGGATCAGCGAGTCGGCCCAGTTCGGCTCAACCAGATGAGGATCATCCTCCAGCCCATAGATCTCCTTGAACTCGGTGAAGTTCTTGACCGTGTGGTTCGCTAGGTGGTGATCGACTGCTTCGGCGCCATTGGCTTGATACAACCTGCCCGGACCGTGTACCGGTTGTCCCTGGCGCCACTGTTTCTTGCCGTCGGGCTGGCCGTGGTTTTCTTCGTCGAGTTCTTCCGTGCAAAAATACTCCTTCAATCCAGGCATGTTTAGACGCGTGCAGCAGAATACCGTCAGATTCGGGTCAAACATCGCCATCGGCAAGGACCACGATCGGAACTTCTGTCGCGCGCGTTGGCGGATACCGTCTTTTGCCTGATCGATTTCCGGCGCCGACATGAAATAGTCGCCTGGGCCACCGAGTACCGCGTCGGGTAACATGACAATCTGATCGCACGCCAAGGCCACCAGGGCGGCGTCGCCTCGCGCCTTATTGTCGATGTAGGCCACGGTGCGGACCTTGGTGGACGGCAGATCGGCCAGAAAGTTGGCCAAGTTGATGCTGTCGGTCGGTGATCCACCCGCACTGTCGATCCAGAGACAGACGAAGTTGGCCGCGTCGCGTCCGATGGCTTCTTCGATCGACCGCTTAACCTGATTGACTTTCTCGAACGTGACGAGTCCCTCCAAATCAACCCGAACGGCGATCCACTTGTCGGCCAGTAAAATGTCTTCTTCGACTTGTTCGGGTGGCAACTCAAGCGCGCCGGCCGCCTCGCGGCGATTCTGGGCCAAATAGCTGACGAACCCGAGTTGCCGGGCCCGATCACCTCGGAACTGGCCCACCTCGCCCGGCCGGATCACGACACGGTCGTTCTTAATCCGGTGATGCTTGCGAAGTTCTTCGAGTTGCTCGGGCGTGACGAACTCGTGGTTGCTCATCTCCGTGTCGACGTCGTGGACCTCGTGCGCCGGGTCGAGCATGCCGAGGGCCAACTCGACGGGCACGGTGCGGCGGCGCAGCGCGATTTCGCGGTAACCGCCGCGCATGGCGTCGTCGATTCGCGGGCTGTCGATTCCGGCCGAACCAATCGTGGCGTCTGAGGCCATGATGATTTCGTCGCAGGCCAGTGCCACGAGCACGGCATGACCTTGGATCGAACGCGGAATGTAGGCAACCGTGGTCGCGCCGCTCAACGCATCGCTCGACAGGAACGTGGCCACGTCGAGCGACGCTCCAAATTGGCTCCCTCGACCAAAGTCCTCCTGGCCTGGTGGAACCTCGAACTGGAAAATCAGCACGGGCCGAGTATCGTTCTTCTCCGCTTCGTCCATCGCGCGTCTCACGAAACGTTCCACCAGCCGCCCGGTGTCGCTCGTAATTGGCAACACAAGCCTGAGCACACGCCCGACTCGGTTGCCGGCCGTCGGCGCGGGTGCTTCGCCTGGCTCCTCGGCGCCGAGAGCAGTGAGACATGGCAAAAACCAAAAAAGGCAGAAGACGAGTAAGAGGCCACGTGCAGCCGCCTGTAGGGTGCGTGCTCGCACGCACCAACCACCCGGCCAACAGCGAGTGTCCTCCGTGTCACATCGTTTTTTGACAGAGTCTAGCACCGTTTCATGCCCTGGTTTGCAATGTGACGCCACGGGATCGGTCGGGCAGCACGACCGGCACCACCCAACGACTATTCGTGGTCCGAGGACCTTTCTTGTCGGGGCGAGGTGCTGCGACCCGATCGATCGGGTAGTGAATTATAGTAGCGCAACCGGGGGGGCGTCAATTCCGACCCACGAGGAGCATCAAGAATGAACACGCGGAATGCCTTCCTCGCAACGCAGCCCACCTCGGTCAGTGCTCAATTTCGAAGATGGCTTCGATTTCCACCGGCACACCCAAGGGCAGTGACCCGACGCCGAAAGCGCTGCGGGCACCGATACCCTTCTCCTCGCCAAACACGTCGGCCAGCAGTTGGCTGGCACCGTTGATCACCGCCGGCTGCTGAGTGAAACCGGCGGTGCAGTTGACCATGCCGAGCAGCTTGACCACGCGGCGGACCCGGTCGAGGCTTCCCAACTCGGCCTTCAGCGTGGCCAGAATGCCCAAGCCGGCCAGCAGAGCTGCCTGCTGGGCCCCGTCGACGTCCAGGTCGTCGCCGACTCGGCCCGTAATCAACTGGCCGTCGGCCGTGACGGGCAAGTGGCCTGACGTATACGCGAGGTCATCCACAATGAGCACCGGTCGGTAGAGTCCCTTGGGCTCGGCGGCCTCGGGCATCTCCAGCCCGAGCCGGGCCAGTCGCTCGACAAGTCGTTCTTCGCTTTTCATGGGGGTATTCTCCGGCAGAGCATTTCTTAGGTTTGTTGACGCTTGCCCAGTCCCTGAGCCGAAAAGTGGCCGACTGCGGCCCGGATTCTTGGACTATTACACCGATCGACCAATCCTTGTCAATGTAGTCAATGCAAATGTCAGCAAACGGCGCGCAAGCAGACCGACAAGCATTGACCAAAGGCGTGGACATCCCCTAGAGTAGACGTATGAAACGCGGAATCGTGAGCGTCGTTGTCAGGGAGACCGTCATGTTGTTTCTTCATTTCCTCCGCCGCCTGGACACCGTGCGAATCGGTCTGATCTTGTGCATGTTGATCTTCTTGGCGGGGTGTCCTTGGTCGAAAAACAACAAAAGCGTGGAGACCAAGCTGCCGCTTGACGGGCTCAAGCTGCGACTGCTGGTCGTGGACGACGCGGCACTGGCCGAGGCCGTCCGAAAAGTCGAAGGCGAATGGCACACCCAAACGGGCGCGACTTTGGAAGTAGCCGAGACAACGGAATCCGCGTTTCTTGCCCAAGAGGTATCACTCGCCAACGCCGCCATCTGCCCTTCCTATCTCCTGGGAGTCTTGGCCGAGCAACAACGGCTGACGGAGATCCCCGAAGCACTCCGCGACGATGGGGAGGAGAACTGGACCGAAATCTTCGAATTGGTTCGACACCACGAGACGTCTTGGGGGACGTCGACTCTGGCCGTTCCGTTCGGCTCGCCCGTGTTCGTGTGTTACTATCGGACCGACTTGCTCAAAGCGTTGGGCAAGGAGCCGCCGCGAACCTGGACCGAATATCAGGAACTGGCCAAGCTGCTTGACCACCGAGCCAAGTTGGGCGAAAAAGCACCGCCGACCGACGCTGTCTGGTCCGGCACGATGGAACCCCTGGGGCCAGGTTGGGGAGGCCTTGTTCTGTTGGCACGAGCCTCGTCGGGCGTGACCCATCCGGACAATTTCTCGACCTGGTTTGACATCGAGACGATGGAGCCGCTGGTCGAGAGCCCGCCGGTGGTTCACGCGCTGGAGCAACTGGTGGAAGCGGCCGAGTACGGCCCGGCGGATCAACTCCTGGCCGATCCGACCGAGGTTCGGACCGCCTTTTGGCAGGGGGCTTGTGGGATGGCCCTGAGTTGGCCCACGGCCGACTCCTCCCTCGGCAAGGAGAAGATCGCGCCTCTGCTGGCCGGCGTGGCCGAATTGCCCGGCTCGCGCGAACATTACAACGTCGACGAGCGTCGTTTGGAAGAGAGGGACAACGATGTGGAATGGAGCGTGCCCCTGCTGGCAACCTCGGGCCGGATTGGCGTGATTTTCAAGGGTTCGGAGCGACCGGATGCCGCCGCAGAGTTACTGCTGTGGCTTTCGGCCCTTCGGGCCGATCCGCCGCCCGCGTCGCGAAGCCCCTGGACCACCATGTTTCGCCGGTCTCAGTTGTCGAGGCCTGGCAACTGGGTCGAAGCCCCGATGAGTCCGGCCACGGCAGCCGGCTATGCCAAACAGACCAAGGCGACCTTCGGCCGAGAGCAATGGACCTTCGCCCTGCGGATTCCCGGCCGGCGGGAATATTTGAGGGCGTTGGACGAGGCGGTCGCGGCAGCTGTCCGGGGTGAGAAAACCCCCGCGTTGGCACTGCACGAAGCGGCTGGCCAATGGCGGGCAATTACCAAGCAACTCGGTGTCCAACGACAGCGGGTGGCCTATTTGCATAGTCTAGGGCTCGAACCCTAGTCCCAACAGGATCCGACACCCCTTTGACAATCGCCGGCCTGCAATGCTAAACTGAAGGTTTGTCGCTCCGTACGACGATAGGATGAGAGTAAACCGCTGGGGCGGTAGCTCAGTTGGGAGAGCGCTGCGTTCGCAATGCAGAGGTCGGGAGTTCGACCCTCCTCCGCTCCACTGGAGAAACCCTG
>JAFGIR010000494.1 GCA_016929515.1 Pirellulales bacterium | reverse complement strand
CGTCTCGCCCCCAAAGCCATCGTACGGCCAGGGCCGTGCCTGCGAGCAACACGCCCAACGCGGCCAACGTGACGGTCGGCAGTGGTTGCCCGAGAGCCCCGACCAGCCGTCGCCAGAGGAGAATAGACCCCACCAGGCCGATCAAAACCAGAATCGCCACGGCCAGCGTTCGGGCAAGTCCGGCCGGCAGCGGATCGTCGGGCACTGCGTCAGCGAGACCGAGAGTCGTCGGGTGTGACATGAAACGTTACACGCGTTCTGTTTTGCACCCACACGGGTGGTGAGGGCCCTTACCCACGACGGCCTTGAGCCCGGCCGCGTCGGCCAGTTCCTTCGCGCGATGCGTGCTTTCCCAGATGAATTCCGGTTCGTCTCGACCGAAATGGCCTCTGGCGGCCGTGTTGAGATAGATCGGGCGACGCAAATCGAGGTATTCGATAATGCCTCTGGGCGACAGGGGGAAGGTCTCGCGAACCAGCTGGCACAGCCGTTCTTCATCTACCTTGCCGGTCCCCTCGGTATCGATCAAGACACTCACTGGCTCCGACACACCAATGGCATAGGCCAATTGCACTTCGCAACGCGTGGCCAAACCGGCGGCAACCAAATTCTTGGCGATGTGGCGAGCCATGTAGGTGGCGCTGCGGTCGACCTTGGTCGGATCCTTGCCGCTGAACGCGCCGCCACCGTGCCGTGCCCAACCGCCGTATGTGTCGACGATGATCTTCCGCCCGGTCAAGCCACAGTCGCCGTGCGGCCCGCCCACGATGAATTGTCCGGTTGGATTCACGTGATACGTAATTTCGCCCTTGACCAGTTCGTTGGGCAAGAGCGGCTTGACCACGTGCTCGATCACATACTCTCGAATCTGCTCCTGGCTCACGTTGGGAGAGTGTTGGGTCGAGACAACGACCGTGTCGATCCGCACCGGCTTCTGGCCGTCGTACTCCACCGTCACCTGGCTTTTGCTGTCCGGCCGGAGCCAACTCACTTCACCCCGCTCGCGAATTTCGGTCAGTCGGTCGAGAATGCGCCGAGCCAGCGAGATCGGCAGCGGCATCAACTCAGGCGTGTCGTCGCACGCGTAGCCAAACATGAGCCCCTGGTCGCCCGCGCCGATTTCCTTGCCTTTGTCGCTGTCCTCATTAACCCCCATGGCAATGTCGGGACTTTGGCGGTCCAAGGAAAGCATGACCGCGCACGTGTCGGCACAGAGGCCCATCGCATCGTCCGTGTAGCCCACCTCGCGAATCACGGTTCGAACGACTTGTGGATAGTCGACGACGGCCGTCGTGGTGATTTCGCCGGCCACGATCGCCACGCCCGTCGTTACCATGGTCTCGCAAGCGACTCGGGCATTTGGGTCTTGCTCGAAAATCGCGTCGAGGATGCCGTCCGAGATTTGATCGGCCAGCTTGTCCGGGTGACCTTTGCTGACTGCTTCGCTGGTAAACAGGAACTTGCCGTGCGACACGTGACTTTCCTCCTTTTGCTTGAGTTGTGCCTGCGACCGCCAGACACAGCCTGTCCTATGCAGTTTCAAACCGACTATTATAGACCAAGTGGTGGTTATCAGGCAACCAGCAGATTGCCAGGTGCTTTCTCTCGGTTTTACAACGCTCCCGTGTGGAGCCCCTGCAGCAACGCCCCGGTTCGGGCAGTGGCACCCTGCTGGCTCAAGACGAGTGCCTGGGCACGCTGGCCCAGCCGATCAGCCTCTTCGGGACACTCCAGCATTCGGTGGACGAATTGGCCCAGCGACAGGCCGTCTTTGACGACCACGGCCGCCTGGTGGGCCAACATCGAGGCGACAATATCGCGAAAATTCCGCGTGTTCGGTCCAAAACAAACCGCCGCGCCGTAGGCCGCCGGTTCGATCATGTTCTGACCGCCACGGCTGCCCAGGCTCCCCCCGACAAACGCCACGCGGGCCGTGCCCCACCAGGCCCCAAGCTCGCCGATCGCGTCGACCAACAGTACCCGAGCGTCGGGCCGCGGGCCCGAGGCCTCCAGGTCGGTGCGTCGTTGCCAGGCGATGCCCAAGCTGTCGAGCATCCGCGCGACCACTTCAAAACGCTCGGGGTGACGCGGAACGAGGATGAGCCGCAGACGCGGCCATTGGGCCGACAACCGCGCCCACACGTCCAGCACCAACCGTTCCTCCGGCTCTTGCGTGCTGCCCGCCAGAAAGACGACATCGTCGTCGGCAAAATGAGCCAATTGGCGTAGTTGCCGTGTCTGCGGGTTGTCACGGTCGATTTCGGCTCCGTCGTATTTCATCGAGCCGGTCACATGCACGCGGTCGACCGGCGCGCCGAGCCACCGAAATCGTTCAGCGTAGGTCTCGTCTTGAACCGCGATCAGGTCGATTTGCCGCAAAAGGCTCGCCACGAGCGGTCGGATTCGCCCGTAGCCGCGGAAGCTCGCTTCGCTTAGCCGGCCGTTGACCACCGCCACCCGGGCGCCCAACGCACTCGCCGAGCGGATCAGGTTCGGCCAAAGTTCCAGCTCCGCAAGAACCAAGACATCGGGACGCATCCGCCGCACGGCCGCGCGAACCGCCCAACTGAAGTCCAACGGACAGTAAAAGACCATCAGATGGGGATATTTCTTCCGCGCGAGTTCCATGCCGGTTCGGGTCGTGGTCGAGACGACGCACTCGGCATCGGGCAAGTGGCCTTGGAGTTCCTCGATGAGCCGCGGCAAGAGATTCACTTCGCCGACGCTGACCGCATGAAACCAAAAACACGGCCGACGGCCGTCGCGTCGCGGCACCAGCCCCAGGAATTTCTCGCGCCAACCTTGGCGATACTTGCCGGCGCGCAGGGCCTTCCAAACCAAATAGGGCATGGCGGCCAGCAGGAGCAGTAGGTAGACCAGATTCAGCAGATAGGGCACGCCGGGCTTCCTTCTCCCACGATTCAGGGGATGACTGCATCTGAGATGCCGTTTCGCTCCGCCTTGAGCCGCTGCCGCGAAACCCACCTCGCAATAGACGTTCCGCAACGCGAAGCCGTCACGCCCCTTTGCGCATGCAGCAGCTTTTGAATTTTTTTCCGCTGCCGCAGGGGCAGGGGTCGTTACGCCCGACACGTTGGCCCCGGTGGCGGATCGGCTCCATTTTTTTGTCGGCCTGGGTGCCGTCGATGGCCGCTTGTTGCTGCTGGGCGATCTCGTCGGCCGAGGGAGCTTCTTCGTGGATGGCTTCGGCTTCGGTCCAGGTCGACCCGACGAAGCTCTCGTCGAGTTGCTCCATTTTGTAGACCAGATCGGTAACCCGCTCACCGACCGAATCCCACATCGTCTCGAATGTCTTCATGCCCTCGCGCTTATATTCGACCTTGGGATCGACCTGGGCATAGCCGCGCAACCCGATGCTGCTCTTCAGGTGGTCCATGGCCAGAAGATGGTCCTTCCAGGCGGCATCGAGAAGCTGGAGCACCAGCGCGCGTTCCATCTTGCGCATTTCGGGCCGATAGCGGTCCTCGACGGCCTCGACGCAATGGAATCGCAATTTCTGGGGATCGAGATCGGCCATCTCATCGACCGGCATCGTCCATTCGGCCTGCTTCGAGAGCCAATCGGCAAGAACTTGGAGCTTGCCGTTCTGCCTGGCTCGCTGAAGAGCCTCCTCGGGTGAGTCGCCTCCGCCGAGCACTTCGTCGAGACGCTCGTTCAACTCATTCAAGACCCGTTGCGCGCTATCGGCGTCTTTGCGGCTCTGTTCGATCATCAGGGCGCGGATTTCGTCGCGCTGCTTGTTGCGCAAGTCGTCCAGACTGAGTTCGACCTGAAAACGATCGCGCGCCCAACCGACGAGCTTCTCGCGGTCGTAACGTTTGTGGCCCGACGCATCGCGCGTCGTGAAGTGGTACAGGCCGGCCATGACCGGAAACTCGATTTCCTTCTCGTGGTAGACCTCGCGAGCCAGCGCCGCGACCTTCGAGCGAAACGGCTCGTATTCCAGATCGCGATATTCGTCAAGATCCACGTCGACGCCAAACTTGTGCTTGATCCAGGCACAAGCTGTCTGGACGCCGAAGTCGGGTTCGAGAAAACGGGCACCCTGGCTCAGATCGGTCTTCTCGATCGCCTCGCGCGCCTTCTCGATGAGCATCTCGCCGATAGCTTCGCGGCCTTCTTTCTTCAAGTCGCGGTCGCGCAAACTCATTCGCCATCGTGTGTTGACCATCTTCGCCAACGCGGCCCAATTCCACTCTCGCGGATCGGCGTCTTCGGGCAAATTCTCCTCGATCGCGTCGAGCACCTGACCTTGAGCCAAACGCTCGGCCTGATCCTTGGCATAGTCTCGGGCCTCGGCAAAGTCCAGCCGGCGAAAATCGCGAGCATCGAGTTCGACGGAGAGAATCCCGCCCGCCCACTCGGCGAAGGACTCGCTGCCGTAGTGGCGGTTCAGAAACTGGGTCAGGTAACGCTTGATTTGCTGATCCACCATATTGAGGATCAACTGCTTGCCATCGGTACCGTCAAGGATCGCCTGGCGATAGCCGTACACCCGTTTACGTTGCTCGTCCATCACCTCGTCGTATTCGAGCAGGCTCTTGCGAATTTCGAAGTTGCGTTCCTCGACTTTCTTCTGCGCGCCCTCGATGCGCCGCGAGACCATGCGGCTCTCGATGGCCTCGCCTTCCTTCATTCCAAGCCGCGTGAGGATATTCTTGACCCATTCACCGGCGAAGATGCGCATCAGGTCGTCTTCGAGCGAGAGGAAGAAACGACTGCTGCCGGGGTCGCCTTGGCGGCCGCAACGGCCGCGAAGCTGCAAGTCGATGCGCCGTGCTTCGTGGCGTTCGGTGCCGATGATGTGCAAGCCGCCCATCGCGGCCACCTCGCGTCCCTCAACCTTGGTCCGCTCGCGCTGCTCGATTTCATTGACCAGTGCGTCCCATTCTTCCCGGGGCACGTCGAGGCGAGTTTCATATTTCTCCTGAAGCTTGGCCCAGGCCATCGCATCGGGGTTGCCGCCCAGTATGATGTCGGTACCTCGCCCGGCCATGTTCGTGGCGATGGTCACGGCGTTCTTTCGGCCGGCTTGGGCGACGATTTCGGCCTCGCGCTGATGATGCTTGGCATTGAGCACTTCGTGCTTCACGCCGCAACGGTCGAGCATTCCGGAAATCAACTCGCTCCGCTCGATCGAAACCGTGCCCACGAGTATCGGCCGTCCCCTGCGTTCGATTTCCTTGACGCGATCGCGGGGAATGGTTTGGCCCTTGCGGTCGCCTTCGGCCTGAAACTCGATCGAGTTCTCGTTTTCGCCGAGGATTTGACCCCGGGCCGAATTGCCGTTGTCGAGCCAGAGCACGTCATGTTTGTGCATCTGTTCAATTTCGTCAACGATCGCCTGGTATTTCTCCTTTTCGGTGCGGTAGATCGTGTCGGCCATATTGAGCCGCTGCAACACGCGGTTGGTCGGAATGGCGATCACGTCCAGTTCGTAGATCTTGTAGAACTCCGAAGCCTCGGTCATGGCCGTGCCGGTCATGCCGGCGATTTTGTCATACAGTTTGAAGTAGTTCTGCAACGTAATCGTTGCGAGCGTTTGGTTTTCTTCCTTGATCCGCACGCCTTCCTTCGCCTCGACGGCCTGGTGCAGACCGTCGCTCCAGTTGCGGCCCTGCATCAGTCGCCCCGTGAATTCGTCGACGATGATGATCTCGTCGTTTTGACTTACGTAGTTGACGTCGCGCTTATAGAGATGGTGCGCCTTCAGGGCATTGTCGATCAGGTGGGGCCATTCCATGTTGCCCGCCGTGTAAAAACTCTCGACCCCGGCCAACTGCTCGGCCGCGCGAACGCCCTCGTCGGTCAGGTGGGCCGTGTGCTCCTTCTCCTTCACCTCGAAATGGACATCCTTCTTCAACTGCCGGGCAATACGATCGGCCCGGGCATAGCGAGTCACGTCATCGTGCGCCGGGCCCGAGATGATCAGCGGGGTCCGCGCCTCGTCGATGAGGATGTTGTCCACCTCGTCGACAATGGCATACTTGAGCGGACCTTGTACTTGTTGCATGTATTTCGGATAACGGTCGTCGTCGCGCGCGGCCGGGCGCATGTTGTCGCGCAGGTAATCGAAACCGAACTCGTTGTTCGTCCCGTAGGTGATGTCGCACGCATAGGCCTTCTGGCGAGCGTCGTTGTCCATGTTGCTCTGAATCGCGCCGACCGTAAGACCCAGCGACATGTAGAGCGGGCCCATCCATTCCATGTCGCGCCGGGCCAGGTAGTCGTTGACGGTGACGACGTGGACGGGAACAGCCAGCGCATTGAGATAGGCCGGCAGCGTGGCGACGAGCGTTTTGCCCTCGCCGGTAACCATCTCGGCGATGTTGCCGCTGTGGAGAACCATCCCACCCATCAACTGCACGTCGAAATGGCGCATGCCCAGCACGCGGCGGCCTGCCTCGCGACAGACGGCAAACGCTTCGGGCAACAGATCGTCGAGTGTCTCGCCAGCGGCCAGCCGTCGGCGAAACTTGTCGGTTTGCTCGCGCAGCTCGGCCGAAGTCATCTTCTCGTATTTTGGCTCCAGCTCGCAGATCGCCTTGACCCGGGGCTGGAGCTTCTTCAAATAGCGAGCATTGGACGAACCAAAAAGGGAGGTTACCGCGCGTTCGACACCACGGCTGAACCCGCCGAAGAAATCGGAGACAATTTCCCAAATACGTTCCAGAATGTCCATGGCGATCCAGGGGAAATGAGGGTTCTGGAGAGACTGAAGCGGTCAGAAGTGCCCCGCATCCAATCTACCCAGGGCAAACGCTTCGGAGATGCCGAGTTGGGCGCAATCCAATCCAGCACCGCAATCTACCTACTCCCCTACGCAGGGTCAAGAAGGGTTGTTCCCCTTGACCCCTCCGTCAGAGTGGGGAGAAACAAAAAATTGCCCTTGGTGGTTATTCGCTACTCGGGAGACAATGTTTGGCTATGATTCTCTACTGGCGATTATCTCCTTCTGCCCACTTTCTACCAGGTGAATGGAGCCGAACATGAAAGTCGACACGGCAACTCGATCGCTGCGGTGGCCCGTCCTCATAGACGTCACGTGGGCCCTTGACGCGCTGCGTCCACGGGTCCTGGCGTTATGCTGCTTGTTCGTCTGCCTGTCGTGGCCGACGACGAGCGTGGCTACCGATCCAGCGATGGCCGGTGCCATGAACGCCGTGAGTCTGCAGTATGCCAACGAGCAGGTCGAGCAGGCCGAGAAAGAACTTGCGGCTGGCCGCTACGACGCGGCGCTTAGCTGTCTCGACGCTGCGGTCCAGAGCATGCCTTGGACCGTCATCTCAAAGGACCGAGGAGCAGAAGTATACTACTTGCGTGGCGAATGCCTCCGCAAGACCTGGTGGTTGAATCGGGCGGTGACTGATCTGGATCAAGCCATCAGGCTCCATCCCCAAAATGCGCGAGCACTCTTCTCTCGGGGGGTCATTCGCGAGTACCGAGACTTTTGGGACGAGGCCGTCGCCGACTACGATGCGGCCGTGCGGTTCGATCCAAATCTGGCCTTGCCCTACGTCTATCGTGGTGGAGTTCATTGGAAACGAGGACAGTTCGACCAGGCAACGGCCGATTTGAACCGGGGTGTTGAACTCTGCAGTGCGAGACTCCAGGCCCATCCCGATGATTTCCAGGCGTATCGCGCCCGGGCATTGGCCTATCGCACGCTCAGACAATACGATCGAGCCCTTCTCGATTACGGCCAGATGATCCGCATCCGTCCCCATTCCATCGAAGCCTATGTCGAACGTGGACGCACCTATGCGAAAAGCAAAGACAAGGCTGCCTCGGTGGCCGATTTTGATCGGGCGATCGAACTGGCCACCGTGGCGATCGAACGGCGGCCGGGTGAGGCTCATGCCTATCGTTTGCGAACCGAAGCCTATGATGCGAAGGCCTTTGCCTGGGAACAGCCCGACGACTTCCGCCGTGCCGCGGCCGATCTCGATACGCTCGTTCGATTGATGCCCGGCTGCTCGACCGTCTATTTCCGTCGAGGCCACGTTCACGCCGGCGCAAGTCATTTCGCCCCGGACGAGCCAACCAGCGCCGCGCATTTTGAACAAGCGAACTCCGATCTCAGCGAGGTCATTCGGCTCGATCGGAGCCTCGCGGCCGCGTGGAACGAGCGAGGGCTTCTGTTCACGCGGGCAGCCTTGCGGAGTCACCGGCCCGAGCTCGCCTGGCGCGGCGTGGCCGACCTGACCGAAGCCATTCGCCTGGCTCCGAAGGCGGCGCGTATCTATTGCGTTCGTGGAGGTGCCTACGGGCTGGCCGGCAGCTACGATCGCGCGTTGGCCGACTTCAGTGAAGCCATTCGACTTTGTCCGGAGATGGCCGATGCCTACGAGTTGCGCGGCGGGCTGAACGAGGCCCTTGGCAACAAGGACGCGGCCACGGCCGACGTGGCCCGGGCCCAAGAGTTGCGGACACGATAGCTGGGTATGGCAAGTTTCCGGCATTGGATCATGCCCGAGACAACAGACAAGCCGTTAATCGGCTCTCCAGGTTCGACTTTGATCTAGGTATTGAGTCATGTATCTGCGCGATATCAATCTCTCGGCCGACGACGCCATTGTCGAGCGATTCAAGGGCGGCTTCGTGGCTCAATTTTTTCGTGAGGCTTCGTGTATATCCATCCTCTACATGGAGTTGATTTCGCGTCAGATCGTCACGGAAAAAACTCCCTCGGTGGTTGCGTTCAAATTTACCGATGAGTTGTTGGAACCGCCTGAGAAGTGGGCGATAGGAGGTTGTTCATGGCCCTTTGATTTCGCCAAGTACGTCCAATCGACTCCTTCCGTGAAGAAACGGATGATTGTGGATGCGCTGCAGGCGGCGTTGCTCTGGATGGCATCCAAGATGGATTGGCCGCTGAAGCCCTTTGAAACAGCCTACGAGGAAGCCATTCGGCGTGATTTGGTTTTGGAGAGAATGGCCAAAAAATCGTGGGTATCACCGAACAAACAGTATCGAGTTCGGGTCTTTTTTCGCTATGACCTCGAAGGCGTCGAATTGGCCGCGGTGCTGTCGAAAAATCGTTCTTCCAACGAGCTGGCTCGCTTGCCGCTTGGTGTGGCTTTGCCTTATCATGGTTGCCTGGCGGATTACCTTTCCGATGGAAGATGGACAAGCAATACCGAGTTCATCTTGCAGTCCGGATCATTTATACGAGAGCGTTGGGTGGCTGACTTCTCTGCGTTCATGACATGAGGCAGAAATCCGAACAGATCGATACGTTTAGACACAGTCAACCAGAATTCAAGAGGAACAAATCTTGCGTGATGCGATTGAGCAACGATTGCACGAATACGGACAGGAGCATTTATTGGCCTTCTGGGATCAGTTGGATGCCCGTCAGCAGGCGGCGTTGGCCGACGAGATCCGCTCGGTGGACTTGTCTCTGATCGCCCGGCTGTACAAGGATCGGGATACTTGTCCGCACGCGGAGGATGTCCTCCGGCAGGCAACGTCACCGACGGCATTTCGGCTCGATTCAGCGCAAAACGCGTTCTCGTGCGAACAGTCCCGACGTTGTGCGATCGAGGCCCTGCGAGCCGGCCGGCTCGGCGTGATCCTGGTGGCTGGCGGCCACGGCACGCGGCTCGGTTTCGACCAACCGAAGGGTATGTACCCGATCGGTCCTCTCTCGCGCAAGACGCTGTTTCAACTCCATGTCGAGAAGATCGTGGCCGCAGCGCGCCGCTGGGGTGTGCGGATTCCGTTCTATCTGATGACCAGTCCCGCCACCGACGAGCCGACGCGAGCGTTTTTCGACAAGCATGATCGGTTCGGGCTGGCCGAGGAAGACCTGTGGATCTTCTGTCAGGGAACCATGCCGGCGGTCGACGCGGCCACGGGCAAAATTCTGTTGGCCGAGCCAGGCCACCTGGCGCTGAGCCCCGACGGCCACGGAGGCATGCTTGCCGCGTTGGCCGCCAGCGGCGCGCTGGACGATGCTCGGCAACGCGGCGTCGAACAGCTTTTTTATTTCCAGGTCGACAACCCGCTGGTCGACATCGGCGGGCCCGAGTTCGTCGGCTATCATCTCCTGAGTCGATCGGAGCTTTCCTCCCAGGTGGTCGCCAAGCGAGACCCGTTCGAAGCGGTGGGCAACGTCGTCTCGGTCGACGATCACCTGCATGTGATCGAATATAGCGACTTGCCTGACGATGTGGCCCAACGACGTGGCCCGGACGGGTCGCTGGCCATTTGGGCGGGCAGCATCGCCGTCCACGTGATGGACGTGGCCTTCTTGGAGAGAATGGTACAGAAGGCAGACTCCCTGCCGTTTCACTGTGCCACGAAGACCGTGGCTCACGTCGACGCCCAGGGCCGCCCGATCGAGCCTACGGAATCCAATGCGATCAAGTTCGAACGGTTCATCTTCGACTTGCTGCCGAGTGCCGAGCGGGCAATCGTTGTCGAAGTGGATCGGAACGAGGCGTTTGCACCGCTGAAGAACGCCTCGGGCGAGAGGGCGGACACGCCCGAGACGGTTCGCGCGCGGATGATCAGCCAACACGCGGCCTGGTTGCGGCGGGCTGGAGCCGAGCT
>JAFGIR010000493.1 GCA_016929515.1 Pirellulales bacterium | reverse complement strand
TTCATGAGGTCGAAACCCTATACCACGATGGCTCAACACCTTACGTCACACGGCCGCCGTAAGCAGAACTTCAAACTACTGGATTAGGGATTGGCGACACGAGGGAGACCCGTACCACTTTGTGGGCCGTCTCTTGCGCTGCCGAATATCGTAACAGAAAGTGGGCCACCAATCGAACCCCCCGTAGTGCCTCCCGGTGGTCGGTTCGGGAGATATGGGTATAATCGTGGCTTATTGGGCTGAAGGCTGGAAACGTCGCCTTTCCTTGTGTTCCACGAAAGGAGCCTCTTGATGGACTACTACGCGATTCGTCGTGATAAGCTCCGCCGTCTGGTCCGCAACTCGGACGCCGAAGCGCTGTTGGTCACCAGTTTCACCAACGTGACCTACTTGACCGGTTTCACGGGCGATGACAGCTATCTCCTGGTCCGCGAGGACGGAGAGGTGCTGGTGAGCGACCCTAGGTACACCACCCAACTGGAGGAGCAGTGCCCGGGACTCGATCTGTTGATCCGTCCGCCCGGCATGGGCATGCGGAAGGCCATCTCGAAGCTCGTTCGGTCGGCCAAGTTGAGCCGATTGGGAATCGAGGGGAACTCGATGACGGTGGGGCTTCACGATCAGTTTGCCGCGGACTTGCCCAAGGTCGAGTTGGTCGTGACCGACGGTTTCGTCGAGCAATTGCGTCTGATCAAGGACAAGCTCGAAATCGGCTGCTTCCACGAAGCGGTGCGGATGGCCCAGAAGGGTTTCGAGGTTCTTCGGGCGACGCTCCACCGGGACAAGACCGAGAAGCAGGTGGCCGCCGAGTTGGAATTCTCGATGCGGCAGTTCGGCGCGAAGGGATGCGCCTTTCCCAGCATCGTGGCGGTCGGCCCCCGAGCCGCGTTGCCGCACGCCACGCCGACCGACGCAACGATTGGTTCGGCCGATCTCTTGCTGGTCGACTGGGGCGCACACGAAGGCATGTATCGAAGCGACTTGACTCGCGTTTTGGTCACCGGTAAAATCTCGCCCAAATTGCGAAAAGTATACAAAACGGTCCTCGATGCCCAGGTTGCCGCAATCAAGGCCGTCCGGCCGGGCATCGTGGCCGAAAAAGTCGACGCCGTGGCGCGAGGCCTGATCGCCAAGGCCGGCTACGGGCGTTATTTCGGGCACGGGCTGGGCCACGGGCTGGGATTGGACGTCCACGAAGCCCCACGCCTGGCCGTCGGAAGCAAAACCGTGCTTCGGCCCGGCATGGTGGTGACCGTGGAACCGGGTATTTATCTGCCGGGTTGGGGGGGCGTCCGAATCGAGGACGATCTGCTGGTAACCCGCGACGGCTACGAAGTGCTGACCAGCACCAGCAAGAGTTTTGAAGAAGCGATCGTCGATTGTTAGAACGTGTTTCGAAATGGGTGCCGCCCGCGAGCACGAGAGACTACGGTGGGCAATGCCCATTCTAGGTTGGTTGCACGGAGAACCATGGCATGACCGAATCGTCAGAGAGTCACGATGTTTTTGACGTGCGCACGATCCGCCGTCTGATCGAGTTGATGAAGGAACACGATCTGACGGAAATCGACTTGCGCCAGGAAGACAGGCGGATTCAACTATGTCGTGGTTTGGCCGGTACGGTGATGGAAACGGTCACGGGGCCAGGCGCGCCGGCGTCCCCTGCCCCGCAGCCCACCCCGCCCACGGGCAATCAGCCGGCGGGCTCTCCGGCCGGCGAGAATCACGTTGCGTTGATCACCAGTCCGATCGTGGGCACGTTTTACTCCGCGCCCGACCCCGAAGCTCCGCCCTACGTCAAGGTGGGAGACCACGTGGGCCCGGAAACAACCGTTTGCATCGTCGAGGCGATGAAAGTTTTCAACGAGATCCCCGCCGAAACGGCCGGTAAGATCATCGCGGTGTTGACCAAAAACGGCGAGTCGGTCGAGTATGGCCAACCGTTGTTCAAGGTCGACACGACCGGGTAGCCCGATTCGCGTTTCGGGTCGAGGACATCCGACGGCGGTCATTCCAGGCAACAAGCTGGCGACGCCGCAAGCGGCGACAGGTCTCAATTTCTTTCCCCTGCGGATTCTCGGATCATGTTCAAACGAATCCTGGTTGCCAATCGAGGTGAGATTGCCCTGCGCATCTTTCGTGCCTGTCGCGAGATGGGGATCGAGACGGTGGCCATCTTCAGCGAGGCCGATCGGGGAGCCGCCTATCTCGATCTGGCCGACGAAGCCTATTGCGTCGGGCCACCCCGAGCGACCGATAGCTATCTCAAGATGGATCGCGTCATCAGCACGGCCGAAATCGGCAACGTGCAAGCCATTCACCCGGGCTACGGGTTCCTCGCCGAAAACGCCCATTTCGCCGAAATCTGTCGGAGCTGCAAGATCGAATTCGTCGGCCCTTCGCACGAAGCCATGCAACTGCTGGGCGACAAGAACGCGGCGCGAGACCTGGCTCGCAAGGCTGACGTGCCGACCGTGCCTGGCAGCGACGGATTGCTCGAAAACGAGGCCCAAGCACTGGCCATCGCCCACGAGATCGGCTTTCCCGTGCTGATCAAGGCCTCGGCCGGCGGGGGGGGCCGCGGCATGCGGGTCGCGCGGAACGACTTGTCGCTCAAGTCGGCCCTGCAACAAGCGAAGGCCGAAGCCCAGGCGGCTTTCGGCAACGGCGACATTTATCTCGAAAAATACGTCGGCCATCCGCGGCACGTCGAAGTCCAAATCATGGCCGACACCCACGGCAACGTCGTCCATCTTTGGGAACGCGACTGCACGATGCAACGCCGCCACCAAAAACTGATCGAGGAAAGCCCCTCGCCGCAACTGGCCGACGAGACGCGCCAGGCGATGTGCGAGGCGGCCGTCCGGTTGGTCCAAGCAGCCGATTACACAAACGCCGGCACGGTCGAGTTCATCGTCGACGAAGAAGGACACCACTACTTCATCGAATTGAACGCGCGGATTCAGGTCGAGCACCCGGTGACGGAAATGATTACCGGCATCGATCTGATCAAAGCCCAAATTCTCGTCGCTGCCGGCGAGCCGTTGCCATTTGCGCAGGAAGACATCCCGTCGCGCGGCGTCGCGATCGAATGCCGTATCAACGCCGAAGACCCGGAACACAATTTCCGGCCGTCGCCAGGTAAGATTACCCATTTTGTTCCACCGGGCGGGTTTGGCGTCCGTTTCGATTCGCACATCCACGCAGGCTATGAAATCTCACCCTACTACGATTCGCTGATCGCCAAGTTGATTGTCCACCAGCCCACCCGCCACGATGCGATTGCGTGCATGCGCCGGGCCTTGAGTGAGATGCGGATCGATGGCATCAAGACTACTGTCCCGCTGTTGTTGAAGATTCTCGAAACGTCCGATTTCGTCGAAGGTCGCGTCGACACAACGTTTGTCGAGCGAACGTGGCCGAGTTGAGAAATTTCAGGATTTCGGAATTTCGGGCTTCAGGATTTCGGGATTTCGGGGTCGAAGGGCTGAGCGGCTCGAACCTATAATACAGAAGCAGACCGGCAGAGCGTTTTTTCGACACGCCGACAAATCGCACAATATGCAAACGCGTATTCTAAACCCCAAGTCCCTGGATCTCCGAGCGTCCCATGAGTACCAGCCTATCTCGTCCTCCCCTTACCGAATCGAACATCCGCAAAGTGGCCATCGTTTTCTCCGGAGGCCCCGCCCCGGCGGCCAATGCGGTGATCTCGACGGCGGCTGCCGCCTTTTTACGCAATAAAATCGAAGTGGTCGGTGTCATGTACGGCTATTCGCAAGTCGTCCAATTTGGACCCGATCATCCGATGGTCGAGGGCCGCGATTATGTCAACATCACCCACGAACGGCTGAAACGCACCCGAAATAGTCAGGGAATCCTCATCGGAACGGCACGGACAAACCCGGGCGTGAACGTTTCCGACCCCGCGCATCTGAAAGACCCCGAGCGGATCGCACCGCTGCGGACGGTCTACGACGCGTTGCGTTCGATCGGCGTCGACGCCCTGATTTCGATCGGCGGCGACGACACGCTCAAAACGGCCAACAAGTTTCAACGGTTTCAGGACGAGTTGCCCAAGGACAGCCCTCGAATCCCCGTGGTCCATCTGCCGAAGACCATCGACAACGACTACAAGGGCATCGATTTCACGTTCGGTTATTTCACGGCCGTCGAGACGCTGGCCGGCGAGATTCGCAATTTGTTGGCCGACGCCGAGTGCTCGCGAAGTTACTTCCTGGCCGAGACGATGGGCCGCAGCGCCGGGTGGCTCTCCTACGGAGCAGCGATCGCCGGCGAAGCCAGCCTGGCCATCAGCGTCGAGGACATCACGGGCAAGTACCTGACCACCGAGGAAACCGTCGACAAGAAGACCGGCGAGACCCAGGTCCGCGAGGTCATGAACCTCGAAGAGGTCGTCAAACGGATCGTGGCCACGATGCGCGTGCGCGAAGACAGCGAGGGCAAGCTCTACGGCGTGATCGTCATGGCCGAGGGACTCGCCGAGTTCCTCCCCTCATCCGAACTCGAAGGAGTCCCGCGGGACGAACACGGACACATCGCCATCTCGAAATTGAATCTCAGCCGCTTCTTCGCCAATCTGGTTGCCGAGGAATATGAGAAGCAAACCGGACATAAACGTAAAGTCACGGGTCTGACACTCGGCTACGAAAGCCGTTGCGCCCGGCCCCAGGCCTTTGACGTGATGCTGGGCAGCCAGTTGGGCGTGGGAGCTTATCGGGCCCTGATCGAGCGACAGCTCGACGGCGTGATGGTTTCCGTCTCCGGCCAACTCGACCTGAACTACGTCCGGTTCGAGGAGCTTGTCGACCCGGAAACCCTGGTCACCGTGGTCCGCTATATCACGCCCGACTCCGATTTCCACCGCCTGGCCCGGTTCCTCGAAACTTACGTCGACTAGCAAAATGGCTCTTTGCACAGCATGCCACGGGCATCTCGCCCGCGCGGCGGTCGTTGCACGGCCGGAAAGTTGAACCGGCCGTCGCGTTTGTCTATAATTGAGCGATCCGCGCGGGATATCTTCCAACGGTCATCCTGCTCGAAGCGAAGGGTCTCTTTGCAAGACCGTCATCCTGGGCGAAGTGAAGGATGTCGGCTTCGGTGGTGGAGGAGGCCCTTCGTTTCGCTCAGGATGACTTGTTTACGCCAAGGATGACCTGATGATGCAAACTCACCGGCACAACGCTTTGCTCTGGGCGGTCCTTCTGGCCGTCGGTCTTTCGGCCGGATGGGCGCATGCCGAGCCAAAACGTTTCGCGGAAAAGCAAATCGCCGGCGCGCGGCTCGTGTACGTCAACGAGGTGCCTGTCCTCTCGCTTCAAGGATCGCCGAACGAGATAGGCAGCCAGTTGGCCGCGCTGGTGGGTCCCGCGACGCGGAAGCTGGTCGAGTATCCCAAGCAAACGTTTGCCCGCGGCGGAGACAACGAAACCTGGTCGCAGTTGCTCAAGGCGAGCCGGGCGCTTTGGCCGAACATTCCGGCCCGGCATCGCGAGGAAATGGACACGCTCGTTCGGCTGGCGCGCGTCGATCGCGACTCGCTTCTGGCCGGCAACGTCATGATGGACATCTATCGCGGCGTGAGTTGTTCGTCGTTGATGGTCGAACCGTCGCGCAGCGCGACCGGCGGCCTTCTTTTCGGACGCAATCTCGATTTCTTCAGCAACGGCTATCTGCACCAATACACGCTGGTGACCGTCTATCGGCCGAAGGACCGGCACGCCTTCGCCTCCGTCGGGTTTGCCGGGCTGTTCGGCTGTCTGTCGGGCATGAACGACGCGGGCCTGGCCGTGGCCGTGCACGAGGTGCTCGTCAGCCGAGACGGGTCGCGGTTGTTCAACCCCGAAGGCGTTCCCTATGTGTTCGCTTTCCGCCGCATCTTGGAGGAGTGCACAACCGTCGACGAGGCCGAGCAGTTGCTCAAATCGATGAAGCGAACCACGATGTACAATCTGGCCGTGTGCGACGAGCAGCAGGCAATCGTTCTCGAAGCGACGCCCAAGAACGTCGCGCGTCGCGAGGCGATCAACGGACTTTGTGCATGCACGAACCACTTCCGCAGTCCGGAGTTGGCCGTTTTCCCCTTTTGCGGACGATTCAACACGTTGACCCTCGGCTCGATCAAGCGGTATTCGGTCGACGACGTGACCGGCCGAATGCACGCGGCCAGCATGCGACGTCTGACGCTGCAGACGATGGTCTTCGAGCCGGCCGCGCTGAGGCTTCATCTGGCCTTCGGCAACCTGCCCGCCTCGGCTGGTCCGTTTCACCAACTGGATCTGAAACCGTGGTTTCAGGCGGACTCGGCCGAGCACAAGAGTCTCGCAACGACCCACTAGATCGGGTGCCGCCGGCGCGTCTCCGGACGGTTTCTTGCGTCGGGGAAGATTTCTCCCTGAGCGTTCCGCCGCGGCGTCTTTGCTATGGCTTTTCTCGTCGCTTGTGTTACATTGACTCGCCAATGTGACCCCCGGTTTCGCTCGCCGGAGACACCGCGCGTCTTGGACCGTTTGTCCCGAAGGTTTATCAGGGTGAGCCCATGTCGACGACTTTTCCCGCCACGCGCCGCCGTAGCCCTCTCGTGTCCCGGCCCGTCGGACCATCGATTCCGGCCCGGCGTCGGTGTCTTCTTCTGCTTGTCTTTCTATCGCTCGCGTCAGGGTTCGCCGGAGGGGCATGGGCAGTGGACGAGCCGACGAAGCCTCCCTCGTTGACCACCGAGCAAATCGACGCCCGCCTCAAGCAAATCGAGGAGATGACCGGCTTGGAGGAGCCGATCAAACAGAAAGTCCTCGGTCTCTATGAGAAGGTCAAGAAAGAGTTGCAGTTGACCAAACGTTTGAGATCACGCAGGGACACGTACGACACGGAAGCACGCGACGCCGAGAAGAGCCTCGAGGACGCCGAGAGCCAGCGTCGAGCCCTGGCCGCCCAACCGCCCATTGCGACCGTCGAGGAGGTCCCGCTCGACAAACTGCGGCCGATGCTCACCAAGGCCGAGGCCGAGCTGAGACAGTTTCAGGACGAGCTGATCGATGCTCGTGGCGAATTGCGACGTCGCAAACAGCGCCGCGCCGAGATTCCCAGCCTGAGTCAATCGGCCAGACAACGCCTGGCGGAAATCAACGCTCAACTGAAATCGCAACCCGCCACCAATGAGAACGAATTAGTTCGAGAGGCGCGGGCCGATTTATTGCGAACGCGGGCGGTGACCTTCCAGGAAGAGATCGCCGGCTACCAGTCGGAACTGGCCGCGTACGAGGCGACTTCGCCCTTGGTGCCGTTGCGGCGCGATCTGGCGGCTTTGCGAGTGCGGTTGGCCGAGGCAAAGGTCAAGGCGTTGCGCGACGCCGAGCGCGCCAAGCATCGCAGCGCCATTGTCCGCCAAATCGAGCAAGCCCAAGAGGACCTGCGGAACGCCCCGCCGGCCGTGAGCCGCTGGGCCAAAAACAATGCGACACTCTCCAAAGAGCGTGAAACACTCAACGTCTCGATGGAGAAGGCCGTCGACGACCTACTCGAAGCCGAAGGAACTCTGGCCGGCCTGACTCGGCAACATCAGCGCATCGAGGAGCAGATCGAGATGGTCGGTCTGACCAACGCGGTCGGCCGGCTGCTTCGCGATCAGCGGATTGTGCTGCCGGACTTGCAGGATTGTCAAAAGAACGTGAAGCAGCGGCAACAGCAACAAACCGAGATCTGCGCCCGGCTTCTCGAATTGGAGGAGTGGCAGGAGCAGCTGGGCGACATGGATCGCCATATCCAAGATGTGTTGGGCACGATGGAAACCACCGACGCGGACCGCGCCGAACGGCTCGCTCGACTCTTGCACACGCAGAAACAGTATCTTGACGAGTTGATACGCGAATACAACGACTACTACGAGGAAATCGTCGATCTCGAATCGGCCGAGTTGCAGTTGATCGAAGAAACGGAAGCGTTTTCGCAATTGATCGAGGAACACGTCCTCTGGATTCGCACCAGTCGGCCGCTGGCTTCCAGCACGCTCCGCCAGGCCGGAAACGCGCTGACTTGGCTCGTCCGCTGGAAAACCTGGGCCGAAGTGGGGCAATCGCTTGCCGCGAGCCCCACGGCCATGCCGCTGGTTTGGCTCTTGGCCATGCTCTTCTTCTTGCCGTTGCTCTTTTTCCGGACGCGCATGAAGCGAGCCGTGGACCAGATCGGCAACTACGCCGCCAAGGGCGGGGCGCAGCGGTTTTTGCCGACCGCCGAGGTGTTCGTTCTGACCGTGTTGTTGGCGATCCCGTGGCCGGGACTCGCGTGGTTTCTGGCCGCTTGTCTGTCCGCGTCCGACCCGTTGACCGGCGACGTCAAAGCCATTGCCCACGGCCTGTCCGCAACCGCTCTCGTGGCATTTCCGATCGAGTTGTTGCGTCAGGTCTGCCGCCGCAACGGCCTGGCGGAAATCCACTTCGGTTGGCCAGTCACCGCGATGGCCCAATTCCGGCGACGATTGAATGCCTTCGTTCTGCTGGGCCTCCCGCCCCTGTTTGTCATGACCACGCTTCACAATCTGGCCGACGAACGTTGGGGATGGGACAGTTCGTTGGGCCGCGGAGCCTTCCTGGTGTTCATGGCGATCGTTGCGGTTTTCGGGCATCGGGTTCTGCGTCCCTCGGGCATCATCGTCCGCGAGTTCGTGGCCCAGCACCCAGACGGCTGGCTCGCCCGAATGAGACGCTTCTGGTACTTCGCCGGCACGCTCTCGCCAGTGCTGCTAATCCTCTTGACGCTGTTTGGCTAC
>JAFGIR010000492.1 GCA_016929515.1 Pirellulales bacterium | reverse complement strand
GGACGATCGCGACAAGCCCGACGTCGAAGCGCCGCTCTCCGATTTCTTCGCCCAGGGATTCGGCAAACGGATCACCATCCAGAGCGTGCCGGTCATCGTCGAGGACGGCGACAGCTACAACTGTTATTGGCGGATGCCGTTCCGCCGCTCGGCGCGGATCGAAGTCATCAACCAAGGCACGAAGCCCTATCGGTCGCTCTTCTACGCGGTCGATTGGATCAAGAAGGACTCGCTGCCGCCGAACACGATGAATTTCTGTGCCCGCTATCGCCAGGAATTCCCCGTCCAAGGCAATCCCAACCGGCCGGACAACGAGTACCTGATTCTCGATACCGAGGGCCGCGGCTACTATGTCGGCACGGTGCTGACCGTCCGCACCCGCACCCCCGACTGGTTCGGCGAAGGCGACATCCGCGTCACGATCGACGGCGAGAAACATCCTTCGATCTGGGGCACCGGCACGGAGGACTACTTCCTGTCGGCTTGGGGACTGAAGGATTGCCTGACGCCCTATTTCGGCACGCCCTACGTCAGCCACAAGGCGCGGGACGTCGGTCAGATGTCGTCGGCCTACCGCTGGCACATCCGCGACCCGATCGTCTTCAAGAAAAGCATTCGCGTCGCGGTCGAGACGATGGGCTTCACCAACGCCGACGAGAACGCCCAAAACATTCCCCGGCTCTACGACCAGCGCCAGGACGACGTGTGCAGCGTGGCCTATTGGTATCAAGAGGGCCCAAGCAAGCAGTTCACGCCCTCGACCACCGCCGAGGATCGCAAGTACCCCAACATCGATCCGGTCATCGCCTGGGGCGAGGATTTTCTTGCCGACAAAACGGCCAAGAACCGCGACACCGGCCCGGAGCCCGACAAAACCTACCTTCGCAAGCCAACTCCCACCGAGGCGACCCGCTATCACGGCGCCGGCCAGCTCAAGTCCTGGGGCCTGGCCCAATACTGGGACACCGACCACGTGGTCAAGTTCCTGCCCAAGTCGATCAGCGACGCCTGGGTCGAACTCCCGTTCGAGGTGAAAAAGAAGGAGCCCTATCGGCTGCTGGCCGTGCTTGAAAGAGCGCCCGACGGCGGCATCTATCAGGCGTATCTCAACGGCGTGAAGATCGGAGAGCCCATCGACCTCTACCAACCCAAGCCCCGGGTCCACACCTGGCCGGTAGTCGACGACGTTCAGCTCATGGACTTCTGGCCCGAGCCGGGCAAGTACATACTCCGCCTGGAGTGCGTGGGCCACCATCCGCTGTCAACCGGCACGGCCATCGGCGTCAACTCGGTCCGCCTCCGCGAGCGCCGGCCCCGGGTAAAAGAAATCGGCTATTTGAAGGACCACGACTGGCGCAAGAAACCGATACTAATTGACCACACGGTGGACCTTAAGCGAAAATAGGAGGCCGCACGGCGGCTGGGTGCCACTGGCCGTTTGGGCCACTGCTGATGATGAACACGGGCAACTGCTGGTCACGAGCCCGGGCAGAGCCCATGGCACACTTGCTTCAGATTCGAAATGCGCGGCCTGCAGATAACGGGCGGAAACTACCTATAGACAGGTTCTGTCACTGAATCCAACGTTGGACGACCATGAAACGCCACGAAATACTAGGTCGTGAACTTTTCGAGACTCGAGATTGGACCATCGAGCACATTCACACTGACAAGCTGGCAGCCCGATTGGCGACGCCCAATTCGAACAGCCAACAGTTCATCCGCGAGCTCGACATATCTCGGCATTTGTGGTTCGCGGCGATGGAGCACCTCGGGTATGGCCCGATTCCAGATGCCGTAAACCAACTGAATCGGGGCGTGGATCGTAGTATCGAGTACTTCTTCGGCGATTGGTGGCAACAGAATGAAGACGATCGCATCTGCCTTGACAAGTCTCGAGACGATCGCGCGCTAATCTGGTCCGAACCGTTCATTCGCTCAATGGTGCTATGCGCATTGACACAGAGATGGCAGGACGCATCCAAGATTTGCTCGTGGCTTGACGAGTCCGTGCAATTGGAATACCGTTTCGAATTGAACGACTACGGTTTTCAACTGCTCTATTTGTGCATCGCGTCGCAGTTGCGTCCCGAACCGCTGCCCAATGTTGATAAAATTGCCGATGCCATCCGTGGCACACGACCCAAACGGCCCAAGCTTCTGTTCTCATTATGGGAAGCAGCCTTGGAAGGCAACGAAAAGCGATTCACGCGAGATTTACGCCGGTCCGTCAAGCATCGCCTATCCGACAGCGAGGTGAAGCGTGCTGTACCGAATATTCTTTATTGGATCGGAATCGAAGAATCATTCATCTGGCACATTGCAGAACGCAACGGCGTGGCGTTCCCGGATGTCGCGCCCGAAGTCGAGGCTTCGGTGGTCCGTCGCCAAACGGCAGGATTGATCGTTGCGTAATACAACAATGGGAACGAGGGAAGACTACTGATGTTTGCAGGGCCATTGAACTGTTAGTCGTGGCCGAATCGGCTGGGTGGCACTGGCTTTGCCCAGTATTGTCCGGGAAATTTTGGGGTTGCGGAACGTGGCACTGACCAAACGAGGTGAAATGGAGTGGGGAAGAAAAGGGGAGGAAAGTCACCCGGAACCATTTCTTCTGTTGTTTCGCCGACGCCTTACATCCTGATCACGCCTGACAGTGGTTCTTGACATCTTCACTTTGCCCGGAATTTGCCCAGAGCGTCAAGAGATGAGAAATGTCGTTGCGGAGGGATCCATGGAAAATTGGAGCGTGGTTCACTTAATCGTATTGTTCCCGTTGCTATGGTGCGGCGTAAGCTTCCTGCTGGCACATCTGAGTGGTTGGTCCAGATTGGCCGCGCGTTTTCGTACGGCCGATGAACCGAAGGGAAGACCGCTGTTCATGCAACCTGGCCGGATCGGCATGGTCCGCTACACTCGTTGCCTGACACTGCACCTTGCCGAAGGCGGAATGTACTTGGCGGTCTTCCCACTCTGTCGTCCCGGTCACCCTCGCCTGTTCATACCGTGGGCCGAATTCAACAACCTACGGCAAACGAGGAGCATGTTCTTTGATTGCGTTGAGGCCACGATCGGAAGACCACCGATTACCAAGGTCTTGTTGCCACCCAACGTTTTCCCGCCCGAGCTTCTCAAAGAATTGAGACGGGACGAGAAAGCGGTTGGCGAATTGAAAAAAACACAAAGCTAGTGCTGTTTCCAGTGGGTTTGGTGGGGCGAGCGCCGGCCCCGGGTAAAGGAAATCGGCTATCTGAAAGACCACGACTGGCGAAAGAAGCCGATACTGATCGACCACACGGTGGATCTGAAGCGGGAATAGAACACCGCACGGCGATGGGTTTGGTGGGGCGAGCCACACTCGCCCCACGTTACGAGGCTATTGAACATCCCAGCCCCATCCGGTAAGGTTATGCCATCGGACTGGGACGCCGGGTGCTACACGGCACTGGCGGAGTCCAGTGGCATCCGGGACAATTCGGCGAAGCTCCGGCGTTATTTTTGCGAAGATTTACAGCAGCCGCTTCGGCCGACGAGTCCTGATCATGCCCACGAGCAACCTCTTTCAACTGAATGAAATCACGCAACTCATCAAGACCACGAATCCAAACGCGCTTCTGGATGTCGGAGTCGGCTTCGGAAAGTACGGATTCCTTGCTCGCGAGTACCTGGAGTTGTGGGGCCGACAACAGGACTACGGCGATTGGACGCGGCGGATCGACGGAATCGAGGCTTTCGCCGATTACGTTGGCCCCTTGCAGCGATTGATCTACAACACCATCCACATCGGCAACGCGCTGGAGGTGCTCCCGACGCTCGACGCAAGGTATGACCTTGTCTTATTGATCGACGTTTTGGAAGAATTCTGCCCAGCGGACGGTCCGGGTGATACGCCTTGCGTCGCGATAGGCGACCGAGGCAAGACGCGGCACTTGGCTGATGCTTGGGGCGGCCGTGGACAAGCCCGACTCGGGCCGCGAGCCCATGGTTGGCCGGGCCGGCCGATCCGTGAGCATGCCAGGCGGTTCTGGTGTCCTGCCGCCGGTTTGTTCTTGGTCCCCAATCTGTTTTGCCCAAATTTTGCTTTTCGCCGGGGCGTCGACTATAATCGTACTCGCCGTTTGGGCGGTGGGCCGCGGCTCGACGCTCGATGGTTGGCCGCCGGGCGGTTGGTGCCCGGTTCCAACGCCGGCGAGGGAACCGCGTGATTCTCGCGCGGTGGGATG
This sequence comes from Pirellulales bacterium, assembly GCA_016929515.1. GTDB lineage: Bacteria > Planctomycetota > Planctomycetia > Pirellulales > Thermoguttaceae > UBA11386. The sequence continues at coordinate 1,634 of JAFGIR010000492.1, read as the reverse complement.
GGTTCACTTGGCAGAGTGACTGAACTTCATGCGGTAACGCATTCAAGTCAACAGGGGGATGAAGATGAAACACTGGCTCGTGGTGCTCTTGGTGGTGGCCGTGGCATGGTGTTGCTCGGGAGTCTTGGAGAGAGGCCACGCGGCGATTGTCGGCACGGGCGAGCTTGTGCCGGGCGACCCGACGACCTGGGGCGAAGCCTTGGACTCCTACGTCGGACATCAGACAATCGGCGCCTTGACGGTTGACGGTGGCAGTAATTTGCTGTCGCAGAACTCGTGGATCGGCTGTTTTGAAGACGCGGCAGGCGACGTGACGATTACCGGAACCGGCAGCACGTGGAACAGCAGCGGCAACCTGAACGTGGGTCTCTACGGCGACGCGTCACTGGCCATCAGCGCCGGCGCGGCCGTTACGGTCGGCGAGACCACGCGGGTTACCTGTTTTCCTGGTTCGTCGGGCACGATTGAACTCAACACGGGCGGGACTCTGGCGACGCGCACGTTGGCGGCGACACCCAGCCGTCTGTTGGGTACCGGCACGATCAGCACGCGCGGTCTGGTGAGCGATCTTGACGTCGTGTTCGACTCGCCAACGAGCCTGCATCAGACTCTTGCGGTGACGGGCGAACCCGGTCAGAACGTCACGATCGATCTCGACATGACCGACCCGGCCAGCAACGGTTGGTTCGGGGCCGGTTTCGAGAAGAGCGGGACCGTGACCATCCGCAACGGCGTGACGGTGAGTTCCATGGAGCAAGCCTACCTTGGCTACCGCGAGGAAGCAACGGGCGTGGTCAACGTCGACGGAACGGATTCCACCTGGGCCAGCACCGGCGACATGACGATCGGCTATTACGGCCAAGCCACCTTGAACGTGCTCAACGGCGGAGCGGTCACGAGCAACGGAGTCTGCAACGTGGGTTACCAGGTCGGCGCGGACGGCCAAGTCAACGTCGACGGCGCCGGCTCGCGGTGGACGGGTGCCACGCAGCTTGTGGTCGGACGCCACGGCGACGGCACGGTGAATATCACCAACGGCGGCCAGCTGAGCGTGACCAGCAGCACCAACGTCGGCCTTGGCGGCGGCTCCGGCACCCTAGTCGTCAGTGGTCCCGGTTCGTCCTGGAGCGGCCCGACCGCCATCTACTTTGGGACGTTCGCAAACAGCAAAGGAACCCTCCGCGTTTTGGACGGTGGAACGGTTACCAATTCCGATTGCACGCTGGCCGTCAGTGCCGGCACTACCACCATGGCCACGGTCAGCGGCGCGGGCTCGACGTGGACCAACAACGGAACACTCCACGTCGGACGCGACGGGACCGGCAGTCTGACCATCGACGATGGCGGGACCGTCAGTAACGCGACGGGCACGATGGGATACTATGCGACGGGCGTGGGCCATGCGCTGGTTTGCGGCATGGGCTCGACGTGGGCGAACAGCACGAGTCTGTCCGTCGGTAACGCGGGCAAAGCAACGTTGGTCATTGCCGACGGCGGCGCCGTCTCCTCCCCGACCGTCTCGATCGGAAACAGCCAGTCGCTGCTGAGCATCGAGGTCGGCAGCAACAGCCGGCTCACGGTCGGCGGCGGAACCGGCGCGCTGGCGAACAATGGCACCGTGCGGTTCATCGCCG
>JAFGIR010000491.1 GCA_016929515.1 Pirellulales bacterium | reverse complement strand
GCCCGCGCGAAAGGCTTGTTCGAACATCTGATTGACAAAACGAATGATTCGTCCGTCGCGTCCCGGCGGCGGTGGCTGGTCGAGATGGAGCACTTCGTCGTTGTTACCGTCGTCGCTGCCCTCTCCTCCTTCTTCATCCTCGTCGACTTGGCCGAACCCACCCGAGTCGCTGTTGCTGCTCCCGGGCCAACTTGCATCCTCGAAAAGCGTTCCAAGAATTCCTTCGACCGCGGAGAGCGGCGCGATCATTGGCGAAACCGTGAGCCCCGTAAGCCACTGCAACTCGTCGACGATATGCAGGGAATTCGCCGTAAAAAAGGCGACTTCCAGGACGTTGTCGTGAATGGCCACGGGTGCAAGCAGATGATCGCGACAGAGCTTTTCCGAGAAGAGTCGAGACAATTCCAAGTCGACGCGGACTTCGTGGGACGCCGGCTCGAACAGCGGCACCATGAGATATTCGGAATAGACCTCGGCAATATCTCGCTCGCTGACCAGACGCTTCTTGAGCAAGGTTTCCTCGATCGACAGTCTTTCCTTGCGCTGAGCCTCCTGAATCGTCAGCAAATCGCTCTCTTCCAAGCGACCCTTCTTCAAAAGAAGGTCGAGAACCAATGGCCGTGTGCTGTTCAGAGTCGAGGTTTTTGCCATGGCGTTTCTCAGGGCTTCTGGCTCTGTTGGAGCGCGCGAATAAGGTCGCTCAGCGAGGTCGTGGTCTTGTCGGCGCCTCGGGAAGGTGTCTTCGACGAGTGTCCCGCCGCATCGCGTCCCGTTGCATCGTTGGACGACTTGGACGCGTCGCCGGGTTCCTTGCGCAAGACGATCGGATCGATGAACGTCAATTCCTTCGTAATACTCCCGGCTTGGATCACCACCTTATCGGACAGAATCTGTCTGACCACCCACGGCTTGTGGCCCGGAGCGACATCGGCCAACAGGTCTCCCTGTTGGTACATTGTGCCATTGATGATTGCGGTGCGCTGGTCGCCATGGACAAGGGTGCCATTGAGAAAGAGCGACGACGCGCGTTTGGTCGCGTCGGTCGTTTCGTTCTTTGCGTTCGGGAGTTGTGGACCCTCGGCCGCACCTTGCGGATCCGTTATTTCATTGGTCAACGAGCTGTGGATGGTTGCGATGGCGCGTTGAAACGGATTACGAGCGTTGTCCGGCGTTAAAACGGGAGACAGCAAGGAGTTCGGCAGTGCGGATAGGTCGGGGTTCGCGTTCGTCGCCAGATTGGCGTCCGAGCCAAATAGGTAGGGCCAACAGCACCACCCAAAAACGGCGGCAACGACGACAATCGGCGCGAGTTTGTTGATCAGTTCGGCCATGTTATCCTTGCAATCCCAGAAGTGAGAGTTTCATTTCCAGCACGCCGTCGCTGCGTTTCGAGGTAACGCTGATGGACTCGATGCGAAACAACCGCTCGTTCGTTTCCACCCAACTCAAAAACGACTCCAGGCCGTGGTATTCCCCGTTCAGCTCGAGTTGAAGCGCCACGGCCTCGAACGGGCCCACCTTCTTGGGATCAGCCGAATCCAGGCTGACCATCTTGACGGGCAACCCTCGAATGCCATCGAGGATATACTGAACCCATTCGTTGGTGTCCGTGTTTTTCGGCAGTCGATTGCGGACTCGTGCAACTTCGGCCCGCAAGTCGCTAACGTCTTGTGTCAATCGCTGGTATTCTTTTGCCTTGGCAAGGTCCCTCATGGTATTTGTAATACGGTCGTCCAGCGGCGAATAGACAGCGAAGTAGCCGATCGCCAATATCACGACGGTCACGAGAATACGAAATTGGAGCGGGTCGTGCAGTCGCTCGGCAAATTTCTCAAGGGCGGTTGCGTTGTCCGAGTTTTTCATTGTGGCTTCTTACCCCCCGTGCCCGCGTTCTTTCTGAGCTTCACGTTTGTCTTATCGAGGCTTGCGCTGGCGGCGACCTTGGGGCGACCATCGTCCTTTGCCATGGGCTTCGGCTGACGGCCGACGGAAGCCTGGTTCTGGGGGGAATTCGGCGAGGCGCCCGTGTCATTTTTTTTGCGAAGAGCAGTAGGTTTGGGAGTTTTCTCCTTCGATTTCTTCTTTGATTTCTTACTGGTATCGGGCAGACACTCGATCGAGAAAGTGGCCGACGGAAGCAGAGTGCCCCGGGCTCCTACCTGCTGCAACTCCTCCAGCGTAACGAGCGGGAAGTTCTTCTGAAGTGTTGGATCCGATCGGAGCGCGACCAACAGCCGGTCGATCTCGTGAGGCACGAGGCCACTGGGTGGAACCGTCACGGATCCCGATATCACGAATGAGTCTTTCGTCTTCCCGCGAGACTGCTTCCTCTGCTTCGCGTTTTGATACGGGGCGCGACCTCGAACCGCGTTGAGCGTCATGTCCTTGGGTACGCATAGACTCAGATCGCGAAGGCACGAGGTCCAGAGCACGCGGGTGTCGAGGAACTCGCGAATCGCAAGAACCTCGCCTTTCAGCTCCTTCTTCTCCTTCTGAAACTGCGATTTGCTTGTTGTGATCTCCGCCGGAGAAAGGGCAATGCTTCTCTGAAGGCTCTGCTGGGTTTCGCGGAGCGTCCAATACGAATAACCGAGAAAGATCCCCATCATCGCCACCAAAGCCAACTCCATCGCTGCCTCGCGCCAGGGAAAGAGTCTCAACAGCGTCGAGCGGGGTCTCAGCGATCGCCCCAGGTCCAGCCCGTCTCGCCTCTTGTCGAAGCCGCCTTCGGAGATCCCCAGGGCGATCTGGGAGGAATCCAACGCCGGTCCGTCATGCCATGTGACCGACCTGTCCAACTGATTCTCGATCCAATCGATATCGAGCAGCCGCTTGAGTTCCTCGCGCCCGTGGATCACCACGGCATCAAGCGGTGATTCCACGCCGCAGTCTTTGCTCGTGGCCAACAGGGAACGGCATGCTGTCACCGTCGCCACCGCTTCCTCGCCTTGCGTCAGTTGCATGAATCGCCAGAGCAACGGCCTGCGGTTCACCACCAACACGGTCAAAACCTGTGTGTTCGAAAGAAACAGTCGCAGAACGACTTTGGCGCTGCGGCGCGTCCCATGCTGCCGTTGTGCAAGACGCAACAATGCACACGGCGCCGGCTCGACCAGATGGGGATAGACTTCCATCGTCTTCAGGGCATCGAGGATATCGGCCAAGTAGGACTTGTCGCATGCGACAATGCTGGCCACTTCGCGAGCGTCCGGCTCGTCCCTGATCACGTCGACGAACATGTCGTTGACGGAAATATTTTGGGTATTGAGTGCCTCGCGGAGCAAGATGTGCGGCGAAGACTCTTCATCCATCGCCGCATGCACGGGCCGCGTGGAAAAATAGACCCGCTTGGCGGGTATGCTCACGGAGACGGGCGTTCGGCGAAACTTCCCTTTGCCCAGCAGCGGTTCAACGAGTCGCCGAATGACCTCGGGCAGACTGTCGCGGTCGAGTGGCTCGGTTTCGTGGGCAATTTCGACCGGGCCCAGCGGCGTGGCCACGACTTGGCTAAGCGTGATCGCGTCCTCGTCGACGTACAAGCCGATCGCCTTGGGTAGTCCGATTCGTGCAAGTAGCCATTTCATCCGAGTTCGATCCGCGGCGTCTGGGCCGGCATATCAGAGATAAGACCAAGCCGAGCTTGGCCCATGCCCTGTGGTTTCCTAGGAAGCCCATGCCCGCGGCGAGTCCGGGCATGGCATCCTGTTGATCCACCACGGAGGACGCGAAGCGGCAGGAAGAAAGATCGGCCGAATACGAGCCCCCGTCGGGGGTCGGCTTCTCGTTCCCTCCGCATCGTGTTCTTCGTGGTGTCATGAGCCAGCCGAAATAATAATATTGGTCGTGCCGTGCCCCGGTATTCGAGAGCCGAGCACGCGCCACCGGTTGGGATCCGGCTTGTCGCTTTCGTGACAAATGGGTGGGGCGAGCGAGGCTCGCCCCACCCTGTGTCTATTGACTATGACGTGTCGTGGGAAACAAAGCGTTTGACAACAGCAAGCTTGCGAACGACACCGGACAAGCCCCTACTGTGGGGCCTGTCTCGGCTCGGCCCGCGATTAGGTTGCTGGTGCGGAGGCTTCGCTGCCCATCGGGTTGATATCCGAAGCCGGAGGCGTCAGAATCGTACTGTTGGCCGGATCCGTATCGAAGCCGTCCTGGTTGAACGTGATCGTGTACTGCGTGTAACCGGACGATCCTTCCTTGCGCTGTAGCTGCAGCGACCATTCATCTTCATCGTTCGACGCGATCGTGTCGCCATCCGGGAGAACGTCAAAATACTTCGGTGGGACCTGCTGGATGTCCAAATCGGCCAAACTGGTTGCATACTTGCCTTCGCGGGCCTGGTAACGCTCTTGGGCACCACGGACGGCAGCCAGATAACCGAAGGCTTCCGAAGCTTTCGATCGCTCGACGGCCTGAAGCATCTTGGGCACGCCAAACGCCGCCAAAACGCCGATGATGATCACGACGACCGCCAACTCGACGAG
>JAFGIR010000490.1 GCA_016929515.1 Pirellulales bacterium | reverse complement strand
AACGCGCCTTCGAGTTCCTGGATGATCTTGCCGTTGCCCCGGACCGGACCATCGAGCCGTTGCAGGTTGCAGTTGACGACGAAAATCAGATTGTCGAGCCGTTCGCGGGCCGCCAGGGTGATCGCGCCGAGCGATTCGGGCTCGTCGGTTTCGCCGTCGCCCAGGAAAGCCCAAACCCGGCTGGCGGCCGCCTCGGGCCGGATTTTCCGGTCGACCAGATAGTGGTTCATCCTCGCCTGATAAATGGCCATGATCGGCCCCAGACCCATCGACACGGTGGGAAACTCCCAGAAGTCGGGCATGAGCCAGGGGTGCGGATAGGACGACAGCCCGCCGCCGGGGGCCGACTCGCGGCGGAAATTGATCAACTGCTGCTCGGTGAGTCGGCCTTCGAGAAACGCGCGAGCGTAGATGCCCGGCGCCGAGTGGCCCTGGAAGTACACCTGGTCGGGCGGATGCTTGCCGTGTTTGCCGCGGAAGAAGTGGTTAAAGGCCACCTCGTAGAGCGTGGCCGACGACGCGAACGACGAAATGTGGCCGCCGATGCCGTGGCTTTCGCGGTTCGCGCGGACGACCATCGCCATCGCGTTCCAACGAACCAGGCTCTTGATCTTGCGTTCCAGTGCCCGATCGCCGGGAAACTCGGGTTGTTGGTCGACGGGTATCGTGTTGACGTAGGGCGTCGTGGCACTGCAGGGCAACCGCACGCCTTGCCCAAAGGCCTGGTGGCGAAGCCTGGTCAACAGAAACTCGGCCCGACGCGGCCCGGCCGAACGGATCACGTAGTCGAGCGCTTCGAGCCACTCGCGGGTCTCTTGCGGGTCGACGTCGTGAGCCAACTGGGGCATGACGCCGCGGGGCAACTCGCCGGTTTTGCTATCTTCGTTCATGCGACAACTTCCATCACAACAAATCGATGTTGCCCAGTGATTCGTCCTTTCCCAACCAGTTCGGCCAAACAAGAGGTATTTCTGAATTTTAGGGTCGTCGGGCCAAACGACAAGCACGTCCCCCTCGACCGGAACCCCCAGGGCATCAGAAGAACTCGGCCCAGCGTGGAGTGGCAAACACGGCAATGTAGGCAGAACTCGCTGCGTAAATGCCGATTTCCAGGAGATTCTCGCCCAAATTTATCAATTGACGGATTTCGACTGGCGATGTAGATTACTGACAGCCGGGAACGAAATTCGGCTTCATGCCGTGTGGTAGCTTGGGCTTGCCCGAGAGGACCCTATATTCCCGGCTTATTTCTTTTCTTGAGCCGTCAGAGTCAGCGGATTTTTCTTGCTGTAGTACTCGCCGTATTCGTGGTTTCGGATGTCGTCAACGTCGTGCACCAGGCTTACCGACGGCAATACAAACTCCCAATAACGCTCCTCCCTACGTTCGTAGAGTCTTTGCAGGGCCCATAGGAAATAGTCCACTGCCTGAAGACCGCCCGAGTCTTTCGGAGCGCTCGGCATTATTTCAATGGGAGCGCTGGACACGATATTCCAGGATCGGCGAAGGTTGTTTCGAGCCGCCTCCAACGCTCGCTGCAGGGCGGCTGTTCTGTTCTTGTTGCCTCGCTTGGCGAACCGAATTGCATAGCCATCATCTTTGTGAAGGCGCTCCTTAAAAAGACGGCTAACACAGCGGTCGTAAAGTTGGTTTGGATGATATCGATAGTCAGGCCGCTTTCTGTTGTGCTCCAATATCAGTTCGGCAATACGATGCTTCTTTCGCACTACGGCAAAGAACCTCATTTCGTGACGCATCAACACAGAGTAGACCTCGCGACGAATTTCAGGTAGATCATTCTTCGCATGGAACGCAATCGCCGTCTTTCCAGTCTCAGGCTGCATCGACGGCACGCCCTTGAAATATGGATCGATTCTCAGGCGTTCACGAAGCTCAGTGAGCTCTTGTTCGAGAGGCGACGGATCTGTGATATCCAATAGCCCCAGAATGAAATGGTTCGAGCAGCCCTCACTGCCGACGAGAAGTCTTCCACGACGACTGAACAGTGTGCCGTCACCTGCCTCGTCGACAAAGTAATGGCGAACTGACGAGCCACCGTTCCGTGTGTTCGCCATCGGTCTTCTCCTATGCGGGTCCGGTCGGTCATCATCCGAAACTCTGCCTGAACATTTGCGGGCCGTTTTCGACGAAGGGCGCGAGTACGCCCATCAATGCGTCACCCGCGATGATGCCCGAGGCCTTCATTCTCCGAGGAACCACCGGTCTTGTCCAGGGCGCAAACACATGGGTCGTGGTTGTCGAGAATGGTGGCACTCCATGAGCCGATTGTCTATAATTGCGGTTCTGCGCCGCGTGAAGCGGCGGATTCTTGTCAACCGATCTTCCGCGACAACAACGAAACCGGCAAGCGAGGAATACCCGTGGCCATCAAGCAACTGACCGACCAGCAAATTCGCGAATGGACCGTCGAGCAAAAGGACCGATGGTGGTTCGAAAACGTGTGGCGGGGCGACATGCCCCAGCTGACGCTTCGGTCTGCCCTGACCGGAATGATCATCGGCGGCGTTCTGTCGCTGACCAATCTTTATGTCGGCGCGAAGACCGGCTGGACGCTCGGCGTGGGCATCACCTCGGTCATCCTCGCGTTCGCCATGTTCAAGGTCCTCTCGCAGATCGGGTTGGCCAAGGAATTCACCATTCTCGAAAACAACTGCATGCAGTCGATCGCCACGGCGGCCGGCTACATGAGCGCCCCGATGATCTCCTCGCTGGCCGCCTACATGATGATCACCGGCGAGGTCATCCCCATGTGGGTCACCGCCGTGTGGATCGTGGCGATTGCCGGGCTCGGCGTGCTTTTCGCGTTTCCGCTGAAACGACGCTTCATCAACGACGAGCAACACCCTTTCCCCGAGGGCCGAGCGGCGGGCATCGTGATGGATGCTCTGCACACGGGCGACGCGCGCGACGGGCTTTTCAAAGCCAAGCTGCTGGTCGTCTGCGGCGGCGCCTCGGCGTTGATCAAGCTGATGTCTTCCAAGGCCATCATGGCAAAACTCTGGCTCGGCGCGATTGCCCTTCCCGAATACCTCGACGAGTGGATCTATCGTTTTGTCACCCCGCGGCTCTCCGGCGCCGAGTTGCGTCAACTGACGATCAGCGTCGAGAGCGATCCCGTCGCATTCGCCATGGGAGGCCTGATGGGAATTCGTACCGGCGTTTCGCTCTTGATCGGCGCGCTGGTCAACTACTTCATCATCGCTCCTTGGATGATACGGCGAGGAGATATCGTGCCGATCCTCGAAGAGGGCGTCCAAGTGTTCACGTTCAAGCAGGTTGTCGTTTGGGCACTCTGGGGCGGCGTGGCCATGATGACGACCTCCTCGCTCTTCGCGTTCTTCTCGAAACCCAAAGTGCTTATGAGCGCTTTTACGGGCCTTTTCAGCCGGCGGTCATCGGGCGAAACCGATCTGCTGCGGCCCATTGAACTGCCCATGCGGGTTTTCGTTATCGGGATACCCTTGGTCGGCGGCATTGTCGTGTTGTTGGCCCACTACTTTTTCGGCGTGAAGATCATCTACGGCGTCATTGCCATCCCGCTGATCTTCGTCTTCTCGCTAATCGGCGTCAATTCGACCGCACTGACCTCGATCACGCCAACCGGTGCGTTGTCGCAATTGACACAACTCACTTTCGGCGCGATTGCTCCAGGCAAGATCACGACGAACATCGCCACCGCGTCGATCACGGCCGAAGTGGCCAGCAACGCGTCGAACCTGCTGATGGACATCAAGCCCGGCTACATGCTCGGAGCCAAGCCGCGGCAGCAGGCTATCGGCCACGTGCTGGGAATCCTTGCCGGCGTGTTGATCTCGGTGCCGGTTTTCTACCTCGTGTTCCTCGGCGACGGGCCGGAACACTTGACCTCCAAAGAGCCCATGCCCTCGGCGACCGTCTGGAAAGGAGTCGCCGAACTACTGACGAAGGGGATCAGCCAACTGAGCGTGTCGGCCCAATGGGCGGCGCTCGTCGGGGCCATCTTGGGCTTGACGCTCGAATCGCTGCGTCTGATTACCAAGGGCCGGTTTTGGATTTCCGGCGTCGCCGTGGGCTTGGCCACGGTGATCCCGTTCAGTACGTGCCTTGCGATGTTCCTCGGGGCGTTCTTCTTTTGGGTCGCCGGCAAGGTATGCACCAATCCCGAAACTTCGGCCAACCGAATCCTCGTCCAGAATCAAGAGCCCATCTGCGCCGGCGTGATCGCCGGGGGCGCGTTGATGGGAATTACCGTCATGATGATCAAGACGTTCTTCCTCTGATCCGAACCGTGAGGTGGCACCCCCTGAGCCCAGCGAAGGGCGTGGTCGGGCCGGGGCGAACACCATGTTCACACGGCCAGAATGCCCGTGACACCGGCAGTAGCTACTCCGAATCGACCGGTTTCGGCTCGGGCTTCTTTTCAGCTACCTTCACGAACTCGGGCACTTCGGCCTTCGGGTCCAACGCCCTCGCCCGACGGTAGGATCGCCGTGCATCCTCCATGTGGCCCAAGGCGGTTGCCGTGTAGCCGCGCCACAACCAAGCCGTTGCCTCGTGCTCGTCCTCTTCCGTCATTTCCTTCGCTTGCGTGTACGCTTCGTTGAATCGACAAGCGTCGGTCAGAGCCGCGACCAACTCATACAACGTTCCCTCCCGCATGCACCGGTCTACTTCCTCATCCAGCGATTTCCATTTCTCGGGCGTGTATCGGGCCTCCTTGCCGGGATACTTGCGGTACACGAGCCAAGTGCGACTCTGGTAGACCTTCCAACCGTCTTTTGTTTTTCGGAGATGAACAACCTGGGCGGAAATCTCCTCGAACTTCGGCGACGTCGAGTGGCTTTCATGCCGAACGGTGGCCTCATTGCCCGAGAGGTCGACTTCCGGACACCCAAAATCATCCTTGCGTTTCGCGTCGGGTTTGCCATGATACACGGCCCGCATCATTGCCTCGATCTTCGGTCGATCGAGCACGATGTCGTACGGGCCGGGCTTCTCGCCCCGGCCGAAGATCATCTTGACATCGTCCGTCAACAACGGCAAGACGGCGTCCACCTTGTGGTCGCGGAGCAATTTCGCTTGCGAGTTTTCGAGGATTTCGGCAATCGCCTTGGCCTCGCCCTTCAGTTCGGTCTGGCGGGGAGGACCGTCTTCGGCCGCGGCCAGCACCGTGGGCAACAACATGATCGCGACGATCAAAGCGGAAATGGGTCTGATAATGACCAAGACGTTCCTCCTCTGATTCGAAGCGAAGCGAAGGCCGTCAGCCGCCATAGCGGCATTCTCGCGCGGCGGCGGCGAAACACGCGATTTTCTCAACCGGCGTCTCGAAGAAATGGTCGCTCAAGCTGCAGACGTAGCCGCCGCGACTGCCTACGCGCTCGAAAAGCGTGCGTACCGTGTCGCGGATGAGTTGGTCGCTGCCGTCGGTCAGAACGTTGTGCTGGTCGACGCCGCCGATCAGGGCAATCCGGCCGGCAATCTTCTCGGCAAATTCCCACGGCTCCTGATTCGCGCCGACCGAAGGCGGCGCAAGCGTCTCCGAGGCGTCGCAGCCGTTGGCCACGATCAAATCCTCGATTCCAAAGGTCCCGCCGCACGTGTGGTACGTGATCAAGAAGTTGAGTTCGTGCAAGGCGTCGTGGAGCTTCCGGTCGTAGGGAAGGCAGAACTGCTCGTGAAGCTTGGGCGAAACCACGGTCGACGACGACGCGCCCCCGCCCGTCTCGACCAGGTCGAATTTGGCCCCCTTCATCGACTCGATGAACCGCAGTTTCTTCTCCAGCAGGACGTCGAGCAGTTCGTGGACCCAGTCGGGTTGGTCGAAGCAGAGCAAGAGCAACTCGTTGAGGTCCATCAGACAGCAGGCGTGCTGCCAGCAACCGGCCTGATCACCCCAAACGAAGCCGCGCAAGATGCCCCGGTCGCCCACTTCGTCGTAGGCCGCGCGGATCGGTTCCAGATCGAGCTCCGGCACGGGCATGTAGCGGCGGATCGGCTCGAGGTCCTCGGGCCGCTTGATCAAGTATTCGGTGATCCACGTGGTCTTCCGATCGCCGGCCGTCTTGTAACCGAGCGTGCCGCCGGGCGTGTGGATCGTGTGGTGGACGATCCGGTTGTCGGGATCGTCGCTGACGATCGTGGCTTCGTCGGTCCACTCGGGCGTGGAGAACTTGGCAAAATCGGCGTCGACCAACCAGAACTGGCCCATCGACTCGAAGTATTGGATTTGGGCATCCATGCCGAACCGTTCGAACGCTTCCAGCGGTCCTATTCCGCCCAGGTATTTGTCGAGATGGTATTGTTGCCATTGATGCACCGAGACCGGAAGCCGGTCGGGTATTTCCTTGTGCAGCGCCGTGAGAATCCGATCTTTACCGGTCATCATAACGGCCGAACTCCTGAATTGCATCGAACATGGCCAAGACGTTTTCGACGGGGGTTTCTTCGAGAATCGTGTCGTGGCTGGCACCGGCCACGTAGCCCCCGCGCGGCTTGAGCAACTCAACTACCTGACGCGTGCTCTGCCGGACCGAGTCCGGAGTGCCTTGAATCAAAACGTTGGTGGAATCGATGCCGCCGTTCAGCAGAATCTTGTCGCCAAAGTCGGCTTTCAGACGCGCCAAGTCCATCCCGCGACACGACGGCTGAAGAGCGTGCAACCCGTCCAGCCCAATCTCGATCATCGCGGGAATCAGTTCACGAATCCCGCCGCAACAGTGCAACATAACCTTGAGTTGGTAGTCGTGCCCCAAGTCGACCAACCGCTTCAGGTGCGGAACGATGAAACGGCGAAACATGTCTTCGCCCAACAACGGGCCGCGCTGGCTACCGAAGTCGTTGCCGACGAAAAAGACGTCGATCACATCGGCCGCCGCGTCGAAAATCCGCCGGCTGGCCTCCGCATAGTAATCGACCATGTGCTTGAGAACCGCGTCGACCAACTCGGGCTGGTCGTACATCTTCAGGTACATGTT
>JAFGIR010000489.1 GCA_016929515.1 Pirellulales bacterium | reverse complement strand
GACCAGATCGACCGGCAAATCGACCGGTTCGGTCGACCCGGCGTCGTCGAACTCGAACGCATCGTCAAACGGATCTTCGACGATGGTCTCATCACCCAACAAATCCTGGTAACCCACGGCGGTCGAGAGATGGATGTTCAATGCGCTGCGTGGCCCTTCGAGAGTCCAGAGTCCCAACAGCAGGACGGCTACCGTGTGCAACACGAGGCTGACGAACCACGCAGGCAGGAATCGCAGGAAGTGATTCGACTGGACGGGCGCCCGGGTGTGTTCGCAACGTCGACGCGTCTCAGCGCCGGGCGTTTGGTTGGCACGGCCGCGCGTGGTGGTTTTTCGCGGCGGCTTGGCGTGGGGAGGGGCCACGGCTGCCGCGTGGGCCGGATGCGATTTGATCGGCGTGGCCGTGGGACGGATGACTGCGGCCGCGCGATGGGTTTCTTGGTGCCGGGCTTCGTCCCTCGCTTGCAACAGCCGCTGGGCCTCTCGCTGCTGCGATTCGGTCAGTTCGATGCTGGTTCCGCATCGAAAACAGTCGGCCGTCATGAGCCACAGACGAATTGACATGGGAGCCCCGCACTGGGGACACACGCATGCCAACACGTCGCCGTCGAGCCAGATCGTTCGTCCGCCGTCGGTCGAGGGTGGACAGTCGGCCCACGGTCGCGACAATTTCGCGGGACCCTGAGAGTCGTCCATCGGTCGGAAGTCGCCTCTTGGCAAAACCACGGAATATCCGTCATCGTCCCACTTTCGATTTTCGCCGGTTTCATCTAGGATGTCAATTGTCGGAAGAAAAAACGTGGGAACTCAGGGCAGGGTGGGCTTGGTTCACCCCGCCAATTCGTGACCCAGGATGACGCAACCTCATGCCAAACGAGCCCTTGAAACTGATCGGCGAGTTGGAAAGAAACATCGGCCGCGCGGTGCTCGGCAAAGGCGACGTGGTCCGCCGATGCATCATCGCCTTGCTGGCCGGCGAACACGTGCTTCTCGAAGATGTGCCCGGCGTCGGAAAGACCTTGTTGGGTAAGGCGCTGGCGCGTAGCATTTCGGGCAGTTTCACGCGAATCCAGTTCACGCCCGACCTGTTGCCCGCCGACATCACCGGCGGCAGCATCTACGACGCGCGGACGAAGGAGTTTTCGTTTGATCGCGGCCCGGTGTTCGCCAACGTGGTGCTGGCCGACGAAATCAACCGCACCACGCCGCGTACTCAGAGCGCGCTGTTGGAGGCGATGAGCGAGAACCAGGTGTCGGCCGACGGCCGGACGTTTCCGCTGCCGAGCCCGTTCATGGTCATTGCCACCCAGAACCCATTGGAATTCGAGGGCACGTATCCCCTGCCCGAAAGCCAGTTAGATCGTTTTCTGATGCGCATCTCGGTCGGCTACCCCGAGCGTCCCGAGGAACTGGAGGTGCTGCGCAGCCACCGCGAGGGCGAGCCGGTTGAGCAGCTCGGACCGGTTCTCACGGTCGATCAAGTCGTCGGATTACAGGAGGCCGTCCGCCAGATGAAGGTCGACGAGTCGATCGATGAGTATCTTCTGGACATAGTCCACACCACTCGCGAGTGCGACGATCTTCATGTTGGCGTGAGTATCCGCGGCGCCTTGGCCCTCTATCGAGCGAGCCAGGCGGCGGCCATGGTTGCCGGACGCGACTACGTCGTGCCCGACGACGTCAAGGAGCTGGCCGTGCCGGTATTGGCCCATCGGGTCATCACGAAGGGTTATCTCCACGGGGGCCAGCGAGGCGCGGTCGAGGCGCTCGTTCAACGTTTGGTCGACGAGGTTTGCGCGCCGGAATAACGCACTATGTCGCTTGCTTCTTCCATTGCGAAATCGTTTCGGACGACAATTTGCCGCGAGGCATGGTACTACCTTGCCGTGTTGGCCGTCATTGCCGGGGCCGCCATGTTTCGCGAGATTAACCTGTTGTTGGTTTTGGCGGGCATGATCGCCGGGCCGCTCTGGTTGAGCTGGCGCGAGGTCGCGGCCAATTTGCGTGGGTTGCGCGTGTCGCGCCGCATGCCCCAGAGCATCTGCGCCGGCGACCTGCTCGTGGTTCACCTCGAGTTGGTAAACACACGCCGCCGAGGTAGCTGGGCCGTGGCGGTCGAAGAACCCATCCGCCGCGCCGGCCGCGCCACGCTTCAGCCGGGAGTTTTTTTTTCGTACGTTGGGCCAGGCCAAGCAAACGAACGATCCTATCACGGTCGTCTGACCGAGCGCGGCCGGTACGAAATCGGTCCCGTGCGTCTTTCGACCCGGTTTCCGTTTGGGTTGTTGAAGCGGACCACGACCGTCGGCCAAAGCGAATCGGTCGTTGTCTTTCCGCGGCTGGGCCGGCTGACCCAGGCGTGGCTGGCCCGGCACCACGAGGCCTTCGAGGGCGACCAGCGGCATCAACAACGTTCTGGCCGGGTCGAGGGCCAGTTCTACGGGACCCGCTATTGGCGCAACGGCGATTCGCGCCGCTCGATCGACTGGCGCAGCTCGGCCCGGCGAGATCGACTCGTCGTGCGTCAATACGAACAACCGCACAACCGGGACGTCGCGCTGGTGGTCGAACTCTGGCAACCGGTCGAGCCCAGCAAAGACGATCAAGATCGCGTGGGGCTGGCGGTCAGCTTCGCGGCGACCGTGATCGCCGACGTCTGCCGCAAGGGCGACGCTAGGCTTTCGCTGGCCACGACCGCAGCGCCCGACGAGCCCATCGCGGGCCCGGCGTCGACGGCGATCATGCACGACTGCATGCGACAGTTGGCCGTCGCCGAAGCCGACGACGACGACCGCTTACCCAGGCTACTCGAATCGGCCTTGGACCAGATGGGAAGCGGCCACGAGATCATCGTGATCAGCACGCGAGACGTCGACCTGGACGACGCGGGACGATTCGGACGGCTTCGGCAAGAGGCATCTCGCGCGGCCGCGCTGCGACGAGTCCGCGTCATTTCCACGTCGGGCCCGACGCTAGCACGGTACTTTCAGGTGGAGTAACTCTTTGGTCCTCCCGTTGAGGCTTCGATAGCCCATGAAAATCGAGCGTTTGCTCCAGATCAACACGGCCGTTTTAGCCGTCACCAGTGCGCTGCTCTACGACATGGGGCAGCCCGACACGCACTGGTCGATGCTGATGACGGTTGCCGCGGGCACGTCGATCTGGCTGACCGACGTGACCGGCTGGTTGCGTCTCAACCGGATCGCGGCCAGCATCGCCGCGGCTGCCGTGTTTCTACTAGTGCTCTTTCCGCAGTTGTTTTCCTGGGACAACGTCTTACTGATTCAGGCGATTGCGAGGATGTTGGTTTATCTGCAGATCGTACTTCTGTTCCAACGCAAGGAGCGGCGCGTTTATTGGCAGTTGATTGTTTTGAGCCTGTTGTTATTGGTCGTGGCCACGGTCTTCACGCAGGGGGCGTTGTTCGGCCTGTTGATGGTGGCCTATCTCTTCACGGCCCTCTCGGCCATGGTGTTGTTGTTCTTGTATCACGAAGTCCAGTTGCACGCAGCCCGGCAATCGGCCGCGCGGCCGTCGGCCGAGGCGTCGTTTTTCGTGAGTGACGCATCGGGCAAGATCGACGAAACGGACCGGTCGGGCCGGGAGTTTCTGCGGCGGCTCGTTCGCATGGGACTCGCGACGCTGGCGTTTACGGCGGTTGCCTTTTTCGTCCTCCCACGGCTCGGACAACCCGCCTGGCGAAGTCCGTTTCAGAAGGAGCAGCGCCTTGTTGGCTATGCGGGCGAGGTGGAGCTTGGCGCGTTGGGCCACGTCATCGAGGATCCGGCCGAAGTGTTGAGGATCAAACTGACGGATCCCGTCGCGGGGCGGATGGTCCCGGTCGTCGGAGGTCTTTACCTGCATGGAACCGTTCTGACACACTACGCCGACCGTTGTTGGACGTTGCCCTACGCGAGGAATACGGCAAGGAAGCTCCGGGCTCCCCGGTCGTTGCCGCGAGGAGAGATTGCCCTGCAGTCGATCGTTCTAGAACCGATGGATCGGCCCGAGGTGTTCTGTGTGCAGCCTTTTTTCGTCCACAAGGATGATTCGGAATTGCGTTTCGATCCGGTTCGCCAGTCGGTGTTGCGTCCCGAGGAAGAGATGGGAAGGCGTTATAGTCTTACGCTGCAAACCAATGCTTTTCGCGAGGGTCACCAGCGAACGTTGGTGCCGGCCGGTCGGAAGCCGTTTGACCCGGAACGGCTCTACCAGGTTCCCCGCCAGGAATTGCCCACGCTAGTCGCGTTGGCCGAGCGTTGGATGGCCGAATCGGGGTTGCCCGAGGAGCGCCCCATCGATCGGGCCCGCTTCCTCGCGAACAAGCTTCGCGACTCGGGCGAGTTCGAATACAGCCTGGGAACGCAGCGGCAAGACTTCACGATCGACCCGATCGAGGATTTTCTCAAGAACAACCCGAAGGGCCACTGCGAGTATTTCGCAACCACGTTGGCGTTGATGCTCCGCAGTCAAGGCATTCCCGCGCGCATGATCGTCGGCTACAAATGCGACGAATTCAATCCGCTGGGCAATTACTTCCAGGTGCGTCAATTGCACGCCCACACTTGGGTCGAGATTTATCTCACGCCCGATCAGGTGCCGGCCGACGAAATGGCCAACAGCGGTGAGCCCGGAGCCTGGGCCCAGGGCGCCTGGCTTCGGCTCGATGCGACGCCCGGATCCGACGCCGACGAACTGGGCGCGGCCGGCCAACTTCTGGCGACGGCGGGCAAAAGCATCGACTGGTTCCAGTACGTCTGGAACAACTACGTGATGGAAATGGACCGGTTCCGTCAACGCCAGGCCGTCTATCGGCCGCTGGCCAATTGGGCCAGGGAAACCTATATCCGCATGACCAGCCTCGAGTGGTGGAAGGAAACCGGCCGCCAAATCCTCGAATTCCTCGACCCGCGTCATTGGAATCTCGACGCGTGGTTCAGTTGGCGAGGCGGCTTGATCGGCATGGGCATTTGCTTCGTCCTCGTCGGCGTCTTGCGTGTTGCGCGATGGCTGATCCGCCGTTGGCGGCACTGGATCGCCGCGCGTCGCCGCCGGGCAACCGCCGCCGCCCGGACCGACGTCGAATTCTATCGTCGATTTCAACTGCTCCTCGGTCGGCGTGGAATGCGCCGCACGGCCGGACAAACTCAGCGCGAGTTCGCGCGATCGGTCGGCGGACGGATTGCCGCGGAACCCGGCTCCGACGAGCTTGTTCGGCTGCCCGAGCGTATTGCCGAGGCGTTCTATGCGGTTCGTTTCGGCGGGCACCCACTGGACAAGACAGGCCGCGAAACGGTAGAACAGGCATTATCGCGGCTCGAAGAGGTACTCGGTTCGCGCAAGTCTTTCTCGCGAAGAGCCAAGGAAACGGTGGCGTCATGAAAATTGGTCTGGTCGGCTATCAAGGATCGGGCAAGAGCACCCTGCTGGAGTGGCTCACGGGCGTCGCGCCCGACCCGGCAGTGGCGCACGTGGGCCAGTCGGCCATGGCCGAAATCCCCGACGAACGCATCGACCAATTGGTCGAGATTTATCATCCGAAGAAGATCACGCGCGCCGCGATCGAAATCGTCGACACGCCGGGGCTGAGCCGCGACCATCAGGGCAACGCGGCGCGGCTGGCCACGCTTCGCGAAGCCGGC
Organism: Pirellulales bacterium; assembly: GCA_016929515.1. Classification (GTDB taxonomy): domain Bacteria; phylum Planctomycetota; class Planctomycetia; order Pirellulales; family Thermoguttaceae; genus UBA11386. Next base: position 259 of record JAFGIR010000489.1, on the reverse strand, counting down.
TGCCTCGTGCTGGTCGTCGCGGCGTTCGGCGGTGCCGATGCGATGGCCGATGTCGCGAGGTTTGACGAGGATCTCATGCTGGCCGACATGGAAATCGTCTCGGGCCGATTGGATCGCATGGCCCAAACGCTCACAAAGCCCATCCCTCGCCCCGAACGCGAGAAACTCGAACACGAACAGCAAACACTCCAACTCGTGTTTGCGGCGTTGGAGTCGGGCAAACCGCTCCGCGAGAGTCACATGACCGAGGAACAACTTG
>JAFGIR010000488.1 GCA_016929515.1 Pirellulales bacterium | reverse complement strand
TCGGCCTTGGGCACGGTTTTGTACTCGATCCACAGCTCGAAGTCGCCGTAGTCCTTCACGGTCGTCGCATAGGGGCCTTGGCCGTTGTTGACCAGCTCGCCGTTCTCGGCCCGCCAGTGCTTCTTGAACTCGATGAGATTCTCCGCGTCGAGTTTCTTTCGTGCCTCGGGCGAAAGGGCTCGATACTTGGCCGGGTCGACGTGCCCCAGGCCCTTCCAGCCGGTCAGGTCCTTGCCGTTGAACAACGCGACAAAACCGTCGGGCACTTCAGACGCGGTCTGTGTTTCGGCCGCGCCGGCCACCGGCAATAAGGCGAAGAGCATCGCCGTAGACAACAAGGTTCTGAAGACGCTTGGCACCATGGCAATTCCTCCTTTCAGTTGCGTGGCGTGGTTCCAGAATCGCGCGGCCATCGCCACAAACCACGAGAATACCACGGCAACGCGAGACAAGCAAGGATCGCCTATTTCAGCTCGATGCCGGCCAGCGCCACCATCCACGCGGGCGGGCGCATCGGGCGACCAAGGGTGTCGACGACCGCGTGGATCGTATAGCCGTGGCAAACAGGCGCGCCCGTGGCGTCTTGCACGACGCGGCTGTCGAAACGAAACCTGGCCCGCGAAGGCATCGAAAGCGTGCTGGTGAGCTTGAGCAGATCGTCGTACTCGGCCATGCCGTCGAATTGAATATGGGCTTCGCACACCGGCAGCCGCACGCCCTCGTTTTCCCAGAGCCGATACGGCTTGCCCAGCGCGCGGATCAGTTCGTTGCGGCCCAGTTCGAACCATTCGAGCACACGGGCGTTGTAGTAGGTTTTCATCTGGTCCGTGTCGCTGTAGCGCACGCGGAATCGGACGACGTGGGAAGGGTTGCTCATCGCGGCGGAACTCCGATTCATCGCCCCCGTAGTTTGCGTAGTCCAAGCAGGAAGATGATCCAGATCGCCCCGAAGGCCTCGGCCGAGTTGATTTTCGACGAGCCGTGTTGCCGGTCGGCGAACGTGATGGGCGTCTCGCCCATCCGCGCGCCGGCCCGACCGAGGTGCCAGAGGATTTCTTCCTGGAAGGAGTAGCCCCGGCTGCGAATCGCGTCGAAGTCGACTCGGGCGAGCGTCTCGACCCGGTAGCAGCGGTACGCGCCGCTGCAATCTTTGGGTTTCAGTCCCAGCAGGCACCGCGCATAGAGATTCACGGCCCGGCTCATCAGCCGGCGATGCAAAGGCCAGCCCTCGACACGGCCGCCCGGCACGTAGCGCGAGCCGATCATCACGTCGACGGCCGGCCCTCCGTCGGGGTCCATGCCGGCGACCAGGTCGCGCAGGTAGCGGGGATGGTGGCTGAAATCGGCATCCATGTTCAACATGCAACGGTAACCGTGCTCGACCGCCCAGCGCATGGCGGCCACGATGGCCGTGCCGAGGCCCAGCTTGCCCTCGCGGTGCAGGCAATGGAGTCGCGGGTCGTCGGCCGCGCGGGCGTCGCACCACCGGCCCGTGCCGTCGGGCGAGTTGTCGTCGACCACGAGGATGTGGGCGTCGGGCAGCGCGCCGTGGATCTCGTCCACCAGCCGCGGCAGATTGTCCATCTCGTTGTACGTGGCAACCGTCACGAGGGTTTGGTCGCGGTGGGACATCGGCGGTGAACCTTTTTCGGCTTCTTGGGGTCCTTTCGGGCAAGCCGCCGATTCTAAGCCAAAGCACGGAAAATCGAAAGTGCGGTTGCCGCCGACGCCTCGCGACGAACCGTGGTCGGTGGCCGCGCGGACATGTCGCCTCGCTCAACTGTCGAGACGGCCGGGACACCGGTCGACGGTGTTCGGGCGGCCGGATCACGGGCACTTTTGCCCCTGGGTCGGGTGTTTTGGCTAATCACGACTGTTGACAGCGGCCGGCGGACGATATAATTGGGAACCCCACGACTTCCCCCCTTTTGCGGTCACCGATGATTTCGCTTCGAAAACCCTACGACTGCCCGCGCGACGTCCCGTCGCAAACCGCCCGAGTTCGAAGCGGCCGGCCGAACGCTCGCGTCTATGACGGCCGGTTTTGGTTGGCCTTTGCTTCCAATTTGAGCACGGCCATGGCCGTGGCGTTGTTGTTTCGCTATGCCGATCTGGTCAGCCGGCTCGGCGGCGGCGAGTTCGAGCTTGGCTGGATCGTCGGCGTCGGGATGCTGGGCAGCCTCGTGATGCGTTTCGTGCTGGGCCAGGCAATCGACCGACACGGCGCCGGCACGGTCTGGCTGGTGTCGTTGGCGGTTGTCTCGGCGGCGTGTTTCGGCCACCTTCTGCTCAGTTCGTGCCACGGCCCGGCAATTTACGTCTTGCGGATTCTGTATGCCTCGTCGATTGCCGGCGTGTTCGGATCGAGCCTGACCTGGGTCGGCAGCCGCGTGCCCAGGGCCCGGCTCGCCGAGATGGTTGGCATGCTCGGCACGTCGGGATTCGTGGCAATGGGGGCAGGCACCTACCTGGGCGACCTGTTGGCCGGCGGCGCGACCGAGGCGGTTTTCATCCAGCGGCTGTTCCTCGTCGCCGGTTCGCTCACGGCCACCGGCATGGTCTTTTGCTGGCTGGCTACCCGGGGGCCGATGCGGCAGGCCGAACCGTCGCACGCCTCCATGGCAAAGCTCCTGTGGCGCTACAGCCCTCGGTTCGTCTTGCTGGTCGGCGTGGCGACCGGCGTGGCGCTGGGGCTGCCGGGCACGTTCTTGCGGACGTTCACCGCCGAATTGGGAATCGCGCGGATGGCCACCTTCTTCGGCGTCTACGCCGGCGCGGCGGTGATCACGCGGATTTGCGCGCGGCGGTGGCCCGAGCGATTCGGCCTCGCGCCGATCATCCTCTTGGGTCTGGTGCTTCTGGTCGCCGGCCTGCTGTCGTTTCTGCTGGTGCAGGCCGCGTGGCAGTTGGTCATTCCGGCGGTCATTTTCGGCGTTGCCCATGCGATTGTCTTCCCGCCGACGATCGCCGCCAGCACGCTTTCGTTTCCGGAACATTGCCGTGGGCTGGGAACCATGCTGATTCTGGCGGCTTACGACTTGGGCGTGCTGATCGGGGCGCCGCTGGCCGGCGCGGTCGTGCAATATAGCGACCGGTTTGGCCTGCCGCCCTATCCGACGATGTTCGTGACGATGGCCGCGTTGGTGGGACTCATCAGCGTGGTCTTCTCGGCGAGCCTCGTCAGTCATGCACCGGCCAAGCCGGCAACGGGAAGCGGCGAGTCGCAATCGACGCCCGCGGCCTGGGCGCCGCCGGCCGAAATCGACGACGCCGAGGCGAACGAAGAAGCCTTGGTCAGTCGGTAGGCCGGGTCGCGAGGCGGCGATTTCGGATCGTGCTGAAGGAATGGCCGCCGGGTCGTGACCTCGTCTTTGCCCATGTTCTCTGGGCGATATCACGCAAAGGGCAGGGGTTTCCGACCCGGAGGGTCGTTTGACAATAGCCCAGCGATTTATCGCTGGGGAGGAGGGCTACCACGAAGCGGTTTCGTCCCGGAGGGACGATTGAAAATGGCCTTCGAGTGATCCATTCGGTCGTCCCTACGGGACTTGGACACCATGCACTGGTCCCTTTCCCCCAGCAGTGAACTGCTGGGCTATTTTCAGGTGTCGCTCCGGGACGACATTGTGCGCGGAGATAAGGTCCTTACCCGGCCTGCGACGCTTCGGTGAGCGGTGCCCACCCTACAGGCGCTGCCGGAGTTGCATGAAGCCGCTGGCCATCTTCAGCCCTAGCATGGCGTTCAGCACCCAGAGCACGTAGTCGAGCGTGCCCGGCCACGCGTAAATGGCCACCGGCATCCATGCGTAGACGAAGAAGCGCGGCCGGACGAGCCAGCGGTAGGGGATGCCCAGTGCGTTTCGGGCCATGGCGAAGAGCACGACCACGGTGTAGAGGAAGACGTAGCACCCGCCAGCCGCCGTGCCGACGTCGCCTTGGGACATGAGCGTCAACGTGGTGGCGGCGATCACGACCTGATCGGCCATGCTGTCGGTGAGCGAGCCGCGCCGGCCGGCCGTGCCCGACCGGCGAGCCAGCGGCCCATCGAGACCGTCGAGCAACACGTGCGCGGCCAAGGCGGCGAACGCGGCCGGCTTCGCCCACAGGTACAAAGGGCAAAACGCCAGACCGACGAACGTCGAAAGCAAGGTCACGTGGTCGGCCGTTACCCGGGCCGAGGCCAGCCGGTCGACCACCGGCGCGAGAAACCTGGCCCGCAGCTTTTGCCCCAGCACCATGGCGGCACGTTCACCGGCCGAATAACAGTCGATCGTGTTGGCGGGTTGCTGCTTCATGGTAATCTGCCCAGATCCAAAGATGTCCACGCGTCTGCATTGTCTAGTGCGGTTCCATTTTTCGTGTAGCGTTTTCGTCGGGTGCCACTGGCGTCTCGCCAGTGCCCGCACGGGCAAGATGCCCGTGGCACCCGCTACACCGACCCTGGAACCGCTCTAGGTCACCGCCTCCAAGATGCGGAATCGCAGGCCGTTGATCGGCGCGCCGCCGTTGTGGAACCGCACGCCGCGATATTCGAAGTCGGAAAAAGCCAGATGGGTGTGGCCGAAATAGACGTTTTTCACCCCGGTCGACAACCCTTCGCCGATGTCTTCGAGGTACACGAGGATTCGCCGGGCAACGGTCCGCCGGCGCCGCGCGAGGTGAATCATCGGCTTGTGGAGTTTGTTTTCGATGGCCAGGTCGTAGAGGCGGTTGGCCATCGGGCCCCGCTGCTTCTTATTGAGCCAGCGCGAACGCCGGTCGGAGAGTTTTTGGGCCGTCGTCCGCCGGTCGGCCACGTCGCCGTGGAGAAAGACGGTGCCCCCGAGCCGCGCGTAGAACGGATACCACGAAAAATTGCCGAGCCGCGATCTCAGATGATCGAGCCGATCGAGAAACGGCTCGTGATAATCGTGATTGCCCAAAACAAAATGAAACTGGCACTCCGGATATTCGGCGGCCAATTCGTGCAGCCAATGGATTGCCCGGGCAACCGTCTCGTCGGGGTTGGCCGCCATGCTCCAACGGAAATCGAAGATATCGCCGCCCAGGACGAATGCGCCGGCATGGGCCGCTCGTTGGCCGATCTGCTCCAGATAGCGATGTTCCTGCGATCGGCTGGAGAAGATGTGCAGGTCGGAAACGAAGTAGGTCTTTCTCGTGCGTGTCATGCCGAAACCGGAAGGGGGCAGGGTTTTTCCACAGTTGAGTCTACCACAGGTCGCCTGGCAAGTCGTGCCGCCGCCAGGCGTCAATAACATCGACAAACTCGGCATGGTCAGTAATCGCAAGGGTTTGCTTTCTGGTTGCCATTGAAACGTGTTCTCCTAATTCTCCAGGCTCGCTGGGGGGGCAATTATCACGCCGAACCCCGAATTTTGGCGAGAACTTTTTTGCCCTTTCTCACGTCCAAACCGTGATCCGCAGCCCAAAACGGCCCGTCTTGTGTTAAAACAGGGGAGAGCAGGGACTTTAGGAGGCATGGCTATGACTTATCGTCGGGCATTTCTGCTGGCCGCCGTGGCTATCGGCTTGGCCTCGCTCACGGCCGTCGTGGTGAACCAAACGCGCAACGCCGAGCATCGCGAGACCTCCGAAGCCCGCGCTGCCCGTCCGGCTCCGACCGCTGCCGGGACCATCGCGCCGGCGTGTTCGGCCCAACCGAGCAAGTCCG
>JAFGIR010000487.1 GCA_016929515.1 Pirellulales bacterium | reverse complement strand
CGACGGTTGGATGATCCACCGCGAGCCGATCCAGGGCGGTTGCCGGCTCGACTGCCGGCACGAGAAGTTGCGGCTGACCTTGCGACTAGACCTGATCTCGCAGGGCGACGTGCTCTCGGTCGTCGTGCCGGCCGACGGCATCGAGGAGGCCGGCGCGGCGCGGCTCGCGCGGCTTTACCTTTTGCCGCGCTTCGGCGCGGCGGTCGAGGGCGACGAAGGCTATCTGGTCATCCCGCAGCAGTCCGGCGCCTTGTGTTATTTCCGGGATAAGAAGCCCGCCGAAGTCGGACTGTCGGTCTACCAAAGCATGGGCCACTGTCCGATGCCGGTCTTTGGCCTCGTTCGCGGCGACGCCGGCATGGCGGCCATCGTCACCAGCGGCCAGCATGATGCCCGGTTTCGCGTCAGCACGAATTGGGGACCGGAACGTCAGTACGCGATCGATCCGATATTCATAGTCCGCAGCTTTGCGGCCGAGGATCGTCTGCCCGATGATCTTGCCGTCGAGTATCATCTTCTGGCCGGGCAGGACGTGGATTGGACTTCGGTGGGCAAGTGCTACCGGCAGCACAACTTCGCGCGGCGCGGCATCCGACCGCTCGCCAGCCGCGCGGCCGAGTCGCCCGAGCTGGACTACTCGGCCCAGGCCCTCCAAGTGCGCATCCGCCTGGGGGTCAAGCCGGTGCCGTATGAAATCACCGAGCAAACGCCCGAGACCGAGCCGCCGATGCGCGTATTCTGTACGTTCGCCCAAGTGCGCGACATTTTCGACGCGTTCCACCGCCAGGGCATCCGTCATGCGGAGTTCTGTCTGGTCGGCTGGAATCGCGGCGGCCACGACGGGCGCTATCCGCAGATCTTCCCCGTCGAGCCGGCGCTGGGCGGCGAAGCGGAGCTACGCGCGACGATCCGCCACGGACAGTCGCTCGGCTATCAGGTCGTAGCGCACGATTGCTACTACGGCGCCTACCGCATCTCCGAAGACTGGAGCGAGGATTATCTGCGCAAGAACCCCGACGGGGAACCCCAAAAGGGCGGCGTCTGGGGCGGCGGGCAGAGCTACAATATCTGCCTGGACTGCGCCGACCGGCTGTTTGCCCAACGCGACCTTCCACGCATCCGAGAACTGGGCTTTCGCGGCCTGCATTATAGCGACGTGCTCACGATCACCGGTCCCCATGCGTGCTACGACCCGAAACATCCACAAACCCGACGCCAAGACGCCGAGGCGGCCGGTCGGATTCTCGCCCTGGCGCAAAAGCTCTTCGGCGGCGCGCAGTCCGAGGGCCCGTTCGACTTTGCGGCGGCGTCGTTCGACCGCGTGCTCTACGTCGACTGCGACAAGTGGAGTCCGTTGTCGAAGAAGATCTACGTCGATGCCTGCGTCCCACTCTACGAAGTGGTCTACCACGGCGTGCTGCTGTATAACCTGTCGACCAACACGGTGAACTGTCTGCCCGGCGAGGACGGCTATCTGAAGAGCATCGATTACGGCGCTGCGCCGTTGGCGTACTTCTACGGCCACTTCATGCTCAACAAGGACAAGAACTGGCTCGGCCAGCGCGACTATGTCTACGAGTCGCCCGAGCAGTTGCAGGCCGATGTGACCCGTCTGCGCCGCGTGTACGACGACCTGCGGCGCCTGGCCTATCTCCAAAAAGAAACGCTCGACCGCCACCGGCCGTTGGCCGACGGCGTCTTTGAAACCACCTATGGAAACGGTCACTGTATCGTAGTCAACTATAACCAAGAACCCCACCGTTTGCCGTCGGGCCAGAACGTGCCACCGCGCGATTTCGTGCTCGTCGAGCCGTGACCACGGTAGATTACTGCCGGTCGCCCAAGAAACTCAACCACATGGTCGCCTTTGTCGCCTTTCGCTCCGCGAAAGCAGCGCAACTTTCGCGGAGCGAAAGGCGACATTGGCAAGGCACAATAAGATGAAAAACATCGCTCGCTCGACGATTCGTCTCGCAACCATCGCCTGCTTGGCGGCGGCGTGCTGGCACGCGCCGCATCCCGTGCTCGCCACCCAGGCCGAACCCTGCGGCCGCAACCTGGGCACAATCTACAACAACGACATCAACAACATCATCTGGCGCATCGGCATGTCCAAAGAGCCGGCGACCGCCGAGGTCTACCGCCGCTACGTCCAACGGATTCTCGACGGCAAACCCGGCGTGCTGGCCCAATGCGTGGGCTTCCCCGAGGGCGTTCTCTACCCGACCAAGGTCGATACGAACATGGCCAAGCATTGGGTCGAACTCTGCCAAAAGACGTGGCCCGAGGCGGACCAATCCGGTTACGTGGCCCAAATCGACGTGCTCAACAAGCTGTTCGAGTCCGGCGCTGATCCGCTGGCTATTACCATCGACGTATGTCGCCGGCGCGGCGTTCGCATCGTGGCCAGCTATCGCATGAACGCCGAGGACCTGTACGCCAACACGTGGATGCTCTCCGACTTCGGCCGCGCGCATCCCGAGTGGCGCATTGCCGGCGCCGGCTGCCTCGACCCGGCCGTGCCCGAGGTCTTCGAACATCGCTTGAAGATCCTCGACGAGCTGCTAACCAACTACGACGTCGACGGAATCGAACTGGATTTCCGCCGTTGGTATCACATGGTCTCCGACCCGCTGAACAACCACGAGGTCCTCACCCGCATGGTCCGCCAAACGCGCGCCTTGCTCGACGAGGCCGCCCGCCGCAAGGGTCGCAAGCGGCTGTTGCTGGGCGCTCGCGTGGGCCCCTTGCTCGAAGGCACTTTCGACAAAGCCGATTTCCCCGGTGCGGAATACGGCGAACCGATCAACATGTCGTGCCAAGGTCTTGGACTGGACGTGAAGACCTGGGTCGACGACGGCTTGGTCGACTACCTCTGCCCGGCCACTTTCTCGCCCCTGGGCTTGCCGCGAACAAGGGAATTCGTCGAACTCGCCAAGGGCACCGGCGTCGGCGTCTATCCGACCCTGTCGCAATGGCCCTGTGGAGCAACCGCCGCGCCGATCATCGGCCAGAGCGACAACGCCCAAACCCAACGCCGGCATCGCGACGACGTCTGCACCGAAGCCTTGCGATGCTACGACGACGGGGCCGACGGCGTCAGCTTGTTCAACTGGTTCCAGCACCATTATCCCCCTCGGGCAAAAGACCAATTCGACTCCGGCACAAAACGCGAGTGGTCGACGACCTACACCGCCGACATGAACATCCCCGCCTTAGGATTCGGCTGGGTCGAGCAAGAGATCATGCCGGCGCTGGCCGACCCGACAACGTTGCGCAAACTGCTCAACGAGCCGCGCCGTTAGATTCGCGCGCTGCCTGCAACTAACCACCCTCGCCAGAGAATCCCCGATGAAAACCTCCCTGATGACCACAGTCGCGATGCTCTGCGGTTGCTTCACGCTGGCCTTGCCCGCCGCCGCGGCGCTGACCGCCAGCCGCGACGAATCCTGATGCATTCCCGCCGATGACAATAAATCACACGCTCTCCGCAAAAGGCTAACCTCATGAAAATGTCACGACGCCGATTTGTCCACACCTGTGGCGCCCTGGGAGCCGCGGCCCTGTGGACGCCGGCCTTCGCCCAGACACCTCCCGCCGCCCACCGGGTTTTCCACCTCAGCATGAGCCCGGCCGCCGCTATCGAAAACGACCCCGAACTGCTCAGCGCCATCGCCGCGGCCGGCGTATCCGACCTCTGGATCGGCGGCTCCTGGACCGGCATTTGGTTGGATACCCCAGAAAAAGTCCAATCGCTGCGCCCGCGGATCGAAGAGCACGGCTTGCGCGTCCACATGCTCAACGTGCCGCTGGGTCATCCGGGCACGGCCAATCCGAAATGGAAACCGGCCGTGCTCCCCGACGGCTCAACCTGTACCGGCACTTCGCTGCACAAGCCCGCCACCGAAACCAATTGCGCCGCCCTGCGCCAAATCGCCGCCGCGGGCTTCGATCGCGTCTTTCTCGACGACGACTTTCGCCTTACAACCACGCCCGGCATCATCGGCGGATGCTTCTGCGACGAACACCGCCGCGATTTTCTCCAACGCACAGGCTTCGACGACGGACGATGGGCCGAGCTGCTCGACGACGTTCGAGCACGCCGCCTCACGCCCCTGCTGCGCGCCTGGCTCGATTACCAATGCGATCAGTTGACCGCCTGCTTCCGCGCCCAGCAAGATGCAGTTCCCGGCGTGCAACTGGGCATCATGGTCATGTACTTCGGCGCCGAAAAGGCCGGCGTTCGTCTGACCGATTACGCCGACGTTCCACTCCGCGTCGGCGAATTCATATTTAGCGACGAGGCATTCAATCCCGTCAAAGGCAAAACCAACGAGCTGTATAGCTCGCTCTTCCATCGCCGGTTCGTCGCGCCCGAGTTGGCCTATAGCGAAACGACCGCGTTCCCCAACAAGGCCCTCTCGCTCCAAAACAAAATCGCCAAGCTCGCGGTCTCGACACTCAGCGACGTGCGCAACACAATGTTCATGTGCGATTTTCCAAAAGAGCATTGGGCACCCTTGGCCCCGGCCATCAAACACCACGCCCAAATCCATGCGGCCATCGCCGGCCACACGCCGCGCGGGCCGCTAAAACACTTCTGGGGCGAGGCCGCCCGCTACGTCGGTAACGACGACCCCTACAGCTTGCCGCTGGCCCTGGGAATCCCCTTCGAGGTCACCGCCGAGCCGGCCGCGGACGGTTTCACCTTCCTCTGCGACGCCGATGCCGCGGCGCTGGCCGGCCGCCAGTCGCCCGGCACCACCTGGTTGGCCCGGCCGCAAACCGGCCTGCCCGACGGCGTGCGGCCGTTGGCCGAATCTCTGCCCGAGCTGTTCGCCTGGAAACAACAAGTGTTGCCACAATTGGCCAACATTCCCTATATTGAAGGCAACGTGCCGGTCGTCTGCGCCTGGTATCCCACCGCGCGCGCCGCCGTGCTCTGGAATCTCACCGAAACAACACAAAACCTGAACCTCCGCCACGGCCACGCTCGGCGCGAGGTTCGCGTCGACCCGCTGGGCGTCGCACTCGTCGAAGGCCTCGCGGGCTGACTCGAAGGAGGACCAAGACGATGAGTCTTCCCAAATTCATTGCCCGACTGGCGCACAAAGAGTTTTCCATCGGCCGGCGAATGGTGATGACCGCCTGTGGAGGATTGCTTTTTGTACTGACGATTCCCGCGCTGTTGGTGTGGCTTTCGACGCTCGGTAGCCCGGCGTGGCGGTTTTCGACTTCGCCGCCCCTGGCAGTGGCGTGCTCGGCCGTGGCCTTCGCCGGCTTGTTGCTCGCGGCGTGGACCGTGTGGACGCAGGTCCGCCGTGGCCGAGGCACACCGATTCCGATCATGGCTACCCAGAAACTCTTGGTCGCGGGGCCATACCAACTCTGCCGCAACCCGATGGCGCTGGGCATGATCCTGCTCTACGGCGGCATCGCCGTGTGCCGCGCGTCATGGATCGCTGTGCTGGCGGTGCTGTTGTTTGTCGTTTTTCTGGTCGTCTACCTCAAGCTCGTCGAAGAAAAAGAAATGGCCCTGCGATTCGGAGAGCAATACACGCACTACAAGCAGAGCACGCCGTTTCTCATTCCCTGCCGGCTCGGCCGATCGAGACGGTCCGACCCCTGAAACGTATTCCCACCGAGAGATCTCCAATGATGAATTCACGGTTCCCCTTGTTGTTTGCGGCCTCGGTCGTCGCGATGCAGACTGTCGCGGCCTGCGCACCGGTCGGCGCCGACGACGCGGCTCCCAAGCATGTCGCGATTTCGGCGGCTGAGACGATTGCCGGAACGCGAGTGTTTGACGAAACAACCGTGGTCCGCGTCGCGCCCGGCGCGACACTGGTCAAGGGCGCCGACGGCCGGCTGGTTTTCAAGGGCTCGCTCGATGCGCCGCGCGAGCACATTGTTCGCGGCTTCAAGGCCGGTGACGTGCGGTTCGAGCCGGGCTCACACGTCGATGGCGGCGTCGCGCCGGAGTGGTGGGGGGCCGCCGGCGCCGACGACCCCGCCTCGGCCGCTGCCAATGTCGAAGCGATCCATGCGGCCCTGGCTGCCACGGCTGGAT
>JAFGIR010000486.1 GCA_016929515.1 Pirellulales bacterium | reverse complement strand
GCACGTCCGCGTCCGCGGGGAACATGAAGACTCGACCGGCGCGCACGACGACGCCCAAGCGGCCAAGCTGCGCGAAGAATTGATCGGTTGGGCCAAGGGAAAAGTGGCCGGCTGGAAACCCGGTTCGACCGGCCAGGATTCGGGCAGTTTTCAGAGAACATTCGACGCGAATACTCCGCCTGGGTCCGCGGAGCCCTTGACAATCACCCAACTCGATCGAAGCTGGGCACCCGCCGAAGGTGACGCGGTTGCGGCGGGCGAGCCGGTTCGGCGCGACCACCTCAGGCAACCCGAGCCATGCGACGCGGCCGGCCGGATCGGCACGTCGGCCACCGTGGCAGGTCCACCGCGAGCCGTGCAGGTCCACGACCGCTATTTGGTAACCGAGAGCGACGACGGTTTGATGATCGTCGACCAACATGCCTTGCACGAGCGAATTCTCTACGAACAGTTGCGCGACCGGATCGCCAGAAGCGGGCTTGAGACCCAAACTCTGTTGGTGCCCGAGCCGATCGACCTGCCCCCTGCCGAGGCGGCCGCGGCGTTGGAACATCGCAAAATTCTGGCCAAGCTCGGCATGAACGTCGAGCCGTTCGGGGGCGACACGGTGTTGATCTCCGGCTATCCGGCCATGTTGGCCAACATGAATCCGGCGGAGGTGCTCCGGTCGCTACTAGAAACGTTGATGGCCGGCGGGCACGAACCCAACCGCGACGCATTGTTGGAGCACTTGTTGCACGCGATCGCTTGCCACGCGGCGATCAAGGCGGGCGATCGTTTGGCGCCGGAAGAAATCACCTCGCTCTTGGAGCAACGCCACCTGGTTAAGGACGCCCATCACTGTCCCCACGGTCGGCCCACGGCACTGGTTTTCACGCGAGAAGAACTCGACAAACAATTCAAGCGGATTTGAGCGTTAAGAGGAATAGTGCTACAATTGTTGGGCTACGGTACGTTATCGTTCACTGGGCGGTCCGCCATCCGCGGCCGTTTCAACCGGTTCCTTCCCAACCCAAGCGAATACCGATGATTTGCGTCAGCATAGGTCGTAGCCGTCACGGAATGGTGCTTGCCGAGCATCGGCATCTGGTCGAGCAAGGTGCCCAGATGGTCGAATTGCGCCTGGATTATATCCGCGGCGACGTGAACCTCAGGCGATTGTTGGCCAACCGCCCGTCACCCGTGTTGATTACTTGCCGGCGAGAGGTGGACGGCGGCAAGTTCGCCGGCAGCGAGCAGGACCGGCTCGTGCTATTGCGAACGGCAATCGCCGAAGGAGCCGAGTATATCGATTTGGAGGAAGACGTTGCCGCGTCGATACCGCGTTTCGGCAAGACCAAGCGAGTCGTCAGCTTGCACGATTTTCGCAAGACACCCGACAACCTTGAAGAGATCTTCCAACGCTTGAGCCGTCTGGACCCCGACATCATCAAGATTTGCACGATGGCCAACCGGCCTCACGACAACGTGCGGATGCTTCGCCTGATCCAGAAGGCCACCGTGCCGACGGTGGGCGTGTGCATGGGCGACATCGGCGTTCCAAGCCGGATCCTGGCCGGTCGTTTCGGCGCCCCGTTCACGTTCGCCACGTTTCATCACGAGCGAACGTTGGCGCCGGGCCAACTCAGTTACGATGACATGGTCAACGTCTATCGCTACGACCAAATCAACGAGCAAACCGAGGTCTACGGAGTCATCGCCGACCCCATCGGCCACAGTCTCAGTCCCTTGATCCACAACGCGGCTTTCGTTGAAAGAAACCTCAACAAGGTCTATCTGCCGATTCGCGTACCACGCGAGGACTTGCAATCGTTTCTCGAAGAAGCCACCCAGTTGAACATCAAGGGAATCAGTGTAACCATCCCCCACAAAGAAGGCGTGCTCGGCGCCCTGACCAAAGCCGACCAAACCGTACAAGGCATCGGCGCCTGCAACACGATCGTCTTCGACCAAGGTCAACGGCTGGGTTATAACACCGACTGCCGGGCCGCCATGGAAAGCTTGGAGGAATCGCTTGGCGGCGTCCGCGGCGGCCACGATCCACTGACCGGCAAAACGGCTCTGGTCATGGGAGCCGGCGGGGTGGGCAAGGCCATCGCCTATGGGCTGATTCGCCGTGGGACCCAAGTCCTGTTGACCGATGGGCAGCCTCGCGTGGCCGAGCGACTGGCCAAGCGACTTACCTGCCGGACGATCGATTGGGCCAAGCGGCACACCGTTTCGGCCGACATCCTGGTCAACGGCACGCCGGTGGGAATGCATCCCAACGTGGATGAAACGCCCTTTCCCAAGCACCATCTGCGGCCGGCCATGGTGGTCTTCGACGCCGTCTACAACCCCGAATCGACGCTCCTGGTAAAAGATGCCCGCGCGCGCAACTGCCGCGTCATCACCGGCGTGGACATGTTCGTTCGCCAGGCGTGCTTGCAGTTCAAATTGTTCACCGGCCAGGACGGCCCGGCCGAGACAATGCGCAGCGTCATCCGTCACAAGATTGCGGCAGCCAAGTATTGAAGGGTGTGACTCAACCCGGTGGATTATGAACGATTGTCGAAGCGTCGGCGGGAGGCAACGTGAAAAAGGGCACCCATGACTGAGTCTGACATCCTGAAAGCTTTGGACATTGGCGAGGGCTCCGACTGGGAGTTCAAGTCGGCCAAGGGCGGTCTGCCCGGCAGTATGTGGGAAACATACAGCGGAATGACCAACACGGATGGTGGTACGATTGTTCTGGGCATCGAAAAGGATGGCACTGTCCGTGGACTTGAGGACGTGCCCAAGATGCAGAAGTCCTTTGGGGACACGATCAACAATCGGGGCAAGGTGAATATCAACCTGTTGACTGACGAGATGGTCCAGGTTGTCCCATTCGATAAGACGTCAGTTCTCGTCGTCCGCGTGCCAAGGGCAACTCGACGGCAACGGCCGGTCTTCGTTGGTCAGAATCCATTGGTGGGAACTTATCGGCGAAACTACGAAGGGGACTACCACTGTACCGAAGATGAAGTCGGCCGGATGCTGGCCGATCGTTCCGAA
The DNA here is from genome assembly GCA_016929515.1 of Pirellulales bacterium. Lineage (GTDB taxonomy): Bacteria > Planctomycetota > Planctomycetia > Pirellulales > Thermoguttaceae > UBA11386. Next base: position 4,409 of record JAFGIR010000486.1, on the reverse strand, counting down.
GAACCGGCCGATTCCCAGCTCGTGCCAGGTTTCGGTTTGAATGACCTCGATAAGCAAAGCTTGGATCAATACCGACAGCGGTTCTCGGCTCGCGATCCCGAGCACCCTTGGCTGGCGGAGAGACCCCGTGGCCTTCTTGAGAAACTTGGCGGATGGAGAAAGGACCGAATGACGGGGGTTGAGGGGCTCACACTGGCCGGTCTTCTGATGTTTGGCAAGGATGAGGCAATCCGGTCGCCGGAGGCGGTGCCACTATACCACGTCGACTACCGGGAGAAATACTCGGATGATCCGGAAATCCGGTGGACAGATCGAATCACCATAAATGGAACTTGGGTAGCCAATCTGTTTCAGTTTTATCAACGAACCATTCAACGACTGACCGCAGACCTGAAAATCCCCTTTCAACTTGAGCCGGATCTCTTCCGAAAAGATGATACCCCGGTCCACGCGGCGATTCGGGAAGCTCTCGTCAATGCGATCATTCATGCCGACTACCGTGGGCAGGGAGGAATTGTCGTCGAAAAGTACCGCGACCGAATCGAGTTGTCAAATCCGGGTACGCTACTGGTTTCTTTTGACCAGCTTCTGCAAGGTGGGATTAGTGAATGCCGCAACAAGTCGCTGCAAACCATGTTTCTGATGATCGGTGGTGGAGAGCGGGCAGGTTCCGGGATTGACAAAATTTGGCAGGGATGGAAGTCGCAGCACTGGCGGTGCCCGGGTATCCGGGAGACTCTCCAGCCCGATCGGTTTCGACTTTTCCTTCCTATGGTCAGTTTGCTTCCCGAGGATTCGGTGGAACGGTTACGTAAGCAGTTCGGCCGCCAAGTGGATCGTTTGTCGCGACTGGAATTGCAGGCACTTGTTACGGCCGAGACTGAAGGCTCAGTGTCCAACGCTCGACTACGGGAAATGTGCGGCGAGCATCCCACGGAAATCACACGGCTTCTACAGGGCTTGTCCAATCGACGGTTCTTGGAGCAAGCAGGACAGAAGAGGGGTGCCTACTATCAGCTTCCAGGTGTACCTGCACAAGTGAACAGTGGGTTGTTACACACGGAGCGGAACTCCTCACACAAGGCCGACTCCTCACGTAGGCTCGAAGACCTTTCAGAAGAAGAACTTGCAACGCTTCGAAGCATTGCTGCCCCTGCCCTTCACGGCCGTCGTTTGCCACTCGACGAGAGCCAAACAATCATACTGGGCCTGTGTGACGGGCAGTACCTGACCGCAGTTGAACTCGGCGAGTTAATGGGCAGACATCCGAACGGCCTCAGAAACCGGTTCCTTACTCCCATGGTTGAGGCCGGGCTGCTGCTTCGAAGGTACCCTGACGAACCGAACCGCCCCGACCAAGCCTATACCAGGAAAAAATAATGACAGCACAAGATGTGCGGCGTTCCTAATCCCTGATCTTCCATGACCATCACTCTCATCGGCTACCGCGCAACCGGCAAGACCACGCTTGCTCGGCTTTTGGCCGAGCGGCTCGGCTGGGATTGGGTCGACGCCGACGTCGAAATCGAACGACGCGCCGGCAAGTCGATCGCACGCATTTTTGCCGAGGACGGCGAAGCGACTTTTCGTGAGTTGGAGGTCGCGGCAATCGCCAATCTGTGCCGGCGCGAGCGGCTCGTGGTGGCCGCCGGCGGCGGGGCACCCCTGCGCGAAGAAAATCGCCGGGCCATGCGTGCCGCCGGGACGGTCGTCTGGCTCCGCGCCTCGGCCCAAACCGTCCATGCCCGAATGCTCGATGACGCCACGACGGCCGGTCGGCGGCCGAATCTGACGAAGCGCGGGGGTCTGGCCGAGATCGTTGAACTGCTCGCCCTGCGAGAACCGATCTATCAAGAAGTGGCCGACGTCACGATCGACACCGAGGGCAAAACGCCCGAAGCACTGACGGCCGAGATTCTCGGCCGGCTTCAACCGACTCCAAACGCTGAGGACTCGGCGTGAATTTCCTGCCGGCTATCCCGATCGAAGGACGCATCGTCGCGGTGTTTTTGCTCGGCGCCGTGCTCGGCGCTCTGGCCAATCTGGCCACCTATCGGCTCGCCTGGCGAAAACGAGCAATCAGCCCTCACTCTACGCCCGACGCCAGCGCCCCGGCGCGATGCTGGTTCGATCGAGTGCCGGTCTTTGGATGGTTGGGCCTGTGGCGCGAGACGCCGCTGCACGGCCGGGGCTTCTGGATTCGGCCGATGACGGTCGAGCTATCGTCGGCCTTTGGTTTGGCGTGGCTCTACTATTGGGAAGTTGTCGAGGCCGGACTGCTCGTGCCGGAACTGGCCCAACCGGCGCCAGCCGCGTGGCAGGCCATGCTGCACACCCCGTTCGCTGCCCACGCCGTGCTCCTCTGGTTGATGCTGGTCGCCTCGCTGATCGACGTCGACGAAAAGACCATTCCCGACAGCGTCACCGTGTCCGGCACGGTCATCGGACTACTGCTGGCCCTTTTCTTTCCGCTTGCCGCCTTGCCGGAATGGCGACCGGGTTTCTGGGAGGCCGTCACGCCCGAGGGATGGCCGACGATGGCGTTTAACTCGCCCGGGGCGACAACGGATTGGCCCGATGGGTATCCGCTGTTATGGCCTCTGGTCGTGGCGCTGGGTTGCTGGCTTCTGTGGTGCTTCGGTCTGTTGCGTCGCGACTGGTACACGCGGCACGGGCTGGGCCGCGCGGTGCAGCTTTGTCTGGCGAGGTTGGCCCGTGATCCGTCGACGATTCGGATCGGGTTTCTGGCAACTTGCGGCGTGATCGCTCTGGTGATGGCTTGGGCCGTCGGCGGTCGCGGCTGGACGTCCCTGGTAAGCGCGCTGATCGGCATGGCGGCCGCCGGGGGACTGGTTTGGGCCATCCGGCTGATCGGGGCCGCTGTCTTGCGACGTGAAGCGATGGGGTTTGGCGACGTGACCTTAATGGCGATGATCGGCGTCTACTTCGGTTGGCAAGCGTCGATCCTGGTCTTCTTCTTCGCCCCCTTGGCTGCCGTTATTGTCGGACTGGTAGTTCTCGTGTTATGCCGGGACAACGTGATTCCATTTGGGCCGTTTCTTTGTCTTGCCGCGCTGTTCGTCTTGCTTCGGTGGCCCATGGTTTGGAACTGGTCTCGTCTGTGGTTCGAGCCGAATGGACTTGTGCCGGGCGTGATTCTCGGTTGCCTGGCACTGTTGGCCGTGTTGTTGACGTTGTTGCAGATCGTCAAGCGGCTGTTTTTTCGGTACCGATGAAATGGGACGATCGATGGCACCCTGGTTCGAAACGGTGACCCATCTAGGCCGCGAAGCCGACACCGTGCAACGGCGGTGCCACGGCGTGATCGAGACGGCCTCGGGCGAGTTCGAGCGAGTCGGGTTGCGGCCCTGGCCAAAACTGCCCTCGCTGGGTGGCGTCTTCCTGTTGGGCAAGCTCCATCACCGTTGGACCGCCGGGGATCGTTGCCGGTTGTACTACGATCAGCCCCGGCGGCATCCCAATTACTTGGCCGTCAAATACATCAGCTCAGACCGGGAGACCTCGTATCAAACGTTTCGCCGCGCGTTGGAGACGCTCGACGAGATCGCGCGGATCAAGAAGACGGACGCCCTGTTGTGCGAGTTGGCCACATGGCGAATATCGCGGGAGATGATGACCCGTTGGGGCTGGGAACCCCACCCGGTGAGTCGCTGGCGGCGTCATTACATAAGGCGGTTTTACGGCGAATACCCCCCCCGGCCGAGTTGGCTTGTCGAACACCTTGAAGGTTAGTCTCGCTACGGTGATAAAACGGGTCAATTGGCCTTGTCGCGGGCAACCGGTTTCTCTACTATCCGGCCCTCATGCTGCCCAGAGCCCGCGCGGGGGTCCCCGGATTCGGGCGAAAAGGCGTCTCCGAGGCCTACCAAGACTTTTGAGGAGAGCACGACCATGCGACCGTGGGTCCGCAGGCCGATTTTGCCGTTTCTTGCGTTGGCCGCGCTGTCCTTCTGCGGTTTGACCGGCTGTGGTCAGAGTTCGATGGTGCTGCAAGGGCAAGTCCAGAAGATGCAGCAGCAACAACTTGCTTTGACCCGACAGAACGAGCAACTTCAGAACCGTGCCAACGCGTTGGACCGCGATAATCAGGAGTTGGACACCTTGCTGGCCCAGTCGCGTCAGACGGCAAAGATCCTCGAGGATGAGACCTTGGCCATTCGCCAACAGTTGGCCGATGTGACCACGCAACTCGCCAAGGCGCGTGAAGAAAAGGAGAGCACTGAGAAGCAAGTCAAAACGATGACGGCCTCGATGCAGCGGCAGGGTCGCGTGTCGATCAGCCCCAATAGCAGCGTCCGGGGTAATTTGCCCAACATCGAACTGCCCGGCATCGACGTGCGTCGCGACGGCGAGGTCATCCGTATTGCCCTGCCGGCCAACCGCCTGTT
>JAFGIR010000485.1 GCA_016929515.1 Pirellulales bacterium | reverse complement strand
GTTGCGGATTGCTGGCGGGCTGAGATCGGTTACACTCTTGGCACCGCTAAGTCCTTTCCGCCAAAAGAGTTGACTCGCGGTGAGGGTCAGAATAACTCGAGTTGTCGAGGCGCCTGACATACGGGTTTCCTCACTTTTCCCCAAAAAATGACCATCCGCTCGAACTGCTTGTCAGTCAGGGTCAAAATGCGCACCTCCCCATCCGGGGGAACGTAGCCTTCAACCCGGTTTATGTGGACGACGGCGTTCTCTTTGCTCGGACAGTGCCGGGCGTAAACCGAATACTGCATCTGGGTGAAGCCGTTTTCCAAAAGGTGTTTGCGGAACACAGTGTAGTCGTGCCGGGCCTTCTTCGTGTCGGTCGGCAAATCAAACATGACAAGAATCCACATGCACCGGTACCCGTTGATCAACATGCGACGGGAATCTCCAGACCTTTGGCCTCCTTGCGATAACAGCGCGTGAGTGAACCGACCATGAGCTGCAAGCCGACCATCAACGGGCCGGTGCCGTCGCCGGTCCGTACCTTCGCCGCGAGAATCTCCAGCAAAAATGCCTTGGTTTCCGGGCACAAGTCGGTGTAACCCAACAGGTGGAGCTTTCGCACCTGTTCATCGACCATCGGCCGGATGGGCTCGACCAGGTCGTCGGCCAGGCAAAATGCGTTGGACCGGTTGCAATGATGCAGCCCAATGGCGGGAAGCAATCCGGACGCCACGAGGGCCCTGGCGATGGAGGCGCGGACCACGGCGTAGCCGTAGTTCAGCATCGAGTTGATGCCCTGGAGCTCGGGATCGCGTCGGAACGGCTGGTCGGGCAACCAGTGGGCCCAGTAGACGCGCGCCGCGCGGGCCTCGACGTTGGCCGGATCGCCGCTGCGGACAAGTTTCGCCAGGGCATGTAGTTTTTTGTGCGAGGCGGAATCCTCGGGCAGATTGGCGGCCTGGGCGCGGATTTTGGCCTGGATCAGTTGTTTCCAGAGCTGTTTTTTGAGCGGCGCGCCGACGGCGAGCTGTTCGTGAATCCGCCAGACGACCTGGGAATGGTCGGACAGCGGCAGAACCATCGCGGCCGGCAGGTGGTTGCGACCGCAAACGACCACGGTCGCGCCGCTTTCGGCCAGCGAGGCCAGCGCGCCGTGGGTGTAGGTGACCTGCGGATGGTCGACGACCACCGTGGCAATGTCTTCGCAGGGAATGCTGCCGATCGTTTGGCCGTCGCGCCGCACGGTGAGCTGGCTGTGCCGAACCGACAAATGCGCGGCGGCGCGAGAAATCTCGACGGTGCGCTTGATCATGTTCGCCCCACGCCTTGGGAGAAAAATCAAAGTGGTCAGACCGTCATGGTCCCAGAGGCGTAGCGTTCTTTCGCTGATTGCCAGTATACTCGGCCCGCGCGAGTCCTGTCAAAAAAGTAAACGGATTTTCCAAAGGGGGGTGTGGGGGTTCCACTCAATCGCCCGCCCAGCGGATTCGGCCCAACAAATCAACAGTCACTTTTCGACCATCGAGTGTCGTAGCCTTCGCTGAGAATCCTTTTTGGGAACTGCTATCACGTGCATCAGTGTGTTCGACGAATATCATTTGGCCCGTTGTTGACGCTGCCGTTTTATACATGAGTAATTTCTCATTTCCGGCATAATTGGCCAACACCATCTCTCCTCGGCAAAGGGACATAATGAATCGTGCTTCGGGATGCTCTGGGTGCGTTCGCTGGATGACCGGTTCTCGATTCTTTAAACGCCGAGTCGCTTCGAGCATGGTGACGAATACGGCTTCGCGTTTCGGCTTGCCATGGTCGTCAAATTCAAAGATGCACAGGTGATGGGTCGATCCGGGCTTGACGTAGGCCTGGTTTGGCGTCCCTTCCCGGATGGGTTGGATGGTCAGATCGGGTTTAAGAATGCGGACTTTTTTGATTGGCACGCCCGAGGGCATTTTCAGGTCGGCCATGGCTTTTTTCCAAGCGGCCGGGTCGACCTTTTTGCCTCGGCCGAACTCGATCCCCTCTTCGCGCAATCGTTCGGTGACGATTCGTTTGATGCCTTCGTCGCGGATTCTTTCGATCTCGTTGGGCGAGAGGGCCGCGACCGGTTTGCGAACGACCCATTGGCCCTCGGCGTCCGTTTTACCATAGAGCGTTTCCTCGTGGAGCCGGCCGCTTACCTTGCGTTCGGCGCGGTGCGAGACATTGATCCGCGCGACGGCTTCCTTTAAATCGTCGCGGAAACCGTCCCAAGGATCGAGCGCGATCTCGCCGGTCGCTTCGGTCCCGCCGGCCTGATGAATTCGCGAAAGTTCCTGGAGCCGTTTGCGGTTGGTCAAGGCGACGACGACCGCGTCGATGGCGTGATGCCGATGGTCGGCCCGATTCTTCTCACCCGGCCGCAGATTGTCGCTTTCCTGCCAGGCGGGGCTGTCGGGCAATTGCTCCAAAAGGTTTTCGATGCCCCAGTCGTGCCGTAGTTCATGGGTCAACTGGCCCTTGACGCCCAACACGTGATGGTCGGCCTCGAAGAGACACCGCAGATACTCGGCGGCCAGTCGGGCGATGTAGCGCGTGTCGTTGAGCTGGCGCTCGATGAAATCGTCGAGGTTCAATTCCTTCTGGAGGAACCGCCGGTATTTGGCGTATGGCATGCGCCCCTCGCGCATCAGACGGCTTGCCCGGGCACACACCTGCTCGTATTGCTCGGGCCGGCTGTCGGCGAGCCACTGGTGGGGAAACCGGTCGCCCTTGTCGGCGTTTGCCCGGCGAAAGCAAACCACCTTGTTGTTTTGCGAGTCGTCGAGCGTTTTCGATCGCGGCAGAATGTGGTCGACGTCGACCTCGCCGCCGAAAAGCTGGCCGAAGCTGATCGGCTCGCCCGAGTACATGCACGCCTGGCGTTGGTCTTCCCAGAGGATGTAACGGGTGATGTTGTCGCGGCTGACCTTGATGCGGTTTTCGCGCAGTTTTTCGGCGGCCTCGCCGCGGCGCTCTTCCCGATAACGGTTCTCGGCGATTTGCTCCTGATATTTACGGTAGGCCTCGGTTCCCTTCTTGGGACGCGTTTTGACGTCGCGCGCCATTTCAACATGGACGGCCGCTGGCTTGCCGTATTCGCGCACGATCGCGTTGACCACCTTGCGCAGCTCGACCAAGGTACGTTTGACCACCGGGTTGGGCAGATCGCCGATAGGGCAGTTGGCCGTTCGCTCGGGGTCGGGCAATCGGTCGAACAACCGCCGGCGCAGTTCGTCTCGGCGCAAGTAACCGGCCGCGTGTATCGCGCTTTTCTTGGGGTCGCTCACCGATTGATAAATCAGACCCTTCTCGAGATGCGGCAGAATCTTGTTGATCGCCTTGAGGCTTACGTTCAGGTGGCCGCTGGGTAAATCGACACTTAGAGCCGCGTCGGCCTGCTCGGGCATCATGCCGAAGTCGTCGACCAGCCGCGCGATCAGGGCGTCGTCGTTCTGCTCGTGGTCGATCAATAGTCGGACGATGGCGTCTTTTTCTTCCTCGGGCCGCTTGTGCCATGACTTGCCCGTGGCCTTGGCGAGTCGATAGTCGACGATCATCCCCTGGATTTGTGACCGTTTGCCCTTTTCCAGATTGAATTTGACCGACTCCAGGAAGCCAAACGCCTTGCGGATCTGGTCGAAGGTCATTTTTTCCTGTTGGCCCAATTTGTCGAGCAGCAACGCGCGCTGCCCGTCGTCGAGGGGCGATTCCTGGCCCGTTTCGAGATCGGTGTAACGGATGTTGTTGACTTCCTGGAGCAACCGGAATCGTTGAGCGCGGCGGTCGGCCTTGGGACATCGTTTCTGTTTTGGCTCGAATTCGCAGGAGCCCACGGCCGAGCGCGGCCAATACATGGGCCGCTGGAAAAAAATCAGTCCGTGCAGACCGAATTCCGATAACGGCGAGTCGCCATGGCGTCGCGGCCGCGGTTTGCACGGATAGGTCTGCTTGCCGTGCCGGCCGTGCTTGAGCGCGTCGGTCAACAGCGAACCATGGCCAAACGATCGTTGGGCTTCCCAGATCGCGTCGAATTCGGCCTCGTACATGTCGCGTCGGGTATGACGACCCGTGCCGTCGTGGCGTCGAATATGGTCGTCTTCCGCTCGTTTGGCATGATTCAGATCGCGCGACTTCCGAAAGAGCCACTGACCGAGCGTCTGGCAGCCGCTTTCCTGGATGTTTTTTTCCAGTTCGCTGATCTCGGCCAACATGCCGGCGACCTCTTTGTCGCCCCGGTCTTTTTTGCGGTTCGAGAGAAAGCCGCGACGCTGGGCCAGATGCACAAAGATTCGACCTAGCTCGTGCGGCGAAAGTTTTTCTTCAAGGGCTCGGGCACGCAACTCGTAAGGATCGCGATCCAGAAGGGCAGCTTGCTCATCCGGGTTTTCCGGCAAGAGACCGGCCGAGATCAGTGCTGCTCGGACTAGTCGTTTTCGTCGACGGCGACGCTGGATTTGACGCCGCATGCCCCGGGCCACGCGGCGATCCTCATTGCGCGAGACTTCCTTGGCCGTGTCGAACTGGTCGACGCCCTCGGGAAAAATGCGAACGCCCGTGTCAATGATTTTCTTTTTCTCGGCCTGCTCGTCGATAAGTGCCCAGCCGATCGAATTGGGGCCCAGATCGAGGCCCAGCGTGTAATCTGACATGATTTGCCCTTGTTGAGGAAAAAGAACCTTTCCTTTTTTGTGATATGTACTTGACGCCTCCCATCATTCGGGTAGACTCGGTAATAGTGTAACCGATCTCAGCCTGCGGAAGGCTTTTCGTAACAAGAAGAAACATTCGCAGGCACTGCTCTACGGAGCACCGGGCCGTCTC
>JAFGIR010000484.1 GCA_016929515.1 Pirellulales bacterium | reverse complement strand
CAGCAGCTCGGAGCGCTTGCGTTCGACCTCATCCCGAAACTCGCGGTCGATCTGAAGAATGTCGGCGGCTGCCACGACATTGGTGAAGAGGTCCTGGATCATTTCGATGTCTTGGTACGCGCCCGGCAAATTGAAGAACCGTTGAGCGTCCACGGGCCGTTGCTCGTTGGTGCTTGTTGGGTCGACGAACTTGCCGTGGCGGTATTCCGCCCCGTGCTCGGCCGAGACGGTCGGCGCACTAATAAGTCCTCCGTCGTAAGGCATGAGTCGGCCTTTGGACAGCCAGAACTCGGCCGATTCTTTCATGACCGGGTAGGCCTTGCTTCTCAGGTAGCCCTTATTCTGTGTGAATGCATACTGTTCCCATAGGTGATGGCAGTGCCATGCCGCGCCGACCGGATAGACACCCCAACTGATGCCAGACCCCGGCGAAGCATATCCCCAGATGTTGCCCGTCGCATGGCTCACCCAGCCGTTCGCCCCGTAGTAGGCCTTCGCCACCTTGCGGCCCGGAACGACGAGTGCACGGACCCAGTCAAGATAAGCTTCGTGGCACTCGGGAAGATTGGTCGGCCCGCACGACCAATACATCTCCTGAAGGTTGATATTACTCTGATAATTGCCGCGCCAACACATGTGGAGGTCTGAAGCCCAGGTGCCAAACAGATTTGACGGCGGCGAGCCAGGACGCGAAGCACTGATGATCAGATAGCGACCGTAGTTGAACAGAAGAACTTTCAAGGCCGGGTCGTCTTGGCCCTGTTTTAGTCTCTCCCTTCGAACATTTGACGGGAGCGATGTCTCTGGCGGACGACTATCGAGTGAAAGGCCGACCCGATCGAACAAATCTCGATAATCCCCAACGTGAGACTCCTTCAGGTTGGTATAGGTTTTCTCCGATGCGTCTTCCATTCGCTCCGAGGTGATTTTCTCAGGATCGACTCCTGAGTAAGTCGGTGGCACGGGCCGGTACTCGGTTGCCATCGTCATCAGTATGATTGCCTCATTGGCTGCTGAAACGCGGATCACTGAACCATCTGACGAGAGTGAACCGCCACGGTGACGTACTCTCAGCTTGACGCAGAACTGCCGTTGGTTCTCGTCAAGGTGTCCATTGATGACCATTCGTCCGCCATTCACCGTCAGTCGACACTGCTTCTGGATCATCTCCGTCCGCAATGTGAAGCCGACTTTGCCCGGCGTGTTAGCCGCAATACGGACGGCAAGCACTCTGTCGGGATAGCTGCAGAAATACTCGCGCGTGTAGCGCGCGCCGTCGACGGTGTAACAGACTGTGGCAAGCGAGTTAGCCAGATCCAGTCGGCGAATATAGTCGGATGCCGGCTGGTCGCCGTGATCGAAGGTCAACAGCAGCCGGCCTAACGACGTGAAGCTACCGAAGTCGTCGTAGTCGCCGGAGAAGTGCTGTCGGGCCAGGCGGTCGGCCGTGGCAAACTCGTGGTTGACGATTGCGTTTTGAATGGCCTCGACGTAATCCTTGCCACCCGGCTTAATTCCATAGTCGTATTTCGGATTCCGGCCTGGACCGCCGAGCCAGGCGGTCTTGTCGGTGAAATCAAATCGTTCCTCACCGACGCCACCATAGAACGAAACGCCGAAATACCCGTTACCCAAGTGCAGCGATTGGGAGTGCCAGTCTTTAGCCGGATAGTCGTACCAAATGTCTGTACCACTGTTCGTCGCTGGATACGTATCGCCGACTGCGATTGATCCGGCAAGTATACCGGTTGTCATGCCGAAAACAGTCAGAAGCAAAACGACAGTGGGTCGCATGGCCATCTCCTTGTATCATATATTAGACATCACGAGTCCGTTCGATTTAAGAAGATCCCGCCTCGCTCCTCTCACTATATCTTCATTTCCCTCTTCGGCACAGAGCCATACGGCGGGGGAAAGCCTTGTGAGTCCACACTAATGCCGCCGCAGACGAGTAGTTGCGTTATCCGCCACATTCCCTGAAACGGTCCTCTTGCCATAGGCTTTCATTTGGACTCTGCTTGTTTGTGCTGGCTAGCTTTGTTAGATTCAAGCATATGAATATTCCAACCGGACAAGACTCTTTCCACCGAGTGAATACATCGTTCCTGGGCGTTGTCTTCGATCTGGACGGCGTGCTCTGTAACAGCGAACCGTTTATCTGCGAGGCGGCCGTTCGGATGTTTGCCGAGAACCACGCCACGCAGGTTCAGCCCGACGATTTCTTGCCTTTTGTCGGGGCGGGCGAAGATCGCTATATCGGCGGCGTTGCCGAGAAATACGGAGTCGCGCTCAATCCGCCAGCCGATAAGCAGCGGCTCTACGAAATCTATCTCGATATCATCCAGGGCCGACTCCAACCGTTGGCCGGCGCGAAGACGTTCATTGCCGAGGCCCGGCAGCGAGGATTGAAATTGGCCGTGGCGACCAGTGCCGATCGCATCAAAATGAACGGCAATCTGCGCCAAATCGGCTTGCGTCCCGATTTGTTCGATCTGTGCGTGGACGGCTTGGAGGTCACGCGGAAGAAACCCGACCCGGCAATCTTTCTCCTCGCTATCGAGCGTTTGGGGCTCCAATCGTCGGAGTGTCTGGTGGTCGAGGACGCACCGAGCGGGATACGGGCGGGCCGGGCAGCCGGAGCTCGGTGCTTGGGTTTAACCACCAGCTTCTCGGCCGAACAACTGCGTGAAGCGGGCGCCGACTGGACGGCGCCGGATCTGGCTCACGTGCCCAACGACGTGCCCCTTTCTTGAGGTTTGCCGGAGGAAGGGGATTCTTCGCCGCGCTAAGCATGGCGGTACGTTCGGACGGCGGACACCCGCCGCGGCCAATTCGTTCCAGGAAAGACTCGGAAAGTCACTCGTATGGCCCTTTCGCCGATAACTGAAAACCTCTCGGCCGATTATGTTATTGATGGCATAGGCTACGATAGCGACCCCTTGCGAAAGGAAATCTGCCGCCGTGGGGCCAAACCGGTTATCCCCTCACGCAAAGGCATGCATCGTCGTTATGATCGAAAGAAGTACAAGATTCGCAATGTTGAACGTTGGGGAATTCAGGGAAAAAACGGCTGGCCAAACTTGCCTGAATTGCCTCGACACAGTGGATGAACGCATCGTGTCGGCTCTGATTCTCGCTATCACGTTTCTTGTCGAGCTCGGTCGATGAACGAGACTGTGTTGGCGGACTTGTTCGCCCACATCATCGCACTGCCCATCCATTGGTGACAAGATGCCCATTGAGTTAGCCCACTGCATGATGGTTTTGACCTTCTTGGCGATCTGGGGCATCGCTGGTCGAGTGCTTGTTCACGATCATCAGCAGAAATCTCCTCGTTCATTTTTCTCGCCCTAGACAACACAGCGTCGACGTTTCTTCTTACGAACAGCGGCCATCGTCGTTATCTACATAGACTTTGTGTTGTGTGGCGGTTGTGTTGGCCAGACCATTTCGGCGCGCTGCGCAGAGGCTCGGCGACCGAAGAAAAAATGAAGGGTTGTTGGGGATCCACCACTATTGGTGCGTTAGGAGTCCAACCCCTTGTGAGCTGACTGCTGCCCCACCGTCGTTTGTGAGAAAAAGCCCCTCTCACAAGGAACGACCCACCCGAGCGACATGGAGAAAAGTGTTATGGCAATGCGACGGGCTGCATGTTCCTTGCAGACATTTCTCTTGACATTTTTCTTGTTTTGCGTGGTGCTGTCAGCGACCGGGCTTGCTCAGCCGCCCAGCGGTCTTTATCAGACGGGTCCCGACCCGATCGCGCCGGAGCTTCACACCTCGGATGCCGGGCCGGACTCGCAACGAGGAGTCGCGGCCGACGAGAAGAAGGAAGAAGAGGACAAAGACGATCTGGGCTTTCTCGAAAAAACGCTCTCCGAGATCAGCCGTACTCAGGTCGCTTCGACCGCAATGGACATGGAAGTCTCGACCGTCTCGCGGACCGAGAGTTCGGTTGGCAAATCGCCGACCGCCGTGTATGTCATCACT
>JAFGIR010000056.1 GCA_016929515.1 Pirellulales bacterium | reverse complement strand
TGCCGGCTCCCCATGGCAACATGAAACGATCGACCCGAGCCTCCTGAGCGGCTTCGTGGTCTTCTCTGTTGGCGTGCCTTGTCACAGCAAGGCGGCCAGACTGTCCAGCGGGGGGCACCAGAGCGAGAATCGCGGGAACAAGATAGACCCGGCTTGCCGCATTCGATTGCCCGAGACGATGACCCGGCCCGACTTGCACGCCGCGGCCCAATCGAGTTGCCCCAAGACGAGCGGCGCCAGATCGTGGCCGGCCACGCAAAACCAATGCTCGTCGTGCCGGCCGGCGGTGACCGTCACGCCCCGCGCGTCGACCGTGACCAAGTAGCCGCGCCGGTCGAGGCCAATGCTCCATTGAAACGGCAGCTTCAGCCCGGCGTCTTCCGCGCGGTGAAGCAACTCGGGCTCCATCTGCCGCAAGAGCTTGGCCGGGGCCAGGACGCGGGCCATGAGCACCTGGCCGCCGTCGGGTTGCCGATCTTCGGTTCGCCCGCCCGCCAGGCGAAACAACGAGTGAAGATGATCGTCCGGCGGAGCATGAAGCACGATTTGCGAGCGGTCTTTTTCCATCGCCTCGCGACACAACCGGGCCAGCAAGGGCACGGCGGCCGCGCGGCGACCCGGCGTGGTCAGCAATTCGAGAATCCGCCCGCCGCGCACCAACGCATAAGCCAGAATTTCCGATCGCGATTCCTCGGCATCGACGGATGCCGGACCACTGGCCGCCACGTAGAGCTGTTCTCGCTCGTCACGGTCGACGATCCATTGCCACGTGGCGGCCGTCCGTTCCATCGGACCAAACGTGCCGGGCAAGTTGCGGTTGTAGATCCGCTCGATCGCCTCGATTTCCAGCCGGCGGCAAGGGCGGACATTTACGCGGCACCGCCGTTCCTCCGGCAGCAGATCCTGGGTGAACATCTCGGACAACAACAGCCGCGTGCTGATCGTCGAACGGTGGTCGACACCCACCAATCCCCAACCCAGCTTCTCGAAAATCGCGCCCGCCGAGGTCCGAACCAAACCGATGAGCGAATCCTGATGCGACATGTGCCGAGCGGCCGCATCGAGCAGCTTTCGTCCGAGTCCTTGCCGGCGCAACTCAGGCGCGACCAGCACCCATTGCACTTCGCTCACCGGCAGACGAATCGCCCCGAATTGCATCACGCGCTGCGTGGTGTGGGCATGGCCGATCAATCGCGTGCCCGCGCGGATCAGAAGCCGATCGCGCGGCTCGTAGAGCGGATCGTCGAAGGAGGCCTTCAGCCGGCTTGCCGGCCAACCCGGGCAAACACTCGATAGGAATCGCACGGCCGAGAGATGATCGCTCGGCCGGGCATGGGTGACGGCCGTCGTCTGAGCCGGAGCCGAGCGCGCTATCTGCGAAATCGAACCACGCGGCGACGGCTCGGAAGGCAATGCGTTCATTGCCGTCACTCCTTTCCAAGAGTCATGGTCGGTTTGTCACGCGCGCGCTGCCACGATTTGGCCCGATCAGAAGGCGTGAAGAGTCGTCGCACGCGGGGCGCCAACAACCATGAGAACCCATATCGTGAGTCTTGGGAAGCAGTTGGACCGCCTATCGGCGTTGAAAACCCTCGCGGGGGAGGGGGGATGCGTATCGAAAGCACAACGCCGTGGCAACTTAGGGTGATTGGGCTTGATGCTCCGGTCCCGATCGTATCGAAACGGCTCGCCGACGTGTATCCAAAACGTGGTATGTGCTATTCCCACTCGATCGGATCGCGTTCCTCGCGGCTGGTCCAGACTTCGACGCTGGGAAACTTCTCGGCGAGCGTTTTGGCCAGTGCCTCGACGGCAAACCGTTCGCTGGCGAAATGGCCCGCCAAAATTAACCCCAAGCCAGTCGCTTCTGCTTCGAGACACGTGTGCAACGACGTTTCGCCCAGGAGCATCGCGTCGCAGCCGGCCCCGCGTGCCGCGCCCAGCAGCGACCCGGCCGCGCCGCAGCCAACGGCCACGGTGCGGATCGGCATTTCGGCCGGGCCGACTCGGCCGACGTGGTCGATCGTCAAGAATCGCTTCGCACGTTCGGCCAGTTGGCCGAGCGTCATTTCGTCGCCCAGCCAGCCCCAGCGACCGATGCCCAGCCCTTCGTCGTTCGGCACCAACGGACTGACGCCGCGCAGCTCGAGCCCTTCGGCTAACTGCTGATTGATGCCCTGCCGGGCCGAATCGAACGCGGTGTGAGGACTGTAGACGTTTATGCCCGAGGCAATCAGGTCCAACAACATCGCGCCGGCCGGCTCTTGGTCGGTCAGCCGCTTCGTTTCGACAAAGGGCATCGGGTGATGAGTGACGATCAGGTCGGCCTTTTCCTGAATCGCCTCGGCCGCGCTGGCCGGCGTAACGGTCAGACAAGTCATCAACCTCGCGACGGTCCGCTGCGGCCGGCCCACCAGCAGCCCCACGTTGTCCCACGCCTCGGCCAGTTCGGCCGGAGCAAATCGATCGAGAAACGCGGCCACTCGTGCAACGGTAATCATCTCAAGACCCTCCAGCGGAAAACACGGCCAGTCAGTCCGATAGCATATCGCCGGTTCTACCACAAGCCAACCCCGCCGGGAACGGTCTTCGGGTGCCAAAGGGACAGGTTTTCTATGTAGTTTTTGTTGCGGAAAGAGCAACTTGGCCGGATTGTCGCCTTTCGCTCCGCGAAAGTTGCGGTCAATCCACGCTACTTTCG
>JAFGIR010000483.1 GCA_016929515.1 Pirellulales bacterium | reverse complement strand
CCAACGACTGAAATTGGCCGCCTACATGTCGAGCGCCCGGCGCGGACGGTGCTTGTTCATTCTCGACGAGCCGACCACGGGCCTTCATTTCTCCGACATCGTTCAGTTGCTCGATTGTTTCGACGCGCTGCTGTCGGTGGGACACTCGCTGATTGTGGTCGAACACAACCTGCAAATGATCAAAATGGCCGACTACGTTATCGACCTAGGCCCCGGCGCGGCCGACGAAGGGGGGCGTCTGGTGGCCAAAGGCACGCCTGAAATGATCGCGCGAAATCGCGCTTCCATCACCGGACGTTTCCTGGCCGACGTTCTTTGCGCGGACAAGAAAGAAGACTGAAATAGAAAGTGTGAAGTGAGAAGTGGAAAATCGTCCCAGCGGGTAGCACCGGTTCTCGAACCGGTGTCGCGTAGCGACAAGAGATTTTCAGAGGGTTGACGAATCCGAATCGACAAAGTCTCTTGGGACGTCGTCTCACTGGCTCAAGAACCGGCGCTACCCGGGAAAAGACCTTACCGGAGAAACCGATCTACACGGAGTCGCTCATGGTCACGATACGTTCTTCCAAGGCTTCGTTTACGCACGTTTTCAAAACCTCATGCATTCGGATCATTGACAACGATTATTTCTTCCCGCATGGCCCATTCATACGCAAATCTCTCTTTCTCAATTTCCTTAGGGGTCTTCCGCCGAAGGATCTCAATGAACCGAAGACCGTCAGGGTCGCCAATGTGCGTGGGCAATCACTCGGCCAAGACCACCTCCTTGAGGGATGCAGCGATGACTGACAATCAGTCAACCACGCCGGACCTCAATCGTTACGTTCGCCAGACGACCTATGCGCCGCTCGGGTCCGACGGGCAGCGGCGGCTGGCCGCGGGGGCCGTGCTGATCTGCGGTTGTGGCGCGCTGGGCGCCACGTTGGCCAATTTGTTGGTTCGCGCCGGCGTGGGCCACGTGCGGATCGTTGATCGAGACCGCGTCGACCTCCACAATCTCCAGCGTCAGGTGCTTTTCGACGAGCACGACGCGGCCGAAAACCGCCCCAAGGCACAGGCCGCCGCCGTGCACCTCGCGCGAATCAACTCCGAGGTTGCCTGCGAGCCGATTGTCGACGAGATCCATCGCGGAAACATCGAACGGTTGATCGAAGGCATCGACGTGATTGTCGACGGCACCGACAACTTCCCGACGCGGTTTCTGATCAACGACGCGTCGGTCAAACACGGCGTTCCCTGGGTCTACGGCGGCTGCGTCGGGACGGAAGGCCAAACGATGACGATCGTGCCTGGCCAAACGCCCTGTCTTCGCTGCTTGCTGCCCGAGTGCCCCGACCCGGCAACACTTCCCACGTGCCCAACCCACGGAATTCTCGGGCCCATTGCCGGTCTGATCGCCTCGCTCGAAGCGCTCGAAGCGATCAAGCTGCTCAGCGGCAACCCAGAAGCCGTCTCGCCCGTGCTGACCGTCGTGCACCTTTGGGAGAATCGGCTCCATCAGGTGAGTCTCGCCGGGCTGCGAGATCGGGCCGACTGCTCATGCTGCGAGCACCACCGATTCACGTGGCTCGACGGCCAGGCGGATCAATCGAGGTGATAAACCTCCTCGATCGATTTCCACTGCTCGCCCTCGGGCGTGCCGGGCAAACGAATCTGGCAAGGGTCGGTTTCGGCCCACCACTCCTTGGTCTTGGGATCGGCGGCCATCTTGGCCATATCCTTTTTGAAGTCGTCGCCCACGTACTCGAAATACGAGAAGAGATACAGCTTGCCGTCGATTTCACCTTCATAGATTGAGTAATTCTGGATGTTGCACTTCTTGAGCATGGCGTTGATCTCAGGCCAAGGATTGGCGTGCAGCTTGTTGTAGTAATCCTTCTTGTCTTTTTTGAGCCCAATGACCGATCCAAACCGCTGGATTTCCTTTACTTCGGTCTGCGATTCCGGATGAGACTGGGGCCCCTCGGTCACCGGTCCGCAGCCGAGCCCAACGAACAACCCGATTGTCAACAGCGCCACGAGAACGGTCGCGTCGCGTGAAAGACCCTTCATGGACCATCTCCTTTGTGAGTCACCAAGCGTGAAAACGGTCATCTTAAGAAAAACAGCCGAACGCCGAAAGTACCATTCTCGTCGGCTCATCCTTCATCCGTCTGGCTCGTCCGGAACGTCGACCGCGATCCAACCGACCAGTGGATCATCAGGCGCACCATGTCGGAACCGTCGTGCTTTTTCCAACGAGCTATCAACTCTACCCGCCCGAATATCCGATCCAATCAATAGACCCAAACAGCGTGGCGGCAAGACGCCGGCGATTCGGCGCGTGAGAATCTGCGCATGACTCGCAGTTTGCCGACCTTACCTATTCTAAAGTGTTTCCCGCAGTTCTGAAGACCCCGATACCGCAACGGGTGCTCGACCGGTGGCGTCTCCCGCGACACCGCGAAGCCCGGCGCCCCGGCGGACAGCCCGAGCGGCTTTTATGCAAACGTCCAACGGAATGTCCACTGCTGCGAATAACGCGTCCGTGGTATTGACGGGCGCGCCGCTCGGTCGCATTGGTCGTTGGGAGTTGGTCGATCTGGTCAACGAAGGGTCGCTGGGACGTGTCTATCGCGCGCGGCCGGTCGGTTCGCCGGATCATCGGCCGCCGGTCTACGCCGTCAAGGTGCTCCGCGAGCGTTTTGCGAACGACCCCCGCGCATTGGCCATGTTCTGTCGCGAAGTCCAGCTAGGACGAACCGTCGCGAATGCACATCTCATTTCGATTCTCGCAGCCGGGTTGGTCAAACCGCCGT
>JAFGIR010000007.1 GCA_016929515.1 Pirellulales bacterium | reverse complement strand
CGCGCCACGGGTTGCCGCCGCCTTGGAGCATGTCGTTGGTCAGACCAAACGGAATGCCCGAGATCTCGACGAGCCAGTAGTCGGGCGGCGTGTCGTAGTCGCGTGATTCGCCGATAAAAAGTCGGTCGACGTAAGGCAGGCTCTCCATATAGACGTTCGCGCAACAGGCAAAGCCGGCGTGTTCGCAGAAATGATTCCACGAATGGAGGTCGATCAGGCTGTTTGGCCGGCCGCGCTGGAGAACCTTGCGAACCCGCTTCATGACGGTCCGGTCGTAGGCCACCTCGTCGAGGTAAAGGCCGTCGATCTCGACGTTGCGGATCAGCCAGTCGAGCCCTTCGAGATAGAAGTTGTGCATTCGCGACATGCCGGTCGTCTGGATCGAGGCGTCGTGGACCGGCGCGTCGTACCAGGCCGGATGGTAGTCGTGGACCAGGTGCTCGCGAACCCAAGGCGCGCCGCCCCCGTCGCCGCCGCTGAGAATCTCGTCGCCCAGGCTGCGCAGGGCCCAAAGCTCGGGCAGGTGCGTGGTGATCTCGCGGACCGTGTAATAGAGCTTCACGCGAATACCCAGGTCGTGGGCCTGGTGGATGAGTTGCTTGAGCGAATCGACGGTGAAAAACGGGTAGTTGATGTAGGGGTTCAGTCCATTGCCCTGATGGACGTTCAGCACGTTGGCCCCGCCCTCGGCGACCGGGCCGAGGTCGTCGTCGGCGCGGTTCGGCCAGCGATAGCGATGGTAGTAGCGCTCGGCCCAGTGGGTGTCGGTGTCCACCGGTCGAAAAGGAGTCAAAAGCAGAGTGAAGTTGAAATGGAGCGGCCGGCCGGGCTCGACCGAGCGAGGGCCGCCGGAGGCCGAGACGACGACTTGCCCTTCGCCCTGCTCAGCGACGGTCACCGAACCGCGGCCTTCGTTGTGCCAGGCCGGCGGCAGATTCAACGGCTGCCGAGCGTAGTGGACGCAGACAAACGGCCGGACGTAGTTCTCGCCGAACCACCGGCAGTGAAGGCCCGCGTTGACGTCGCCCAACCAGACGCAATCCTGGTGCCTGGCCCGGTCCCACTTCCACTCGTGCCGCGGCGGCCGAAACCCGCCGGGCCGGCCCAGACCCATCATGTAGCGGGCCACGTCGCGCCGCATCGGAATCACCAGCCGAAGGTCTTTCACGTCGA
Organism: Pirellulales bacterium; assembly: GCA_016929515.1. Taxonomy (GTDB): domain Bacteria; phylum Planctomycetota; class Planctomycetia; order Pirellulales; family Thermoguttaceae; genus UBA11386. The sequence continues at coordinate 2,127 of JAFGIR010000007.1, read as the reverse complement.
CCGGCCGATCGGCGACAAGCCGCAATTTGAATTCGACAAAACCGTCGGGCTCCATTTGGCCCTCGCAGCGAAGCGTCAGCTCGCCAGCCGTGCTGGTCGAACGCCACGCCACGACGCCGGGATCTTTCCGCGTGAATTCGAGCGTTCCGCCCGAGAAGGGCAACGACGTTCCGTCGGCCGCATCCACGACGAACTTCACCGGCGAGGCAAGCAGTTGCCGGCCGTTTTCGCCGAGGTGGGTCATCTCCGGGGCGAAGTAGCTTTCGATCGACCGGGGCAGACCGTTTTCATCAAGCGTCATCCGCCGGCCAAGGCAAGCAATCGTCTGCCCATCAACGTCCAATTGCGTGTACGGCCGAATCGGCTCGTCGTCCAACGCGATGGTCGAGTCGAGCCAGCGAAGCCGCGAATGACGCCAAGGCTCGCTGTCGCCCGCGTCTTCGAGCACCTCGCCGGCCACGTCGAGTCCAAGCCGAACCGTGCTCGGCCGCATTCCTTCTGGCGTAATCGTCAGCGTGCCTTCGTAGTGGCCGGCCGGCAGATCGCGCGGCACCGCCACGCCGAACCACATGGCCCGAACCTTGCCCCGGGCGACAGCGAACGTTTTGGTAAGCGGGCGTCCCTTCCAGTCGATGCCGCCGAGGTTGAAGCACCGCATGGCCGAGGCGGGAATCGACTTCGCGGCGTCTGATGGTGCGGAGCCGGACACCGGGCGAAGGTCCTCGAAATGCACGTCCACGTCGTCGATCGATTGGCGAGCCGCAAAGACGCCGATTTGCCACGCGAAGAACTCGCCTGGCCGCGTGTCGGCTTCGAACGTGTTGCTCGGTCCGCGATCGATCCAGCAGCGGGGCAAGTCGTCGGTCATGCGGATCGGCCGGCGGCGACTTTCGGGAAAGAGCAGGTACGCGGCGCTTGGATGAGCTTCGACGAGCCGGTCGGTCTCGGCCCGCGTGGCGATGCGTTCCATTTCGTCGAACTGGTCGAACTCGCTGGCCGCCTCGAACGCGACGAGGCGCGCCGCGGGCAGCGCTCGCCAACCGCCTTTGCCCAACGCTGCTTCCGAAAGACCGTTTCGGTCGCGCCAGGCCGCGTCGGCCGTCTCCTTCGGCTCGGCGTAGGCGATCGATCGCAGACTGCCCGTCCTCATCGGCGGCGCCGGCAGATAATAAACGTAGTACGTACCGGGGCACGTGTTCGGCTGAAACACGAGATCGCCATGCTCGCGGTTGACGGCCACGGGCACCACGTTGTCAAGTTGTTTTCCGGTTGCGGCGTCGACCACGAGGACGGCCTTCTTCTCGGGGTTGCGATCGGGCCGGCGCCACGGCAAGTGGACGCGAACGGCGTCGGCCTTCTGATCAACTTCGACCACCGCCCGGTGCGTGCCCCAGTGGGCCGCCCACTGTCCTACTCGGCGAGGGATCGGCTCGTCCGCACCGGCAGCCGCGGCCAGCAAGCACAACAGCGACAAACCAAACCGGCAACGTAAACACCGCGCGAACGTGGACAAAACGGCGTGAAGGGGGGGAATACGGTGCATGTCGGATTCTCGCTTCCGGGGTAACACGTGGCGTGGACCGGTCCCACAGGGCCGCACGGTCGATTGCATGTGCCTCGCCGCTATCATATCATAATTGTTAACGGTGGTGGTATCTCGCGTCATTCATCCTAGGAGTCGAACATGATCGGCAAGACAGTCTCTTTTCGCGGCAACCAGGGCAACTCTCCGATAACTCTTTTCCACCGGTGGGCTTGCGTCGCCCTCGGCGCGGCCGCATTGGTTCTCGTCGCGCCACGCGCGGTGTGGGCCGCCGGCGACGTGCTCGACGACATCACCCGATGGGAAGAAGGCCGCAGCCATTCGTCCACTTCGGCCAAGTTGGGCAAGGACGGGCTGCCCGACCCCGAGAAGAACATCGATTGCCAGCGGTTCGTCGAGCCGGGCGAGCGAGTCGTGATCGCCGACCTCAAGGGGCCCGGCGTGATCACGCACATCTGGTTCACCATCAATCACTTCACGTCGATCCGGCCCGGCGGCGAGCGTCGCGGGCGAGCCAACCCGCGCGACGTGCTTATCCGCATGTATTGGGACGATCGCGACAAGCCCGACGTCGAAGCGCCGTT
>JAFGIR010000482.1 GCA_016929515.1 Pirellulales bacterium | reverse complement strand
TCCGCGAAAGTAGCGTGGATTGACCGCAACTTTCGCGGAGCGAAAGGCGACAATCCGGCCAAGTTGCTCTTTCCGCAACAAAAACTATATAGGCAACTTTCGACCACCAACTCTCCTTTTCGAATCGACGGGGAAAATCATGAAAACCATCTCACGACAATGCCTCGCGGTTGCGATCGTCTGGTGCCTGGCGACCGTGCTGCCGGGTCTTTCGACCAACGCTCAAGAAACCGCGGCCGCCGAGGGCGACAAGACGGTCCAAGACGACACGTTTCGCGAGCGGACGATCTACATCCCGTACGAGAAACTCCGCAAGGTCTTCGAGGCTCGCGGACGCGGCGTGTTTCTTCCCTACGACGAGTTCCAGGAACTCTGGAAGGCGGCCCGCGAGAAGCGAGCGACGACGCCCGACGACGAACCGCCCGTCGGCGCGCTGCTGAGCGAAATCGAAAACGAAGGAACGGTGGCCGGCGACGTCATGCAATTCAAGGCACGGCTCAAGATCGAGTTGCTGCGTAAAGGCTGGCACAAGGTTCCCCTGCGACTCTCCGACGCGGCCATCACCCGCGCGACGATCGACGGGCGTCCCGCGCGAATCGTCCTCGACGGTCAACAGGGATATCAGCTCCTGGTCGAGAAGGACGACAAGAAGGCCTCGCCGATCGAGTTGGAATTGGAGTTCGCCAAGGCCATTACGCGCGTGCCGGGCCGAAACCAGGTGTCGCTCCAAGTGCCGCAGGCACCGGTGAGCCGCTGGCGGATCACGATTCCCGAGCCCGGCGTCAAGGTCGACATCCAACCGTTGCTGGCCGCTTCGGAGGTACCCGACTCCAAGCCGGCCGACGCCGACGAGAAGCCCGACCAAACCGTGGTCCTGGCGTTTGTCGGCGCGGCGCCGACCGTGAGCATCGCGTGGACCCCAAAAACCGAAGGCGCCACCGGCCTGGCCGCGCTGGCCACGGTCACGTCGCAACAACAGGCCTGGATCCGCGAGGGCGTCACGCGGACGCAATGCCGATTGACCTACACGATTGCCCGCGCGAAACTCGCCACGCTGGCGATCGAGGTGCCCGCCGGCCAGAAGGTCGTCAATGTGTTCGACGCGAACGTCCGCCAGTGGTCGGTAGCCAAGAGCGACGGCGGCCAGCGCATCGACGTGCAGTTGTTCGAGCCGGCCGAAGGCACCCAGAATCTCACCGTCGAACTCGAACAATTCAACGATCGGACCGGCGACGCCACGATCGGCATCCCCGTCGTCAAGGCCGTCGACGTCGGCCGTCAGCAGGGGGTGATCGTCATTCAGGTGGCCGCGGGACTGCGTGCCGAAACGGCCCAGCGCGACGGCCTGCTCCAGGTCGACGCGGGCGAGTTGCCCGCTTCGCTTGCCCATGGAAAATGGGACTTCGCCTATCGCTACGCGGCCGTGCCCTTCGGACTGAAGCTAACGGTCGAAAAGGTCGAGCCCCGCGTCACGGTCGATTCACTCACCGAAATCGACCTCTCGCCCGACCGCCTGACCGCCACGCTCTCGGCCGTCTACGACGTCCAGCGGGCGGGCGTTTTCCGCTTCGAGTGGGACGTGCCCGAGGGGTATGAAATCCGCGAGGTCCGCGGGGCCAAGATCGCCGGAGCCCAGGAGGCCCGGGTCGACGCCTATCATCTCATCGGCGCGAAGAAGACTCGCCTCGTGGTCAATCTGGCACAAAAGGCCCTGGGACGCACCGGATTGCTGGTCCGAATGGAAAAAAGCCTCGCGCTTCCCGAGTTGCTCGCGCCGACCGGAAAGGCGGCCCAAATCCCGGTCGTCGTGCCCCGGGTCGCGAAGGACTCGGTCGAGGAAGACCGGGGGCGCCTGCTAGTTCGCTCGCCGGGCAGTCTCCGCGTCAACCCGGCCAAGCAGCAGGGACTGCGAGCCGTTTCGTTCGCCGAGGCCTTGCAGGGCATCAACGCCGGCGGCAACCGGGCCAAATCGGAATTACGGCCCGTGCTGGCTTTTGCCTTTGCACGCGATCCGGTCGTTTTGACCCTGGCCGCCGAGCGGCGAAAACCCCAAGTCACCGTGGGACAGCTTCTCAGCATGCAGATCAAGGACGACACCGTGAAATACGAAGCGGTCTTCAACTACCACGTGTTGTATAGCGGCGTGAAGTCGCTCAGGATCGACGTGCCCGAGTCGCTGGCCGACAAACTTCGCAACCGCACGCCGGGAATCCGCGACCGCGTGGTCGACCCCGCGCCCGACAATCTGGCCGAGGGCGACGATCCGTCGGAAAAGTATCAGGCGTGGAGTTTCAGCGGCGAGACCGAATTGCTGGGCAAGGGCAAGATCACGCTGGTCTGGGAAGAAAAGCTCGACAAGCTCGGACTCGGCAAACCGGTCCCGTTGAAGATTCGCCGCCTGATTCCGGTCATGGCCGACGACGCGAAAATCGATCGAACCTGGGGCCAAATCGTCCTCGCCAAAGCCGAAACCATCGATCTGCGGCCGGCCGAGACGACCAAGGGATTGCGCGCCGTCGACCCGCAACACGATTTAATGGACGGCGTCAAGGTACCCGATGCGGCCCAGGCGTTCGAGTTCCACGGTCCCTGGTCGTTGACCGTGGACGCCACCCGCTATGAACTGCAAGACGTCAAGCACACAAGCATCGAACGCGCCGTGATCCGCATGGTCGTCACGCGCGCCGATCAAGTCACTGTCCAGGCCTTGTATCGTCTGCGAAGCTCGCAGCAACGTCTCGAAGTCGTTCTTCCCGACCGCGTGGTTTTCGACAGCGAACCGCTGCGCGTCAACGGCC
>JAFGIR010000481.1 GCA_016929515.1 Pirellulales bacterium | reverse complement strand
CCAGGCCAAGCGGTCGCGTGTGCCAATAGAGCAAGTTGCCGGCGACCGTGCCGATCACGATGGCCACGACCGTGGTCAGTCCCATCCAGCCATTGGCCGCCGAAAGCGTTCGCGGATGAACCATCTCGGGGATACTGCCGAGCTTCGACGGGCTGAACAGCGCACTCTGCGCGCCCATTAAGGCCACGACGATGAACATCAAGTAGATATTGCCCGTCAGAATCGTCACGATACCCAGGGCCATGATCACAACCTCGGCCACTTTGCAGCCGACAATCACGCTGCGTTTGCTGAAACGATCGGCCAGATAGCCGGCCGGCGCGGCCAGCAGCAGATAGGGCAAAACAAAACACGCCAGGCCGGCCGACAGCGCCAAGGCCGCCTGATCCGTCCCGACCAGGTCCTTGCAGATGGGCACGACCAGCCAACGAAACATATTGTCGTTCATCGTGCCGAAAAACTGAGTGGCCAACAGCCCTAGGAAGCTGCGACTCCACAGCGAAGGCTTGGCGTCGACAGAATCCGTTTCGGCCGCCGGAGTTGGGCCGTCGTCTGAAGTCGGTGTGTCCGGGTGTTGGTCCATCGTGAGAACAGGAGGTTCCGGCGAGGCGATGCTCATGGTTTGGCTCGGGCGGTTCAGAGTATTCGGGAGTGTACCCGCGTTTGCTCGTAGCGGATACACGGAATTAGGACAAACGGCTTGCCGGGGCACGCAAAGCGAGGCGATGCTCTCCTGGGCGAGGACCCACGAGCAATGCAACGGAGAAAGACGTAGACGTTCGCGTCGTGAAGAAGGGGGCGGCAGAACGGTCATGGCGGGCGGAGTGAGCTAGCTCGTGCGGGTGGTATCCACCAGACGCATCGTTTGCGAGCAGGCCGCCGAAGCCGATCGCCTTGATCGAGGAGCACGGTGACGTCGGCACGGTGCCCTGGCTATTCGGGTGAGAGGATCAGACGCCAACCAGTTCCCGAGACGATTCGGCGACGATCCGCATGGTCTCCTGCAGTTGCTCGGGCTGGAAAGGTTTCGCCACGAAGTCCTGGGCCCCGGCGCGAATGGCTTGGGCGATGAAACTCGTCTGGCTCAGCGCGCTGACGACGACGATCTTGGCATAGGGATCGTATTCCATGATGCCGTGGATCGTCTCGATGCCGTTGATGCCGGGCATGACGATGCCCATCGTAACGGCGTCGGGGTGGAGTTGCTTATAGAGATCGATTGCCTCGGCGCCGTCGGCCGCTTCGCCAATGACGGTCCAGCCGGCTTCGGTCAGTATTTCGGCGATCATTCGCCGCATCAGCATCGAATCGTCGACAATCAAAACACTCGCGTACATGACAACAAGCCCCTACATATTCGTGGATTGAGGTGGGGAAGCTTCTCCGCAAGCATAGGACGCGATGACGCTCGGGTTGGCAGACACTCGGGTCGCATCGCGGCCCGGCCGCGCCCCCGTAGGCCCAGAGGGGTTTCGTTTCGATCGATTGTGTCGATTGAATCGGGCTGTTAGGATAGAGCGGGTTCAAGAGAATCCTCCCGAAAAACGTTCCTCGTGCACCGCCATGGAAGCCGAACTCATTGCCGAATTGCGTCGCCGGATTCGACCGCATCCGCTCCTTCAAATCGGCCTGGGCGATGACGCGGCCGTGCTGCGAATGGCCGCGGTGAATCAGTGCGCCGTGACGACCGACCTGTTAACCGACGGCGTCGACTTCCGGCTGGACGAGGTCGACGCGCGCCGCGTGGGACGCAAGTCGCTGGCCGTGAACCTGAGCGATCTGGCGGCCACGGCGGCAAGACCTTTGGCCGCCGTGGTGGCTCTCGCTCTGCCGCGGCGCGACGGACTCCGGCTGGCCCTGGAACTCTATGAAGGAATGTTGCCGCTGGCCGAGCAGTATTCGCTGGCCATCGCCGGCGGCGACACGAACAGTTGGGACGGACCGTTGGTGATCAGCATCACGGCGCTCGGCGCCGTGACGCCGCGAGGCCCTTTGCGGCGCGGCGGCGCTCGGCCGGGCGATCGCATTCTCGTCACCGGCTCGCTTGGCGGCAGCATCCTTGGGCATCATTTCGATTTCACACCCCGGGTCGACGAGGCCCTTCTGCTGGCCGAGCGATACGAGTTGCACGCGGGCATCGACATCAGCGACGGCCTGTCGATCGACCTTGGCCATCTGGTCGAGGAGAGCGGCTGCGGGTCCGTGCTGGATCTCGATGCCGTGCCCGTTTCGGCGGCGGCCGAGGAGTTGGCCAAGCAGCTTGACGACGGACATTCGGCGCTCGATCACGCGCTTGGCGACGGCGAGGATTTCGAATTGATCCTGGCCGTCGAGCCGGACGAAGCGCGCCGAATCGTGGCCGAACAACCGTTGGCGGTGCCGGTCGCCGACGTCGGTTGTTTCGTCGCCGAGTCGGGTCTTTGGCAAACCGATCGGACGCACGGCCGCCGCAAAATGATTGCCCGCGGCTGGCAACACAAGTTCGATTGACGCTCGGGTGGGCACTGCCCACCATGCTGCCTGAAATCGCGTGGACGGCGCGACCATCTCGCGTTGCTCGTGAAACTTGTGGTGGCGACGCTTGGGATGCGCGACCGAAGTTGCGTCGCGCGGGGCCCACCAGGAGAACCGCAAAGTCCTGTATCCGACCCGTGTGCCACTGCTTGCCTGGGAGCCATGCGAGCGGGAATAGGAACGTCGCACTGCTTGCAACACACGGTCTGCAAACCAGTCGCGGCAAGCAGTGCTCGGTCGTCGGGAAAAACGGCTGCCGGAGCTTTGCAAGCAGTGGCACACCATCCCTCGACTTTGCAGTTCTCCTGCGTGGCCCTCGCCGTGCTTGGACGACGCTCGTTGATTGCGGTACAATCGGCGCGTTGACTCAGCCGCACTCACGGGCCGGACCATGCAAGCGAGCCATGCCGATCGAACGCCGGAAGAGGCCAGTCGCGACGCGGCGTCGTCGGCCAAGGCGCCCACCCAGATCGCGGCCGCCGCGGTCGTCGACGACTACCGCCCACCGAGGCTGGGTCTCATCCATCTGTTGGTTTGGATGTTCTTGGTGGCCGTCTCGCTGGGCACTCTGATGAGCTTCGAGCGTCACTCGTTGCGGACGCCGGGCTACTCGTCGCTCGATGCTGATTGGGCCAGCGCGGCGCGATGGGCCGTCGTGGTGCTCGACCAGATTGTCGCGGCGGCCGTCGTGCTGGGGCTGTGCGTCCTTGTCCGCGACAAGATCCGGGGAGTCTCGGGTCACCTTCAGCCGGGCCATTGGTTGTTGATCGTCGTGGCGTTGGATTACTCACGGCAACCAGTCGCCTACGTCTGGTCTCGAATTTATCCGTGGTCGCCGTGGGGTGCGACTGCGTTTTTGGAGTCCCCGTGGCCCGATGTCTCACTCGCACTTATCGAGGCGATCGTCTTCGCCGTTTGCGTTCTGGCCGCTGTCCGGTTGCGGCACGCTCGACGCTGGCAGGCGGTCGTTCGTTCGTGACACGTTTCGAGGACGTGATAGAATGATGGAAGATGCAGCGCGGCCTTCACGCATTGTACGGTTGCCGGCCGGTTGTACGTGAAACCCGATTCTCTCAGCGGACGTTGTCATGACCCTTAGCCCCGTCGACCAAGAAACCATTGACCAAATCGTCGAGCGGCTCTCACCGGAGAGCCGGGTGCTGTTCATCACGGGGGCCGGCATGTCGGCCGACTCGGGGTTGCCGACCTATCGCGGCATCGGTGGGTTGTACAACCGGGAGCACACCGACGAGGGCATCCCGATCGAAGAAGCTCTCTCGGGCGACATGCTCCTCCGCCGGCCCGAGCTCTGCTGGAAGTACCTGGCCCAGATCGGCCGCGCGGCGATGGGCTCGACGTTCAACCGGGGCCACCAGGTGCTGGCCGAGATGGAAGAGCACTTTGCTCACGCGTGCGTGCTGACCCAAAACATCGACGGCTACCATCGGGCGGCCGGCTCGCGCAACGTCATCGACATCCACGGCGACATGCACTCGCTTTGCTGCATGGCTTGTTCGTTCGAGGAGTCGGTCGACCAGATCGACGAGGCGGGCATCCCGCCGCGGTGTCCCGAGTGTGGGTCGATCGTTCGCCCTCGCGTGGTTCTGTTCGGCGAGATGCTGCCGGCCGACAAGGTGTCCCAACTGGTCGAGGAGTTGGAAGGGGGTTTCGACGTGGTCTTCTCGATCGGCACGACGAACGTCTTTCCGTACATCGCTCAGCCGGTCCTGTTGGCTGTTGAGTTGGGTTGGACGGCCGTCGAAATCAATCCCGACCGGAGCAAGGTCTCGCACCTTGTCGACTTCCGATTGCCGGCCCGGGCGGCCGTGGCACTCGATGCGATTTGGGACCAGTATCGGGGGAGCGGGCAGTAGGCGGCGGGCGGCGGGCAGTAGGAAATGCACGCCGCGATCAGCCGGTTGCACGTGGAACCGGGGGCAGTCGCTCGGAATCTCAGACCGCCCGATCGTCCGACGACGTGAAACACGGTTTCTAATAGCCCCCCGATCTGGCTGTCCCAGGCAAACTGGCATTCCGCCGTCTGGTCGCTCCCATTACAATCCCCAGCTCGTCGGCCGTGGGCCCGATGGGCACTCGACGGGCACGCAACCGATGGGCGTCCGGCATCCAAACCGATCTCGAAAACCCGGAATCCCCAAATCGCGAAATCCCCGGCAACCAGGCATGGAGGCCTCCGTTGGGTCGAGTCTTTTGTGTCGCAAACCAGAAGGGCGGAGTCGGCAAGACGACCACCTCGGTCAACCTGGCGGTCGCCTTGGCCCGCTCGGGCAACCGGACCCTGCTGGTCGACCTCGACCCACAGTGCAACGCGACGACCGGACTCGGGGCCGAGCCGAGCACGCGCCACCCGTTGGTCGCCGGTATGCCCCTGCGGCAGTCGCTGGTGCCCACGTATTGCCCACGGCTCGAATTGCTCCCGGGCAGCCGGACCTTCCGCGATGTCGAGGCCCTGACCCGAAACGATCCGGTTCAGGCAGACCGGCTGGGCCAATATCTTCGCGGCGGGATCAGCGGCTACGATTACGTTTTGATCGACTGTCCTCCGTCGCTGGGCCAACTGACGCAGACCGCGTTGTCTAGCTCGACCGAGGTGCTCATGCCCGTCCAGTGCGAGTACTTCGCCATGGAAGGGCTGGCGCAGATGATCGAGGTCATTCGTCAGGTGATCGACCACGGAGAACATCAATTGGAGTTTGGCGGCATCGTCCTGACGATGTACGACCACTCGCTCGAATTGACCGGCGAGGTGGAACGCGAGGTCCGCGACTTTTTTGGCGAGGTCGTGTTCCGCTCGGTCGTGCCGCGCGACGTGGCGGTGAGCGAGTCGCCGAGTCACGGAAAATCAGTTATTGACTACGCCCCCCGCTCACGCGGGGCTAGGGCCTATATCGAGCTTTGCATGGAGGTACTAGAAATTGAGTAAGGAACGACGACTCGGACGGGGACTCGAAGCGCTCTTGGGACGTGCCCCGAACCCGACAAAACCACAAATCCATGTGCCCCCGGAAGAGACACCGGCGCAGAAGACCGAGTCGAAACCGGTCCCCCTCCAGGTGAACCAACCGAGCCGCGGCGGGGTGACTCCGCGTCGCGTCGAACCGACTCACACCCCCTATAGCGGCATCTCGTTGGAGTCGCCGACCGCCGCCGCGCCCGAGCCAACCCGCCCGGCCGAGCCGTCCTCGGGTGCCCCTGGCGTTTCGCCAGAGCGGGCCGCCGAGCAGGGGCAAGATGCCCGTGGCGCCCAGACGCCCACTCCGCCGGAGCCCGAGTCGACCCGCCCGGTCGAGCCAGCCGCCGAACCCTTGCCGGAAACCGACGGCACCGACACGTTGTTGCACGTCGACATCCATTTGATCGAGACCAACCCGTTCCAGCCACGGAAGCATTTCGCGATCGACGAGTTGAAGCAGCTTTCCGAGAGCATCGACGCCCATGGGCTGCTCCAACCGTTGTTGGTTCGCCGGGTCGACGAGGCGTATCAATTGATCGCGGGCGAGCGGCGTCTCCGCGCGGCACAAGCGGCCGGCTGGCGCGAGGTGCCGGTCAAGGTTGTCGAAGCCGACGATCGCCAGATGACCGAGCTGGCGCTGGTCGAGAACCTGCAGCGCAAAGACCTCAACGCCATGGAGAAGGCCGCTTCGTTCAAGCAGCACCTCAAGGCGACCGGCTGCACCCAGGAAGAGCTGGCGCGCCGGCTGAAGATCGACCGCTCGACAATCGCTAATCTGATCCGACTGCTCGAATTGCCCGAGGCCGTCAAGCAATCGGTTCGCGAAAACCGGATCACCCAAGGCCACGCCCGGGCATTGCTGCCGCTGGGCGACGAACGGCGTCAGATCGAATTCGCGCAGCGGATTCACCGCGAGGGTTTGAGCGTTCGAGCAACCGAGCAACTCGTGCAAGAGACGATCGACCGCGAGGACCGCGACCCGCTGTCGGTCGCCGGTCGGGTGGGCAGCTCGTCGAAGGCCCGACCGCAAAACGCCCAGATTGCCGCCTTGGAGCAGGAGTTCCGCGCGGCGTTGGGCATGAAGGTCAAGCTGACCCACAACGCGAAAGGCCGCGGCAAGCTGGTTGTGTCGTTTGGCAATCACGAGGAGTTCGAGCGGCTCCGGCAACATCTGCTTGCGACCGAACGCCCGGCGGTCCAGCAACGGGCCGGATGATCAAGCAGCTTGTCCATAGTCGATCGCACGGCACCCTTGGTCCGAGAGTTTGCGCCCCTACGACCGGAGAGGGTTTGCGATCTCAGGAGTTTATGGCCAACCCCTTGACTTTGTTTTTGAGTTGCGTCGATTGGGTTGTCTGTAAGCTGCTGACTTGCAATGCTTTGTGTTACGGCGTGTCGTTGTAAAATCGAGTCGCCAGTTTTCTGGTTGGTCATAAATTCCCCAGGTTGAGGGAGACCGCTGGAGCCTTTTCTCCCCCATCCGGCCGTCTCTTTTGACCGCGTGCCGCCTCTTTGGGTGGCACCGACGTTTTTCCGCAAGCGGCGCTGCGACTTCTCGTCGCTTATTCGGAAAATCGTCGGTGTTGCGTAGCAACAAGAGGTTT
>JAFGIR010000480.1 GCA_016929515.1 Pirellulales bacterium | reverse complement strand
GGCGGGAAAGTGATAGACAATTTCGACGTCCGCGATGGTTGGTTTACGCCGAACGCCCACCCGATAAACCCGCGTCTGCGAATCGCCGATCTCCAGACGATATTCGAGCGGTTCGGCGACCGTCGGGATGGCAAGGCGGTAATGCGTTCGGGCATCGTCGGCCGTCATCGGCAGACTGACTTCCTCCTCGTCGCCGGCCGCAATCCACGCGGTGGCGCCGTGGGGTTTGCCTTGGCGATTGGTGATGGTGGCCGTGATTTCCAGACCCGTTCCAATCAGCACCTCGGTGTCGCCGGGCACGACCTCCACGATTTCGACCTCGCCGCGCTGTGGCACGAACGTCCACGGCGCGAAGAACCGCCGCGCCGCCGAGCCCCACGTCGGAATTAGCAAGCTGCAACCGAGCGCCAGGGCAAGCACCAGCACCAGCGCGACGGAGGCCTCGACCCAGTCGCGGGGAGTTTGCATGCAGAAGCGAAATCGCCGCCAGCGGCCGACCCGGCCGGCCGCCCGGTCGAACCGAAACGCCCCCAGCGCGCCGGCCGCCTGGCCAATGGCCGCGCGGCAAAACGCCTCGTCGCCCGACGCCGCGCCGCCGGCGAGCTGGACCACGTTGATCAGATTGCTTCCGAGTTCGGGAAACTCGGCCTCGACCCGCCGGGCCGTCGCCTCCAGGCTTCGCTGGCCCCGCAGCAACCGCCGCGCGAGCGCCGCGGCCAGGCCCAAGCTGATCGCCAGCCACGTGAGAAACATGACCCAAAGGACCGGCTGCGAGAGCCGCCAGAGCGAGTCGGCCGCCAGAAACGCCACCAACACGGCCAGCGAAATCGACGTCGCCAGCGCGGCGGTGGCCAGCAATGTAAAAAGCCACCACCGTTGGCGCGTGGCGTCGAGCCGGTCGATGATGCTTTCGGCGATGGGGGACATGGTTTTGTTTAACCACAGAGACACAGAGACGAGTAGTAAAAAGGTCTGGTTTACAATGCCCAATTCATAAGTTTTCTAACCGGCACTCCCACTTGTCATCCTGAGCGAAGCGAAGGATCTCGTCTTCCGTGGTGACAGAGATTCTTCGCTACGCTCAGAATGACATACAATCAGTACTCACAATAACACGAATCCAGCCTTTCGCCTTGCTTCGTCCTCAATTCTCTCTACTCCACTCCTCCGTGCCTCTGTGTCTCTGTGGTTCAAATAACGTCGGCTAATGCGTAATCGCATAAACAATCGCGTTCGTGCCGATCTGCAAGGCCGAGTCGTCCTTCAGGCCGTAGCTGTAGGCGTGGGGGAATTGCTCCCAGCCGTTGCCCAAGTCGAACCGGCTATAGACCACCAGCAGCCGGCCGTCGACCGTGATGCCTTCGAGTTGCGGCGCGTCGGTCACGCTGAAATCCTCGAGCACGCGAGGCGTGTAGCCCACTTGGTCAATGTCGAAATGGGCTTTCAGCAACGGGTGGTCGGCCGGAATGCGCTCAAGCTGGTGTTCCGGAAAGACCTTGGCAATCTGACCGCGAAAACACGCGTCGAAGCTCAGCCGTCCACAACACGCGTCGGCCAAAAGCAGCCCCCCGGCAAGCAGATAATTCCGCAGTCGCCCCGCGTCCTCGTCGTCCCAATGGAACTCGCGGTGGCCCGTCATATAGAGCAGCGGATAGCCGGTCATCTTCGCGTCGCCAATCCGCACGTTCTCGCGGCGGAATTTCACTTCGAGCGTCGAGTTGTCCCGGGCGAACTTCAGCAGGTTGTGCACGGCCGACGGGTCGGGATCCCAATCGCCCTCGTGAACTAATTGGGCAAACACAAAATCGTCGCGGCTCGGCGACGCCGCCTCGTGATAGACTTTGGTCGTGCTCAAAAACCGCCCCAACTGATACGTGCCCAGCAGATAGGTAATCAGATTGGCGCCGACCTGCCGGGCCTGGTCGATCACGACCCGCGTGCCGCGCGGATGCTCGTGCCCGTCCCAACCGCAAGTCAGATCGCGCGGCGAGAAGATCACGCCGGCGCGGCAGCCGAAATCGATCGACTCCAGGCACGGCTCCTCGGTAAACTCCGTGCCGTCGCTTTTCTTGTACGTCAAGTCGCCCAGCTTGTAGTAGGACGCAAGAAGCGGATCGTCGGGCAGCATCTTGCGCAACGGCCGCCCGGGGAATATCAATTCCATCTCGTGGCGAAACGACTCGGCAAAATCCTTCCACCCACAACACGCGTCGCCGACAATCAAGCCGCCGTCCCGAACGTATTGGGCCAGTTGCCGCCGGGTCGCTTCGTCGAGCGAGAAGTGGTTGTGGCCGGCCAACAACACGGCCGGCAGCTCGCGCGGGTCGAACGAGAATTGGCCGAAATCGGCCTCGACCGAGCGGTAGTTGATGCCCAGCTTCTGGCTCGTCCACTGCAACAACGTGTTGACGTCGGCCGGATCGGTCATCCAGTCGCGATACTTGGTCCGCTTATCATTGCGCGTCATCCAACGGATTGGGCCCAGCGCCATCTTGCCGACCAACGGCGGCGGGGCAGGGGGGCGCTTCTTCTCGGTCCGCCGCAGCGGAGTCACCGGCAACGGCAGCGGAGCAAAACCCTCGGCCGCCTTGCGATGTTGCGGCGAGGCCTTCGGCGGCGGGCCGCAATCGACCGGGCCGCTGTCGTCTTCGCCCAACGCGATGATCGGCAGCGACAACGAACCGCCCAGGCTGCTTGCCCCGGCCGTGCAAATCAGACCGATTCGCCGCAAGAAAGACCGCCGTCCCAGATCGCGAGCGTCGGAGTGCATCGATCGAGTCTCCTCCTGGTTCGCAGAGCCCCTTTGAGTAACGGCAATTTGGCGCCGTGGTGCCGCGTCTGACTCTATTGTCCCGCAGAATCGCGCGGCTGGTCAAGTGGATTCCGGCGTCTTCGAGCACTCGCCGGTCGCCGAAGACCGATAAACGGCTCGCGAGTCCCCCAATTTACGTGGGCTTTCGTCTATACTTTCCAGCAATTCGAGACAAGAATAGAATCAGGCGGCTAACCGAACCCAAAACCCGGATCAACCTGTCATGCTGAGCGCAGCGAAGTATCTCAGTCACTGGAGCGGAGACGAGATCCTTCGCTGCACTCAGGATGACAAGTGGGGACGCTGCACTCGGGATGACAGGTGCGGCTGCTGCGCTCGGGATGACAGGTGCGGCTGCTGCGCTCGGGATGACAGGTGCGGCTGCTGCGCTCGGGTTGTCCGGCGGGGGCCGATCGTCTGCCTTTTCACCTTTCTGGTTGTTCTGGCCGGCTCGACCGTTGCGTTGGCCGGCGAGCCGCCGGCGCTCAACCCTTTTGGGCCGCGGACCGCCGGCGGCGACGGGGCCGTGCCGGGCTACGTCGAGCTTTCCGACGGCTCCGTCCACTGCGGCATGGTCTATTTGACCCGCGACGCGCGTCTGAAACTCTACGACGATCAACTGAAACGTCAGCGTGAGATCCCGCTTCGCGTGGTCAAACAGATCGACTGCCGCGTGAAGCGAGAGTGGATGGAAAAACAATGGCGATTCAAGGAAACGACCACCGACGAAAAGATGGTCACCGGCCGGAGCTACCCGGCTCGCGAATATCTCCACGCGATCACGCTCCGCGACGACCGCAAGATCGAAGGCCCGCTGTCGGCCGTGGTTTATCTGCGGCCCGAGAATCAGGCGTCCGCCGGCGCGCCTCCGTCGAACGACGCCCGGCGGTTCCTTCTCCACAAACGCGACAAGGGACCGTTGGACACCGATTTGAAGTCGCTCGTCTACGTGCGAACGATTAAGCTGGGCGAAGAGGCCCTGGAGGAAGGCCGCCGGAAGGCACTTAAACGCAAAACCCGATTGAAAAAGGAAAGTCGCTAGCCCCGCGTGTTTACCATCTCTCTCGAACCAGGCTACCACGTTGCCACCATGTTGGCGGTCGCCGTCGCGGCGATGGTCCTGGTCGCGATGTTCTATCGCCGGGCATTCGCCATGCTCCGCGCTCGCCAGTGGTGGCTCCTCTTGGCCTTGCGCTGGGTGGCCGTGGTCCTGGTGGTCGTGCTTCTGTTCCGGCCCGTGCTCGGCTATCGCAAGCAACTCAGCCAGCGGCCCGCCGTGTTGCTGCTGGTCGACGCCTCGGGCTCGATGAGCGTCGCCGACGACGCGACCGGCGTGCCGCGCTTCGCGCAGGTTCAACAGCGGGTCGCTCGATGGTCGAAACAGCTCGAAGCCGATTTCGACCTCCAGGTCATGACGTTTGCCGACCGCGCCGGCAAGCTGCAACGCGCCGAGCAACTGGCCACGCTGGCCGCCGACGGCCAGGCCACGTCGCTTTCGCGGGCCATCCGCGCGGTCGCCGCCGTGCCCGAGCGGCCCGCGGCGGCGATTCTCATTTCGGACGGGTTGCACAATTCGGCGCGAAGCCCGCTCGATGTCGCCCAGCGGCTCGGCGTGGTTGTCCACACCGTGGGCGTCGGCGCGACGCTCCGCGACGACGCGTCGTATCGCGACGTTCAGCTAACCGGCATCGATTGTCCCGACCGTCTCCTGCTGGGCAACCAGGCGAAGATCAAGGCCTCGATCGAGGCGGTCGGCCTCGAAGGCCGCGTCGTTCAGATCATTCTCGAAGACGGCTCGGAGCAAATCGCTCAAACGGAACTCACGCTCGACGGCGTCGCCGGCTCGCAACCGGTCACGTTCGAGTTTTCTCCGACCGAAAAGGGCCGCCACGCGTACACCGTCCGCGCGGTCCCGGTCGCCGAGGAACGGATCGACGAAAACAACCGCCGCGCGGCCGTCGCCCTGGTCGTCGAGCCGGGCATCCGCGTGCTCTACCTCGAAGGGACGCTTCGGGCCGAATACGGAGCGCTGGTCGACCGGTTCCTGGCCAAGGACCCGGACTTGGAATTCTGCGCGCTGGTCCAAACGCGGCCCGGCGTGTTTTTGACCCGGGCGAACGTCGCGGGGCTCGACCTGAAGACGATTCCCTCGGATGCCCGGACGATCAACACATTCGACGTCTTTATCCTCGGCGATTTGGACAGCTCGTTCCTCCGCTCGGCGCAGCAGCAATTGTTGATCCGCCGGGTACGCGACGGCGCGGGCCTGATTATGCTCGGCGGCTATCACAGCCTCGGGCCGGGCGGATACGGCGGGACGCCGCTGGGCCAGATTCTGCCCGCCGCGCCGGGCGCGCGCGAAATCGGCCAGATCACCGAGCCCTTTTTGCCCGAGCTGACGCCCGAGGGCGTGCGCCACCCGATTTTCGCCGGCATCACGGGGTTCTTTCCAGACGCCTCGCGGACCGTGCCCGACGAGGCCGGTTTGCCGCCGCTGGAAGGCTGCACCCGGGTCGGCGCGGCCCGGCCCGGCGCGAGCGTTTTGGCCGTCTGCCCGATCGACTCACCCGCCGCGCTCGTGCTGGCCGTTCAATCGGTCGATCGCGGTCGAACGGCCGTCTTCACCGGCGACACGACGCGCCGGTGGCAGCAGACGCTCAAGGCGCTCGGGCAGGATTCGCCCTTTTTGCGTTTCTGGGGCCAGACGGTCCGCTGGCTCGCCGGCCGAGACGAATCGGTCGAACAGGCGGCCGGCATCGACGCCGCGGTCGACAAGGTCTGCTACGCGCCCGACGAGCCGGTCCGCATTTCGGCCACGGTTCGCGATCAACAAGGCCAAGGCACGGCCCACGCCAGGGTGACGGCCCAGATCGTCCGGGACGATATGAAGGGTGCCACTGGCGTCTCGCCAGTGCCTGCTGAAGAAAAGCACGGGCAAGATGCCCGTGGCACCCTGTGGCAGCAAGCCCCTGGCAACCGGCCTCTCACTCTGACCCCGGCCCCCGGCCCGGCTGGGCACTACGAAACCACGTTCGCCCCCGAGATGGCCGGCACCTACCAGATCGAGTTGACGGCCCAACTCGACGGCCAACCGCTGACGGCCGAGCCCTTGGAGTTCGAGGTCGGCCGGGCAAGCCTCGAATTCGAGCGTCTCGACCTCGACGAGAAGATGCTCCAGCAGATTGCCCAGGCAACCGGCGGGCGCTACGCCCACCTAACGACGGCCGACGAACTAATCGAAGGGCTCGGCCGCCGCCAATACAACAAGACCATTTCCTTTGAACGGCGATTGTATTGGCCACCGCTGGTCTGGACGCTGCTGGTCGCCACGCTCGCCGCGGAGTGGACCTTGCGAAGACGATTCCAACTAAAGTAGGGTGGGCACCGCCCACCAAAACCAAACGATGGGCAATGCCCACCCCTACCAATCTCAAATCTCAAATTTCAAATCTCAAATTTCAAGCCGCTCCCCAATGGACACCGGTTATCGATTCCTCGAACCTTCCGCGCTGGCCCGGGTGACGAATCTGTCGGTCATCGCCCGGGGCGTGGTCGAGGGCTTCATTTCCGGACTGCACGCGAGCCCCTACAAGGGCTTCAGCGCCGAATTCGCCGAGCACCGCGAATACACGCCCGGCGACGACCCACGGCACGTCGACTACCGCATGCTCGCGCGAACCGATCGCCTCTACGTCAAGCAATACGAGGAAGAAACGAACATGCGGGTCCAGATTCTTCTGGACACGAGCGGTTCGATGGGCTATCGCCACGCCGCCAAGCTGACCAAGCTCGAATACGGCTGCTATCTCACGGCCATTTTGGCCTACTTGATGACCCGCCAGCAGGATTCGGTCGGGCTCACGACGTTCGACACCGAGATTCGGCTCGACATGCCGGCGCGCAGCTCGCCGCGCCACTTCAACGAAATGATGCGCCAACTCGAACAGCGCAAGCCGGGCAACCACACCCATATCGCCGAAACGCTCCACCGCCTGGCCGGCCGGTTCAAACGCCGCCGGTTGATCGTCCTGATCAGTGATCTCTACGACGAGCCGGACGAGGTCATTCGAGCGTTGCACCATTTTCGTCACTGCCGCCACGAGTTGATTCTGTTCCACGTCTTCGACAAGGCGGAACTCGATTTTCCGTTCCGCGAGCTGACGGCCTTTCACGATCTCGAATCCGATCGCCGAATCCAGGTCGAGCCCGTCTACGTCCGCAACGCCTATCTGGCCCAGATCCGCGCGTTCATCGAGGGCTATCGCCGCGCGTGCGCCGAGGGCCACATCGATTACGTCACGACCGACACGTCCGTTCCCTACGACTACATGTTGTCGCGCTACCTCGCCAAGCGAAACCAATCATGACGTTTCTCGCTCCCCTGTTTCTGATCGCCGCGGCCGCCGGGCTGATTCCCGTCGTCCTGCACATGATCCACCGGCAGCGAGCCAAGCAACTCCCCTTTCCGACACTGCGATTCTTGAAAATCAGCGTCGAAAAAACGCGACGACGCCGGCGCGTTCAGGACCTTCTCTTGATGATCTTGCGTACCGCCGTGCTCGTCCTGGTGGCCGTGGCGCTGGCCCGGCCGACCATCGCCCGGCTCGGCGCCCTCTGGGGCGCGGGCAACCGATCGGCCACGGTCGTCGTGTTGGACAACTCGGCCAGCATGGGCACGGTCGACGACCAGCGGCCGCGCCTC
>JAFGIR010000479.1 GCA_016929515.1 Pirellulales bacterium | reverse complement strand
TCGGAGACGAGCGCGAAGGAAACCAACTCCCTCAGCGTGAGAAAGTCGCTTTGATTACCGAAACCGGTGATCATGTCGACTCGGTAACCGTTGCTTTGGGCCAAGACATTCGTCATGACATCAAAGGGGTTGACCGCTGCACCCGTATTCAGCTGGCTAAACGGGTCCTTGGGGTCGTTCACGCCAAGTTCGTCGATTTCGAGGAACGCAAACAGGGCACTGTCCCAGTTGCTGAAACCGGCGGGCTCAAGGTCGTCGTCAAGCAGCGACCGGAGACTGTTTGTGTCGCCGGACTGGATGGGACGGCATTGATAGAAGGTGTCGTTGTCGTACACGTAGGTGTCGGCTAGCTCGAAGGCGAAAATCGCAAAAACTCCGCTCGGCGACGGGTCGACGTGGTTGATTCGTTCGAGTTGCAGAATGCCGACGACTTGATCGCCTTCGCTCAAGACGTTGTAGCCGGGCTGGCCTTCTTGCTGAGCGTCGAGGATGAGCGACCGGCTATTGTCGTTCATGCTGTCGACGTTTCCGTCGGCGGTCAAGAGATTGCCCAGGATCGATTCGCCTTGGGCCGGGCAGCAGAGCAACAGAAGAAGGCCAATAATGGTCAAGAAGTGTCTCACGGTGTAGTCCCCTACTTCGAATCACGGGTGCAAGTTCAATGTTCCTTACTGGGCGTCGTCGATTCGCCGCCACCTCGTCAACTCCGCGGTAGTCCCGGCGTCCTCGGTGGATTTACGTCGACGAATGCCCAATCCCCATAATACCCTGAACTACCCAGGTTTACCAGTCCCCCTATATAAACACTTCGTTTTCTACTTGGGGGAGTGTAGTCACCATGGGGGGTCTATGCGACATGCTAGGTAGAGGGGCCGGTGGTTTCCGGTTGTTGTTTCGGTCGCTGTCGAGCGTCCCGTCGCGATGCACGTGCGGGGATATCAGCGATCGCCCAGTTCGATTGCCTTGGCAAGCTCGCGGTGATTGCGATACCAGTCGATCGCGTGGGGAAGACCCTTGTCGAACGAGACCTCGGGCTCCCAGTCGAGGAGCTTCTTGGCCTTGGCAACATCGGCCCAGGTCTTCGAGACGTCGGCCCGGTGGGCCGGACGAGCGTCGATTCGCGGCTTGCGGCCAAGGAGTTCGCCGAGGCGAGTGATGAGCGTGGAGATGGCCACGGGCCGGCCCGCCCCCAGGTTGACAATTTCGTAGCCCAGCGGCCGCAGCGCCGCGATGGTTCCTCGGGCAATGTCGTCGACGTGGGTGAAATCACGCTGCTGGCTGCCGTCGCCAAAGAGCACAAGCGGCTTGTCCTCGGCGATGTGCCGCACGAAGCGAAAAACGCTCATGTCGGGTCGACCAGCCGGGCCGTACACGGTGAAATAGCGTAGCACCGAAACGTCAAGCCCGTGTAAATAGTGATAGGTATAAGCCAGCGTCTCGGCGGCTTTTTTCGAGGCGGCGTAGGGTGACTGCGGCCGATCCGTGTCGGCGTCCTCGCGGTAGGGGACCGGATTGTGCGGCCCGTAGAGGCTCGACGTTGAAGCGAGCAAGAATTTCGCGATTCCAAACCGGCGGCACATCTCCAGCACGGCCAGCGTGCCGTCGCAGTTCGTGTGATAGTAGACATCCGGCCGCTCGACCGACGCGCGAACCCCGGCTCGGGCAGCCAGATGAATGACCGCATCGTAAGGAGCCGGTGCCGTCTCCGGCGCGGTGCGAGCGTCTTGGTCGAACATATTCCGCAGCTGCTTGGCATCGGCCACGTCGAGTTGACGGAAACAGAAGCCGGGCATCGCCTGTAGTTGAGCCAGACGCCACTGTTTCAGTCGGGGATCGTAGGCGTCGTCGAGATTGTCGACGCCGACGACCGAGTGTCGCGAGAGAAGCAGAAACTCACTCACTTTGGAAGCGATGAAGCCCGCACAGCCGGTGACAAGATAGCGTTTGGTCATCGAATGGTCATTGTCCGCGGTTACCGTGCGATCGCTGCCGAGTTGGGTTCACGTTAGCGGTCGGCCCGGATCGAGGAACCGGCGATAGGCGCGCTCGTCGCCCTCGACCACCAGGACATAGAGAAGGCCGTCGGTTTGCCAGGCGCCGGCGGCTTTTCCGCCCGTGGCGAGGTTGGAATGATGGGCCGGTTTGGCGCGGAGTCCGTCGATTTGGTGCCTACAGGGCAATACGAACAGCGTCGCCCGAGTGCCACCCCACCCCGTCATTTCATAGGCCACGGCCGAGCCGCCCAAGAAATCCTCGACCTTTCGCCATCGGGTGCGGGGCAGCCGGCGAATGTCGTCGCTGAATGGGTGGGAGGCTAGGAGCGGGTTCGAGGCCAGCGTCTCTGCCGAGATTAGTTCGCCCGGCGCCGCGTCGGTCGCGACAAACCGGTTCATGGCCTCATGGAGCACCTCTTGGGCGGAAGTGGGGCCGTTGGAGGTCCATAAGCACAGCATGCCCGCGATGAGCACCGAGGCGGCCACCACACCGGTCGTGCCGGCAATCCACCAACGGCGCGACAAGCGTTTCCCGGGCAAGACGTCCGTGTTTCGACTTGAGCTTGCCGAACGACCCGGTGCCGCAAGAACCGGGCCGTCGGGGTCTTCTGTTTGAGCTTCTTCCAGGCGGCTGAGAATCCGCTGCAAAAGCCCTTCCGGCACGGGCACGTCACGGAAGACGCAACCGAGGGTCTCGTCGAGCCGCGCGCTCCGCTCGCAGAGCTGGGCCAACTCCGGCCGAGCAGCCAACAAAGCAGCGAATTGCCTCGACGCGGGATCGGACGCCTCGACGCGGGCGCGGCCGGCCAGCTCGATTGCCTCGAAGGTTCGCTGCTCTGGGCTCGACTCGTGCTTCATCCGTTGGGGGTTCTCGCTCATTGGGCGCTGCCGCGCGACGTTCCCACGACCCGATCCGCATCCTTCGCAAACAGCCGCGTCTTCAACCGGGCCTTGGCCCGGGCCAGGCGGCTCATGACCGTGCCGAGCGGTATCTCCAATTGCTCGGCAATTTGGCGATAGGAACAGTCCTCGAAGAAAAACATCACCAGAACCAGTCGGTAGTGCGGCGGCAATTCGTCCAGGGCCTGTTGGAGTTGTTCCCGATCGATCGACGCTTCGGTGGGGATCTCCTCCGGGATGCTCTCGATATTCAAAGGCAGGTTGCCGGCCAAAACAGGACGGTTCTGCCGCAGGTTCTTGCTGAAACAATGTCGGAGGATGGTCAGCAGCCAACCGCGCGCCGCGGCCGGTTCACGGAGCTGGGCCGACTTGCGCTGGGCGATCAAAAACACCTGCTGAGTCAGGTCTTCCGCGTCGGCCTCGACGCCGGTCAAGCGATAGGCGTAGCCGTACACCGCCGCGTGGTGCTGGGTGACTAACTCGGCAATATCGATCGCAGCGCGGTCGTCGGCCATAGCCATCCCTTTGTTTAGAGACTGAAACTCAGCCAATTATTCCCGGAATGTGGGAGAATAGCCCAAATTCCACGCCATGAAATCTTCGCTGGGCACGTTTCCCTCGCGTGGGTGGGGGCTCAAGCTTGGGTGCCGCGCAAGCGTGGCCATGACGCCCGTCGCAGTCATCCGAAACACGCTCTAATACAAATCGCAACGTGAAATGGCGCGGCACCGCGGGATTACCCTTCGGGAAATGCCGCTGGCTTCATGCGGATAGCCGCGCTACTTCAGATTGTAAAGCGTATAAGACGTCAATTCTCGGAAGAAGAAACGCCTGTCACGCCGTTTCGATCGAAAATTGGTACATTAGGTCATTCCGCGGCCAGGCCCAATTCTTGAAAAAATTTTAGCAACCTGGGAATAAACGGCCAATAGGCGGGCTCTTAGAATATGTCCACGTCCAGTGGAAGGTGTCCGTCTCGCGTGTTTTTCGGCCATGGCGGAGTAAATTGGTCGCGGGACTACTTCCTGATCGGCGTGGTTTTATCTAGGATGGTGCCGGAGCGACGTTTGCCGCTCCGGAACGACCCACATAGTTTTCTCTAGTTTAGAAGGGTAGTACGATGAAGCGTCTTGGAATGCTCTTGGTTCTG
>JAFGIR010000478.1 GCA_016929515.1 Pirellulales bacterium | reverse complement strand
GGCATCTCCGATGCACCGCAACGGTTTACGCAGTCGGCACGACTCACCCCCCGCAGCCATTTCCCGTGCGGGGTGAGCGACCCGGCCCATGGAATTTGTCAACCTCCTACCATATATTAAGAGGGAAGTCCGGGGACTCCTCTCTTCGGGCGCGACTTGGTGCCCAGCAATTTCGCCGGGACGAACACAACAACCGTCCGTGGCGGGAGGTGATCTTTCGTTGGGCTCCGCAGTAGTCTCTGCACGGAACCAGCGGTAGGCAAGGTGTCTAGGCGGTATTCGATGGATCAGGCAGTGGACCGTAGCTTTCGGCTGTTGGGGGCCCGTTTCCTCCGCAAGCAGGCCAAACGTCTGGCTATGCAGATCGCGCCGACCTGTCTGGCCAAGGACACCGAGGGCGTACACCAGTCGCGCGTCGCGTCAAGGCGGCTTCGGGCCGCGCTGGAACTGTTTGCCGATTGTTTTCCCGCTGAATCGGTCGATCGTTGGCAGAAAGCACTTCGCCGCGTTACACGAGGCTTTGGCCCAGCTAGAGACCAAGACGTCCATATTCTCTTCCTCGCGGAGCACCTGGCCCACGTGACCGACAGCGCGCACACCCGGGGCATTGCGACGTTGCTGGGTCGGCTGGAGCGCGATCGCGCTCGCTCTCAGGCGAAAGTCATCAAGGTTGCCGATCGCTTCCGGCAATCTGGAGTTCTTGCGGAAATCCTCGACACGTCCCAAGCCATTTGTGCCCGAGCCAAAACCAAGGAAACCACGGTTCGCAGTCCCTTGACGGTCGAGCGGGCCGAACGGTGTCTTGCCGAGCGATTCGCGGAGCTTAATTCGGAAGCCGGCGGCCTCCGCGATCCGGCGGCGATCGAGCAACACCACGCCATGCGGATCGTCGCCAAGCGGTTGCGCTACACGATGGAAATGCTGGCACCCGTTTTTGGCCATCAGTGGGACGCCTCGATTCGGGCGGCCAAGCAGTTGCAGACGCTCTTGGGTGATATTCACGATTACGACGTCTGGGACGAGCGAATCGATCTTTTCGAGCAGAAGATGCGACAACGCGCGGTGAAGCATTTCGGCACGGAAGCCCCTTTGGCGACGTTGGAAGTCGGTCTGGAGCAATTGCGGACTCACTGTCGCCGCCGCCGGAGTGAGATCTTCGACGAGTTGTGCGCGTTTTGGAACGAGCAACCGTTCAGCGAGATCGAACCTCCTTGCAGCGCGACTTCGCGCGACCTGGAAGATTCCCTCGGAAAGTGCAAGCATGGAAGAACCGTCTGCCGCGAAACTCGCTAGCGACGCCAAGGTGCCCGAACCATCCGCCAAGACGGTTGCCGCCATCGATATCGGCGCCAACGCCGTCCGCATGGTGATCGCCGAGGTGACACCCGACGGCGAGATTCAAGTCCTCGAACGATTTCAGCGGGCCGTGCGTCTCGGGCAGGATGTGTTTCGCATGGGGCGGCTCGGAGCGCGAAGCATGCGCGCCGCCGTGTCGATCGTGCGCGACTACTCTCAACGCTTCCGCCTCTTCGACGTTCGCCACGTCCGGGCCGTTGCCACCAGCGCCGTTCGCGAGGCGACCAACGCCGACACGCTGCTCGATCGCATCTTCATGGCCACCGCCTTGCAGGTCGAGATCATCGACACCTCGGAGGAAAGCCGCCTCATCGTTTCCGCCGTCTGCAGGAGCCTTGGCGACGTCCTCGACACGAGTCGGGGAAACGCGCTGATTGCCGACGTCGGCGGCGGCAGTACGTTGTTGACCGTCCTGCACGACGGCGACATTGTTCGCTCTCAAGGCCTCCGTCTCGGTTCGATCCGCCTTCAAGAAGTCCTTTCAACCAATGACGAGACCCCCAAACGCCGCGCCGAACTCTATCGCCAGCAGATCACCAAGGAAACCCTCTCGCCGCAGCGGTCGCTTTCGCTCGACACCATCGACTTGTTCGTCGCTGTCGGCGGCGACGCTCGCTTCGCGGCACACCAAATCGGCGAGCCAAGCGGCTCCGGCGACATTCACGTCATCCGGCGAGGTCCCTTCGACAAGCTCGTTGCGCGATGCGAGAAAATGACCACCGAGGATCTCTCGAACCGCTTCGATATGACCTTTGCCGAAGCCGAAACGCTCAACCCCGCGTTGCTCATCTATCAACTCCTCTGGCAGGCCACCCGCGCCGAAACAATGATCGTCTCGAACGATTCGATGCGCGACGGGCTGCTGCTCGAATTGGCCCGCGAGGTCACCGGCCAGGAAGACCTCGCGTTGAAGCAGAGCATCATTCAGTCCGCGCTCTCGCTGGCCAGCAAATATCAGCTCGATATGCAGCATGCCGAGACCGTGGCCGCTCTGGCCGTCCGGCTTTTCGAGGAATTCCAGCCGGATCACGGGCTGGGCAGCCGCTACGGAATTCTCCTGCGCGTCGCCGGAATTCTCCACGAAATTGGCGGTTTTGTGAGCTACCGCGCCCACCACAAGCACAGTTACTATTTGATCGTCAGCTCGGAAGTTTTTGGGCTCGGCCGCGAAGAACTCCAGATTGTCGCCCACGTGGCCCGCTATCACCGGCGAAGCGCCCCGAAACGGGTCCACACCGACTACATGACCTTGCCCCGGCAGACACGGGTCATCATCAACAAGCTGGCCGCGCTGTTGCGCGTCGCCGACGCGCTGGCGCGCGGCCACGTCCGGCGCGTGGAAGATCTTCAAATGGAGCGGGTGGGTGACGACCTGATCGTCTACGTCGCGGATGGCAAGGATCTGTTCCTCGAACAACGCGACGTCGACACCCGGGGAAATCTGTTTGAAGAAATCTACGGCATGCGAGTCCGTCTCGAACACCTCTGACGCGAGGTACACGCGATTTCCGTCAAGCATCGCAATATGGTTATCGACCGCCGATTAAGCAACGAACCCAATCCATTTCATGAGCAAGACCAAGAAGAAAGTGCCCGAACTGTTTATCAATCGCGAGCTCAGTTGGCTTGAGTTCAACGACCGCGTTTTGCGCGAAGGGCTCTCCCCCGAGTTGCCTTTGCTCGAACGCCTTAAGTTTCTCGCGATCGTCAGTTCGAATCTCGACGAGTCCTTCATGATCCGCGTCGCGGGGCTCCGGCAGCAGCGTTCGGCCGGTGTCCGCCGTCGCGATCCGAGCGGGATGACGCCGGCGCGGCAATTGACCGCTTACGCCGAACGGGCACATCGCATGGTCGACGAACAAACGACCGGCATCCGCGACGCCTTGGCCGAGCTGCGCCAGCACGGCATGGCCGTCCTGCGACTCGACGAGTTGACCCCCGAGCAAACGCGATTCGTCAAGGACCACTTC
>JAFGIR010000477.1 GCA_016929515.1 Pirellulales bacterium | reverse complement strand
GCCCCGGCCAGGCTGGGATGCCGGCGGCTGAGCGTTACCGTGCCGATTACTTCACCGATTCGCATGGTTGTTATCTGTGTCCAAATTGACTGTCTGGCGGCCGGTGCCCACCGCACCAGTTCTATTCACGCCAGCCGTGGGCGCAGCACTTCGGGGCACGGCCATGGGCCGGAGCGGCAAAACGCGGCGACACACTGTTTCAATTGAAAAAGGCCCTGGCCGTGCGGGTCGACGATCAGTACGTTGGCGCCGACGGCGCGAGCCGCGTGGACCGCGGCGCCGGCGTTGGCGGCCGAGACGGCGCGAACGCCGGCCTGGCGATTGGCCAGGCACATGGCGGCTGCCGTGTGGGGTGTTAGCACGAGCGCCAGGGTTTGGGCGTCGCGAACTCGTTCGGCCAGCGTGTCGGACGTTTGGATCAAGCAATCGGACGTCTGAATTTCGACGTCGATCGCGTCGCCGCGAAGGGCGCCGGCTAGCGAATTTGGGTCGAAACGCGTCAATGCCGCAACGACCAGGAGCCTGGTTGCCGCGCCGCTGGCCGGTTGGGTCGCCGAGCCGTACGACACCGTGATGTCACGGTCGGCCAGCACGTCGCGAACCGCCGGCGTGATAATCGCGCCGGGTGGCACGATCAGCCGGCGGATGCCGCCGAGCCGAGCCGCAACGTCGGCCATGGTCACCACGCGTGACGAAAGAGCCAATTCGCGTTGGTCTTTGACGGGCACGGCCGGCGCCGGCGCGGCAGACGCCGCGGGGGAGGCCGTCTCGTTGGCGCCGTGGAGGCGTTGAAGTTCGGCGATTACCTCGCGTACGATTTGTGCGGTGTCGATTGCCATGAATTGAGTCTTCCGAGTTGCGCGGCCGTCAAGGGTCCACGATGCCGAGTACCGACCAGCGGACCGGCGTGTCTTTGTGTCCAATCAATTCCCGCGTGCCGATGCCGTCGCTGGAGATCATCACCTTTTCGCGTATTCCGGCCCCGAGCACGTCGACGGCCAAGACCGGGTCGCCGTCGGGCCGGCCGTCGGGCTCGAGCGGTTGAACGACCAGCAGCTTCCGGCCTTTCATCGAAGGATGACGCGTGGTCGAGGTTGCGTTTCCAACGACTTGGCCGAACAACATGGGTTGTCTTTCGATTGAGGTCGATGCGTGCAAGCACGCATCCTACTTGTTACTTGCCTAGAATTCGGAGGCTTTCGACCATGGTGCAACGTCGTTCGCGGGTGAACGTCATCGGCGTGGTCACGCCTTCGCCGGTCGGGCCGGCGATCGAGTACGAGCCGTAGCCCTCGCCGCCGCTGCCGAGCGCCGCCATGCTGGCTCCGTTCTTTACAAACAGCGTCGTGTCGAGTTCACGCCCCATCCGGGTCATGTTGCGGACGTCGTGCGAGTGGATGATCGACGTGTGGCGGAATCCGTGTTCGCTTTGCTTGGCCCGGGCAATGGCCTCCTCGACATCGCGGCAACGGACGAAGGGGAGAAACGGCATCATCTGTTCGACCGGGACGAACGGGTTGTCGAAGTCGGTCTCGCCGAAGATCAGTTCGACGTCGGCCGGAATTTGCTTGCCGATGGCTTGGGCCAGCGTGGCCGCGTCCTTGCCGAGCAACTCCTTGTTTGGGGCGTGGTGTTTTTTGTCGCCTTCGCCGACCGAAATGATGGCCGCCTTGGTCAAGGCGTCGACCTCCGACGCATTGAGCCGCACGGCGCCGGCGCGTTCCATGGCGGCCATCATCGCGTCGAAGACCTGGCCGACCACGAACACCTGTTTCTCGCCAATGCACAGAAGGTTGTTGTCGTAGGCGCCGCCGGCGATGATCGACCGCGCGGCCCGATCGAGGTCGGCCGTTTCGTCGACCACCACGGGCGGATTGCCGGGACCGGCGACGATCGCACGTTTGGGTTGTTTCATGGCGGCGCGGGCAACGCCCGGCCCGCCGGTGACCATGATCAGATTCACGTCCGCGTGGCCGAAGATCGTGTTGGCCGTGTCGAGGGTCGGTTCGGTGATCAGGCAAATCAGGTTGTCGACCCCCAGGTCGCGATAGATGGCCTCGTTGAACCGCCGCACGCCCTCGGCCGCGACGCGCCGGCCGCTGGGATGTGGGTTGATGACCAACGTGTTGCCGGCGGCGATCATCGTGATGGCGTTGCAGGTGATCGTGGGCAACGAGTGGGTGACGGGCGTCACGGCGGCGATCACGCCGAACGGACCGTGTTCGATCACGGCCAGCCCATGGTCGCCGCTGAAAACCTCGCTACGGAGGAACTCGACGCCGGGCGTGGACGCGCCGACGTTGCGTTGTTTTTCGATCTTGTGCCGCAGCCGGCCGATCTTCGTTTCTTCCATCTCCATCGTGCCCAGCTCGACCGACTGGTCGATCGAGATGCGGCGGATGTGTTCGATGATCCGTTTGCGGCCTTCGAGCGTGATGCGCGAGAGCTGTTCGAACGCGTCGCGGGCCGCGGCGACGGCCTCGTTGGCGTCGGTGAACAAACCGTAACGGCGTGGGCGGCCGTTGCCCGAGACGGGACTCGACGCGCCGGTCGTATCCAGGCGGTCGAGGACCTGCCGGACGACGTTCTCGATGAGGGTCTGGTCAACTTGCATGGTTCCTACCCGTGTGTGTTTTTCGAAAATTGCAGGATGCGTGAAGAGCACGCATCGGCGAGTCTTATTTTTGGTTCGTGCTTTTCATGCACCCTACTGGTTGTTATCCTCTTTCGAATAGACGCACTTTTGCTTGGCGTGCACCGTGTCGACGATGCCGACGATCGCGGCGTCGACCGGCAGGTTCTTCGTTTCGGGCGTAAGCCGGGCGCTCGAACCCTGGACGACCAGGACGAACTCGCCCTCGCCCGCGCCGACCGTGTCGACGGCCACGAACGTCTTGCCGATCGTGGACAGCACGGTCTGGGTTTCCTTGTCGAGACAGTAAGGCTCGACCAGAAGCATTTTTTGGCCCCGCATCGTGTCGATCTTCTGGGTCGAAACGAGCGAGCCGGTGACTTTGCCGACGAACATGGTTCATGTCCTTTAACGTGAGCCGGGCCGTGCCCGACGGTCGTGAACGCATTGTTTCTTAAGTTCTTGGGCGGTGCCCACCCTACCTTGAAAGCAACTCCTTGGTTTGTCTTGCGACGATCAATTCCTCGTTGGTCGGCACGATCCAGATTTCCACGCGGCTGTCGTCGGTGCTGATTTTCGCCTCGCCTTGGGCCTGGCGGTTGGCCTGCTCGTCGAGGACGATGCCGAACGTCTCCAAGTCGCGGCAAACCGCGGCCCGAAACGCGTCGCGGTTCTCGCCGATTCCGCCGGTGAAGACAATGGCATCGACGCCGCCCAACTCGACCATGTAGGCACCCAGGTAGTGACGCACTTCGGTCACCAGCACGTCGACGGCCAACTGTGCCCGGGCGTCGCCTCCGGCGGCCGCTTGTTCGACGTCGCGCAGGTCGCCGCTGGTGCCGCTGAGTCCCAGGAGCCCGCCTTGCGAGGCGAGTATGTCGAGCAGCTCGTCGAGCGACTTGCCCGTGTGACGCATGATGCCCGGCAGCGCGAACGGATCGAACAGGCCGACGCGATTGTTGTGGGGCAATCCGCTTTGGGGGCTCATTCCGAAGCTGTTGGCCACGCTTTGTCCGTCGCGAATGGCACAGATCGAACTCGATCCTCCCAAGTGGCAGGAGATGATCCGCAGGTCGTTTCGCCCGATTAGCTCGGCCGTTCGGATAGCGATGTAGCGATGGCTGGCGCCGTGGAACCCCCAGCGTTGGATCAGCGCGTCGTGGGCCCACTCGTAGGGCACCGCGTAGTATCGATGGCGGTCGGGAATCGTCTGGTGGAAGCCCGTCTCGAACGCCGCGACCAGCGGGATGTCGGGCAGTTGGTCGTTGAGCTGGCGCATGGCGGCGATATAGGGTGGGTTATGGGCAGGCGCGAGATGATTCATCTTTTCCATTTCGTCGAGCAACTCGGCCGAAACACGCTGCACCCCGCTGTACTTCCCGCCGTGCACGGCCTTGAAACCGATCGCGGCGACTTCGGCCGCGTTTTCGAGGCAGCCGGTCGCTGGGTCGGTGAGTTGGGCCAGGCATTGCCGGACCGCTTCGGCATGGTTGGGCACGTGGAGCGTTCGCTCGTGTTGATGCCCACCGATAGCGACCTTGCACAGGCTCTCCGGCGCCCCGATGCGATCGATCGCGCCGTAGGCCAACTGACGTTCGTCCTCCATGTCGAGAAGACGATACTTGAAGCTCGTCGAGCCCAAATTGGCCACGAGTATCTTCATCGTGTTTCTTCCTTCCTTGTCAGGCGCCAAGCGAGTGGACCGGTCGGCTCACTTCAAATAGGCGTCGACCACTCCGTCGGCGGGCCGGGGGATGATGTGGCTGGCGATCAGTTCGCCAACGCCGCTGGCCGCGTTCGCTCCGGCTTCGACGGCCGCGCGGACACTGCCCACGTCGCCGCGGACGACGGTGGTGACCAGCCCGCCGCCGATATCGACTCGCTTGATTATCTGTACGTTGGCGGCTTTCGCCATCGCATCGGTCGCCTCGACCAGGGCGACGAGGCCCTTGGTTTCCAACAGTCCAATGGCGTCTTGCATGGTTGGTTATTCCTTGTTCAGTGAAGGTGAATGTTTGATTGTGTTTCGAGGTGGCGCCGGTTGGCCGGCAACCGGCTGGGGTGGGCCGTGCCCACCGTGGGTTTTATGGTGCGTGTCGGCACGCGGCCTACTTGGCGCTCTTGGCGGGCCGTCCGCCGAGATACTTGAGGCAAACGTCGAGATCGTCGTGCGGTCGAGGAATGACCTGGACGCTGACCACTTCGCCCATCCGGCCGCCGGCGGCGGCGCCGGCATCGGTGGCCGCCTTGACGGCCGCGACGTCGCCGGTGACAAACGCGGTGACCATGCCGCTGCCGACCTTGTCCCAGCCGAGGAACTCGACGTTAGCCGCTTTGATCATCGCGTCGCTGGCCTCGACCAGGGTGACGAACCCCTTGGTCTCGATCATGCCCAGCGCTTCCATCTTCTTCGCCATGGTTGGTGTCTCCCGAAAGGTGAACTCCGGTAAAAAAAAGTGTGAAACGTACTAAGGACCTATCCGAAAACCTCGCGAGCCGCTGATTGTCATCCTGAGCGCAGCGAAGGATCTCGTTCGCACAGAACGATTTGAGATC
>JAFGIR010000476.1 GCA_016929515.1 Pirellulales bacterium | reverse complement strand
TTCCGGCCAGCCCGGCCAACGCCGCATGTCCGGAAATACTCGGCGTCGCATACCCGAACCCGCCGAGTTGTCCGCCGATGCTCAGCGGATCGCCCTGCAAAGCGCCGCCCACGTAAAGACCGCCTTTGCCGCCGACGTGACGCGCGTCGACGATTTGTTTGGCCATGCGGCAGACCTTGTCGTCGCCGTACGGTTTGCCGTACTTGGCGGCGTAGTCCGGATCGTCCATGGCCCAGCGCGAACTCATGCACCCGGCCGACGAGACCAACAGAACCAGGCAAACCGTCACGTGACCACGGTGCCGCATCATGAGCCGTGCCCTGCTTGGTTGTGCAACGTTCGAGAAGGAGCGAATCGACAAGACCCCCCGTGCGACAGGGAGCGGCCGGAGTGTAGCAAGCTGGGCAATTGCGTCAAGGGCAACCCCGAAGGACAACACCCGCTAACGAGCCAGGCAAATTGCCTATTCTCCCAACTCCGGCCCGGTGCTTCGCTCATCGTTGAGGGAACTTCCCGTGTGGTCGAATCGTCCCACTGGTACGTGTCGATACGCGCGTTGTCAATCAACAGAGCGTCCCGGCGCCGGGCTGGTCCGGATTGCTTCCGCACGGTTTCGCCACGCCGGTCGTATAAGGGTAATCGCGGTTTGGTTCCATGACCTGCCCCCGCAGGCCGTCCCCGGTGAACAAAGGAGTTGAGCGATGAAAATGACGTTTCTCACGGTGTGGGCCATTTGCGTGGCCGTCGGTCTGGCCTTGGGCACGGCCCAAGATGCGGCGTCGGCCGAGCTGGTCAAGGTGCCCGGCATGGGCGAACTGCGAATCAGCGAGCCACAGACGCACAAGAATCTGACCGTCTTCGTGCTCTACCGGTCGGAACGCCCCGAGCGCCAGGTCGACTATCTGACCCTCGACGAAGCGGCCAAGGCCAAGCTGGTCGAGATCACCGAGGCCAAGAACGAACAGGTCCGGCAACTGGCGATTAGTTACACGGGCGACCAACCTCTGTTTCTCATCGCGGGCGAGTTGGTCACCGGCGGCAAGCAGGACCGAACGCTCGAATCGAGCCTCGTCATTCCGCCGGGGACCAAGTATGCCGTGCTGCCGTCGTTCTGCGTCGAGCAAAGCCGATGGAGCGGTGGCAAGCGGTTCATGCCCGGCAACAACCTGGCGCCGAACGCCTCGCAGCAAGCCTTGAATGTCGGGGCGCAGCGTGCCGTCTGGGGATCGGTCTCGCGCTACAAGTCGGTCCTGCGCGAGAAGGCCTCGGCGGCGGCCGGGACCGCGGCCAAGCCAAGCCGCACGTCGAGCCTCAACGAGGAACTCGCGGACACCGAGGTCAAGGATCTTCTCGGCGGATACGAGAAGGCACTGGCCAAGGTGGGCAGCGAGCTGGCCTGCCCGCTGGGACTGGCCTACGCCGTGGACGGCAAAGTGACCGCCGTGCACGTGTTTCATTCGAGCTTGCTGTTCGCCAAACTCAAGCCACGGCTGATTCGCTCGGCGGCCATCGACGCCACCGTCGGCCAGACCGACAAGCAGCCGCCCGCCGCAACGCCGAACGACTTGCGGGATTTCTTGGCCGCCGCCGGCGACGGCCGGAAGACCACCACCGAGTTGGGCCTCGAGAACGTGTCGATTCGCTACGTCAACGACAAGACGTTCACGTCGCTTTTGGAGTACCAGGGAACGACCGTCCACAGCCAGGTCGGACGGTTCGACAAGACGCTCGCCGGCGGCGCTCGCCCACGACAGACCTTCGGACGCAACGCCCGGCAGCAATGGGGGAATCTCCTGCCGCAATCGAATGACGGCGGCAACCAACCCCAGCAAACCGTTCCGCGGCAATCGCGGCCGCGCCGGTGATCACGCGCCGCTGCCCATGGCGTCTCGTTTAGCGCCGGGCCATTCAACCAAACGCCTACGAATAATTCGGCGTCGGCGGGCGGTAGTGGCTCGGGTCGATTGTGCGGAACCAATCGAGCGTTTTGACCAGTCCTTCGCGCAGCGCCACGGTCGGCTGCCAGTCCAGACGGTTCCTCGCCAGCGTGATGTCGGGCTGGCGCTGCGTCGGGTCGTCGGCCGGCAACGGCTGGTGGACCAACTTCGACGTCGAGCCGGTCAGCTCGATCACCAGTTCGGCCAGTTCGAGAATCGAGAATTCGTCGGGGTTGCCCAGGTTGACCGGCCCGATGAAATCGTCCGGCCCGTTCATCATCCGGATCATTCCCTCGACCAGATCGTCGCGGTAGCAGAACGAGCGGGTCTGCCGGCCGTCGCCGAAAATGGTGAGGTCCTCGCCGGCGAGCGTCTGGCGAATGAAGTTCGAGACGACCCGGCCGTCGAACGGGTGCATTCTCGGCCCATAGGTGTTGAAGATCCGCACGATCCGGATGTTGACGCGGTTCATGCGGTGATAGTCCATGAAGAGCGTTTCGGCCGCCCGCTTGCCCTCGTCGTAACACGCGCGCGGGCCGAGCGTGTTGACGGCGCCGCGATAGGTTTCGGGCTGGGGATGGACTTCGGGCTCGCCGTAAATCTCGCTCGTCGAGGCCTGCAACACCTTCGCGCGGCATCGCCGGGCCATGCCCAACACGTTGATCGCGCCGAGCACCGAGGTCTTGAGCGTTTTGATCGGGTTGTACTGATAGTGGCCCGGCGCGGCGGGACACGCCAGATTGTAGATTTCATCGACTTCGAGAAAGACGGGCAGCGTGACGTCGTGGCGCACGAGCTCGAAGTTGGACCGATCCAACAGATGGGCAATGTTCGACTTCTGGCTGGTGAAGAAATTGTCGAGACAGATAACGTCATGCCCCTGGTCGACCAGCCGCTCGCAGAGATGCGACCCGAGAAACCCGGCCCCGCCGGTAACCAGAACGCGCTTGAGTGTAGGCACGGTGGATGTTCCCCTTCCAGTGGTCGCGGGTTGGCAGTGGCGATTGTTGCCCACGCCAAATTTCGCATGATCCGGCGGGCGCGTCAAGAAGAGCCGGTCTCTGATGGCGACAACCACGCCCTTTGTGCCTCAGGGCGTGCCACCCGACCGTGCCCTTTCTTCCGCAATCAACTGAATTACATCGTTTAAGGATTCTTCGACATCCTTCTCAGTTGGTGGATCTTCAGGGTCTGCATGAATAGCTTGCTTTTCGTAGAATGTATCATCGGGGCCAAATCCCTGCACAACAACCACAAGGGGGCCATGCTGACTGTCACCTTGTTTCCGGCCCTCACATCGCGCCTTCAAAATGGCAGTAACTAGTTCGATGGCACTCTTGAGAAGCGAGAGACTCTCGCGTGCCAATCCCAAACCGGCAACACCCAGGCCAAGATAGAGTATTAGTTCCGGACCGCTCTCATGTTCAACATAAATACAGTCTCTTGTGTCAAGCGGGTGGCGTGCTCGGTAATCGTCAATAAGACGATTTGCGGCCGGAGCATGATGTTCACGACAGAAGCAATGGGGCACGCGGAGTTTGATGGAAACTACGAAACCGCTCTTGTCACGGTCGCGCTGAATAAGCTGAAAACGGCGTTTAAGGTCTTCTTGCCCGTAATCCATTTGCCTACCTTCCAAAGAACTGGTCACGCGACAGCCGGGCCGAACGGGATCGGGGCATTCTGCCCTTCTAGAAATCTACGACGGCCCCCGTGTTCCTCCCTTGAGATCTGTCTTTGGTGGAAGCAACTTCGGCGGCCGACGAACAACCTCGTAGCCCGATTCTCGCTGGATGCGTCGCAAATCTTCGCAGATCAGATTCAGGTCGCCGCCAAATTTTTGGGTGTGCTCCATGCGGTGGCGGCGGACTTCTTCCACGATGGGATCAATCATTGAGCTGCTTCCAATCGTCTTGGTGCCGGGTCACGACCTGGCGTACATCCTGGGGCACCGCTGCGCTATGCCCCAGCCACCCTCCGAAATCCCAAGTCCCGAAATCCCGAAATCCCCAACCCCGCTTCTCTCACTCCCGAATCAAGTCGCCGACCGTCATGCCGGCCGGAATCATCGGCAACACGTGTTCCTGATAGGGCACTTGCACGTCGAGCACGAAGGAGCCGGGCGCATCGATCATCTCGCGAATCGCGTCGGCCAGCTCGGCCTTTTCCCACACCCGGCGACCACCCCAGTGGAACCCCTTGGCGATCTCGACGAAGTCGGGATAGCGATGCTCGGGCCCGATTCCGTCGCCCTGGCCGATGGCCTCGGGGTCGTCGATGTGCCCCAGATAGGTGTGGGCCCGATTGCCCGCGTTGAATCGGTCTTCCCATTGCACGACCATGCCGAGGTGCATGTTGTTCAACAACATGACCTTGACGGGCAGTTTTTCGCAATAGCTCGTGGCCATTTCCTGGATGTTCATCAACAGGCTGCCGTCGCCGTCGATATTGATGACCAGCCGGTCGGGATGGGCCGCTTTGGCGCCCAGCGCCGCCGGCAGACCGAATCCCATGGTTCCCAGCCCGCCGCTCGAAAGCCAGCGGCCCGGCCTACGAAACTTGAAAAACTGCGCCGCCCACATCTGATGCTGGCCCACGCCCGTGGCGATAATCGGGTCGCGATCCTTCGTGAGCTCCCAGAGCGTGTGAATCGCGTGCTGCGCCAGGATGTTCGGCGAATCGTGGTCGAACTCCAGCGGGTCTTCTTTTTTCCACGTCGCGATTTTCTTGTGCCACTCGTCCAAATCGCCGGACGGCTTGGCCACCTTGAGCAGTTGACGCAGGGCGTACTTCACGTCGCTGACGATCGGAATGTGCGCGGCCTTGATCTTGTTGATCTCCGACGGGTCGACGTCGATATGGACGATCTTGCACCGCTCGGCAAACGCCTCGACCTTGCCGGTCACCCGATCGTCGAAACGCACGCCGAAGGCCAGCAACAGATCGGCCTCGTTCACCGCGTAGTTCGCGTAGACCGTGCCGTGCATCCCGAGCATGCCCAAGGCCAACTCGTCGTCGCCCGGAAAACCACCCAACCCGGTCAACGTCGTCGTGACCGGAATACGCAGTTTTCGGGCCAACTCGGTCAACTCCTCGCTGGCGTCGCTGGCGACCACGCCGCCGCCCGCGTAGATCACCGGTTGCTTCGCGCGCTGGATGGCCGCCGCGACCTGGGCAATCTGTTCGGGCCGCGATCGCAAATGCTCGACGCGATAGCCGGGCAGGTCCATCGGGACGTCGTAGTCGGGCACGGTCTGGGCCATCTGCACGTCCTTCGGCAGATCGATCAGCACGGG
>JAFGIR010000475.1 GCA_016929515.1 Pirellulales bacterium | reverse complement strand
TGAAGAGGGCGCCGCTCCCGCCGAGCCCGCCACTCCCGAAGAAGAAGCCAAGTAGTTTGTCGCCGGCGCAAGGCGGAAACGCCTTGTGTGGCGATCGAAACAGGTCAAGGGAAGGTTGTCCCCCCGGGGGCCCTTCCCTTTCTTTTTTGTGCGATTTCGGGTGGGCGAGCGATCCACGGATCGGAGAGCGTGCGCGAAACGAGGGTCGCCTCTACACACTTCCCAGAATGCCCAGGACAATCGCGCGGAGCTTCGGCTCGGCGCTGGCCGCCACGGCCAGGATCTCGTCGATGCCGGTTGGTTTGAGGCAGTCGGGCAGGCAAAGGTCGGTGATGACCGACAGGCCCAACACCCGCATCCCCGCATGCACGGCCACGAGGACCTCGGGCACGGTGGACATGCCGACCACGTCGGCGCCGATGGTCCGGAGAAAACGGTACTCGGCTCGGGTTTCGAGATTCGGCCCGGTGACGGCCACGTAAACGCCCTTGTGAGCGGCGAAGTTTTCGCGACGGGCGATCTCCAACGCGTGGTCGATCAACGCCGGATCGTAAGGCGTGCTCATATCCGGGAACCGCGGCCCCAACGCGTCGTCGTTTGGCCCGATCAACGGATTCCCGTTCATTAGGTTGAGATGGTCTTCGATGACCATGATGTCGCCGGCGGCATATTGCGGGTTGATTCCGCCACAGGCATTCGAGACGAGCAGCAGTTCGGCGCCCAGTGCCCGCATCACGCGGACCGGGAACGTGATCTGGCCGTAGGAGTAGCCTTCGTAGGCGTGAAAGCGGCCTTCCATCGCCACGACGGCTTGGCCTTGGAGTTGGCCGCAGACCAACTGGCCCGCGTGTCCGATCGCCGTGGATCGCGGAAAATGGGGGATGTCGTCGTAGTCGATCGTCGTTTCGGTTTCGATCTGCTCGGCGATACTCCCCAAGCCCGTGCCGAGGATGATCCCGACTCGTGGTTCCTTGGGCCAATGATTTCGGACGACTTTGACGGCTTGGTTGATCTGGTCCGCAAGTTCTAACATGTAAGAGCCAACTTCCTGGTTATGCAAGTTCCAGACGGCAGCCGTTGGGCTGGCCGTTACAGCTCGTCGTCTTCGTCGTCGAAGTCTTCTTCGTCGTCGTCGTCGTCCTGGTCCTCGTCGAAATCGTCGTCGAAATCGTCGTCGAAGTCTTCGTCGAAATCGTCGTCGAAATCGTCGTCGTAGTCGTCATCAAAGTCGTCATTGGGACTATCGTAGGCGTGCTGGCTCACGCATTGACCGGGGTTGGCCATGGCGTCGCGCGACATCGACAGCGGAACCATGGCCATCTTCTCCAGAGTTGTCACGCCGGTAGTGATTTCCAACAACATAACTCGACCCTCTCCAGGCAATTTGTTCTTCACTCGAAATTCGTCCCAACTTCAACAGCAGCCACTTGGGCTCACGCCACGTTTTAAGACACCATCGACCAATTTGTCAACCAAAGTTTCGTGTTGCCGAGGGACAATTCTTGGAAGAAGACGCGGCACGCGGGAGCGGTCGCCCAGCACGGGGCAAGAAAACAGAGCAGGGCCACCCCGACCGGGATGGCCCTGCCCCAAACACGGGGGTGAGAAAGCCGTATTTGCCACGGGCAGTGCCGGCTTTCGCCCTGCAACCGCCCGCTCAATAGAAGCCTATCATTGATCAGGCAAATGTCAAAATACGATGTTTAGATAGTCTTGGAAAACTGTCAATTTTTCTTGTGACGATCCGCCGTCCCTGCCGGCCAAGCCGGTTGTAGAGGCTTCCGGCAACCGGTCGCGGCTCCTTCCGACAACCAGGGCGGCGGGGGAAACGAGGCCTCCGTGTTGGCGCTCGCGTTGTGCCCCAACCATCGGGGGTTTCCAGACGGCTACTAAACGCCGTACTGCTCGCGGAAACGTTCGATGTCGGTCAGATGGCCCATCACGATGACATGATCGCCGGCCTCGAAGACCATGTCGGCGCCGGGAGCGAAGAGCAACTGGTCGTCGCTTCGCCGGACCGCGACGATCAGCAGGCCGTTGCGGCTGCGGATGTGCGACGTGCCGAGCGTGGCGCCGACGAGCTTGCACCCGTCGGGCAAGGCGATTTCGTCGACTTCCACTTCGGCCACGTGGCGGCCGGCGACCAGTTCGACCAATTCGACGACCGAGGGTCGAGTAATCATGGCGGCCATTCGCATGGCCCCCGTCGCGGCGGTCAGCACCACGCGATTAGCGCCGGCTTGGATCAATTTCTTTTCGGTGGAGGGCAACTCGCCGCGCGCGATGATGTGGATGGTTGGGTTGAGGTTTCGGGCGGTCAGCGTGATAAATACGTTGTCGGCGTCTTGGGGGAGGGTCGTGACCAGGGTTTTGGCCCTTTCGATGCCGACCGACCGCAGGGCGTCTTCCTCGCTCGCGTTGGCGTTTAGCGCGAGATAACCGAGTTGGCCCGCCTCGGCGATTCGATCGGCGTCGTTGTCGACAATGACGAACGATTGTTTCTGTCGCTGGAGTTGCTCGGCCAGGATTTCGCCCATGCGGCCGAAGCCACAGATGATGATGTGGTCGTTCAGTCGCCGGACTTCGCGATTGACGCGTTGAATGCCCAGGGCACGATTAATTTCGCCTTGTGTCATCATCTGTACAAAGGCTCCTATGATATACAGGGCAGTGGAGACGCCGAAGACCATGATCACGACGGTGAACATCTCCATGGCCGGATAGGCGGACAGGTCGTGGGGTTCCTCGAGGCCGACCGTCGAGAGAAGCAGGGCGACCATATAGATGGAATCGACCAGGCTCCAGCCGAAAAGCCGATAGCCGGTCACGCCCGCGACAAAGACAATCGCAAGAATACATAGGCCGATGCGAAGATGGCTCCAAGCCGACTGCATGCGTTCCTCTCGCCCTACGTGTGGTAATCGGCGTTGATGTGAACGTACTCGGTGGTCAGATCGCACGTCCAGAATCGCGCGCCGGCTGTTCCTTCGCGGAACGTCAGTTCGATATGGGTTTCTCGATGGTCGCGGATCGAGTCGGAGACCGCTGGGGCGTCGAAATTGGCCGGAGCCCCTTGGTCGAAGAGCACGAAGCCGTTGACTTTCAGGTTGACGCCCGCCGGATCGAATGGCACGCCCGCATAGCCGGCCGCCGAGACGATGCGGCCCCAGTTGGGATCGGCGCCGGCGATTGCCGTTTTGACCAGGGCGCTGTCGGCGACGGTTTTGGCGATCCGCTTCGCGGCTTCTCGGTCGGCGCAGCCGGCGACGTCGATCGTGATCAGATGGGTCGCGCCTTCGCCGTCGTCGGGAATCGATCGGGCCAGCTCGACACAGACTTCGGCCAACGCCTTGCGGAAGGCCGACAAATCATCACCGGCCAGCACGGGGCCGCCCGCCTGGCCGTTGGCCAGGAGCAGAAGCGTGTCGTTGGTGCTGACGTGCCCTTCGACGCTGATGCAGTTGAAGCTCTCGTCGGCCACTTCGCGAAGCATCGACTGAGCGGAGTCTTTTTCCAGCGGCGCGTCGCAAAGGATCAATCCGAGCATCGTGGCCATGTTCGGCGCGATCATGCCGGAGCCCTTGGCGATGCCG